>MHZX01000113.1:15120-16177 GCA_001828935.1 Rhodocyclales bacterium RIFCSPLOWO2_02_FULL_63_24
CGCCGCCGCCAGGCTTCGGCGGACCGGATTGGCCGCCACCGCCGCCCCATCGCCTGCCGCCACCCATGCTGCCGATACTCGCCGGCAGCATCGTCAGCCTGTTCTTCGCGGCCTTGCTGGCCTGGTATTTCGCCCGGCCGATCCGCACCCTGCGCACGGCCTTCGAGTCGGTCGCCGGCGGCAAGCTGGAGACCCGCATCGGCGTCTCGATGGGCCGGCGCAACGACGAGTTGGACGATCTCGGCAAGGATTTCGACCACATGGCCGGGCGCCTCGAAGGCCTGCTCGACGCGCAGCGCCGGTTGCTGCACGACGTTTCCCACGAGCTGCGCTCGCCGCTGGCGCGCTTGCAGGCGGCCGCCGACCTGATGCGGCAGCAGCCTGAGCGCAGCGCCGAGTTCATCCTGCGCATCGAGCGCGACACCGCGCGCATGGACATGCTGGTCGGCGAATTGCTGACGCTGGCCCGGCTTGACGCCGGCATGGCGGGCCGGCTCGACGAGGATGTCGATCTGCGCGAACTGGTCGCCGACATCGCCGACAATGCCCGCTTCGAGACCGACGCCAAGGGTTGCGCGATCGAAGTCGAGCTGAACGGCCCACTGGTCGCGTGCGGCAGCCAGGAACTCCTCTACCGCGCCATCGAAAACGTGGTGCGCAATGCCCTGCGTCATTCGCCGCCGGGTGGCTGTGTGGCGATTTCAGCGCACGCGGTCGGTGGGCGCTTGCGCGTCACGGTGGCCGACAGCGGCCCGGGCGTGTTCGGCGCCGACCTCGCGGCGATTTTCGATCCCTTCTTCCGTAGCGGCCCCGGTGGTTCCGCGGCCGGTTACGGACTCGGCCTGGCGATTACCCGCCGCGTCGTCGAGGCCCACGGCGGCAAAGTGTCCGCCGTCAACCGACCCGGGGGCGGACTACTGGTGATGCTGGAACTGCCCCTGCGTGGGTCAGCGGCAAGCCGTCATTGAAAGCGCGCCGTCCCGCCAGCGCCGACTCTCATGCCTGCGCCGGCTGGAACAGGCGCACCGTGTTGCGCCCATGCTCCTTGGCCTGATAC
>MHZX01000114.1:0-42726 GCA_001828935.1 Rhodocyclales bacterium RIFCSPLOWO2_02_FULL_63_24
CGGCATCGCGTGGTCGTTCACTCGGCAGGATGCGGATCAGAAAATGGCGCGGCATTATGTTTCGTAATTAATGGTTCGCGATACTAGCGCTTGCTGGCGGCCAGCGCCTGGGCAACCAGGTCTTGCAGCGGCTCGTAACCGAAACGCGGCAGCGGCTGGCCATTGACGAAGAAGTCCGGCGTCTTGCTGACCTTGAGGGTTTGCGCATCGATCAGGTCCTGCTCGATGACGCGGATGATTTCCGGCGCCATCATGTCGCTGCGCAGTTGCTGCAGATTCAGGCCGGCGCCTTCGAGGTGCTTCCATATTCGGTCCACTTCCGCCCGGTGGTGCGGTGCCCAGTCGGCCTGCGCCTTGAGCAGGGCCTCCAGCGCCGGCCAGAACTTGCCCTGCTTGCGCGCCGCCTCCAGCGCCGCCACGACCTGGTCCGAGCCCTGGTGGAATGGTGCATAGCGCAGCACCAGGCGAATCCGCCCGGGGTTCGCCGCCAGGATTTCCTTGACCAGCGGATAGAAGGCCGCGCAGGTTTCGCAGGCGGGGTCGAGAAACTCGACGATGACGACCGGCGCGTCGGCCGGGCCTAGCGCCGGCGAGTGCATCCGCACCAGCGCCGCATTGTTCGCCGCGGTGAACTGGCTGGCCTGCTCTTCCCGCTCGGCGTTGTACAGCAGCGCCGCGAGGATGAAGCCCAGCAGCAGACACACCGCAGCAATGACGAACAAGGTCTTCTGTTTCATTTGCAACTCCGCAGATGCGCTGCGAGCAGCAGCGCGATGATGGTCGAAAAAGCCACGGCTGACAGCAATGGAATGGTGAGGAAGCCGAACCACGTGATGACGGTTTCCGAGCAGGGCACGCCCTGGGTGCAGGGCTTGATGCTTTCCGGAATCACCCCGGCGACCAGCAGCAGGTGGAACACCGCCACCAGCCCGCCGGGCACCGCCAGCGCCAGTCCGTAGCGGACCACCTTGCGGTCGAGCGGGAACAGGCCGAGCGGCAGGATCAGCGCCAGCGGAAACATGAAAATGCGCTGGTACCAGCACAGCACGCAGGGCGGCAACTGCATCACCTCACCGAAGAACAGCGCACCCAGCGTCGCGGCGGCGGCGACCAGCCAGGCGCAGAAGATCAGCGTCCATGTCTTCGCTTCGTCGCCGGCGGCGGCTTGGCCGGCATTCATTGCGGCATTGCCTGCATCAGGACCGGCGCTGCGATCGCGGGATCGAAAGTCGGCGCTGGCAGCACGGCGGGAAACTCGATGCGGAAGCAGTCGGGTGCCCACCACCCGCGTTTCATCGGCCCCGCGCCGCGGCGCAGGGATTCGGTCACGCCGCGTTCGTGGATCGCCGTCGGCGCCAGCCAGGGCAGGTCGATTAGCGCGATCCTGAACGCGAATCCGGTCGCCGCGTACGCTGCGGATTCTGCGGAGTCGACAGGAAGGAGAGGGCTGGGCATCGGACGATCGTGGGATGGGGGCGGCAGCGACATCCTAGCAGCTTGGCGGTGGCAACCGGCCGGTCGGCGGTCGGCAAGCGCCGCCGGTCAGGACGCCGCCAGGGTGCCGACGATGTGGTCGGCCAGGGCCAGGCAGGCGGTCAGTCCGGGCGACTCGATGCCGAAGAGTGAAACCAGTCCGCGGATACCGTGCTGCGCCGGGCCGGAGACGAGAAAGTCGCAGGCCGGAGCGCCCGGTGCATGGGGTTTCGGCCGGATTCCGGCATAGGCCGGAAGCAGTGCACCGTCGGCCAGCTGTGGCCAGTAGCGGCGCACTTCGGCGTAGAAGGCCGCGGCGCGTTCGGGCGCGACCGTGTAGTCGAGGTGGTCGATCCACTCCACATCGGGACCGAAACGCGCCTGTCCGCCGAGATCCAGCGTCAGGTGCACGCCGAGTCCGGCCGCTTCCGGCACCGGGTAGATCAGGCGCGAGAAGGGCGCGCGTCCGGCCAGCGCATAGTAGTTGCCCTTGGCATAGTGGAGCGGCGGCACCGATGTTGCCGGCAGTCCGCGCAGCGCGCGGGCTACACCCTGCGCACCGAGTCCAGCGCAATTGACCACGGTCGAAGCATGAAGCGACATGGACTGGGCGGGATCGCTGCCGACATCGAGGACGATGCCATCGGCGCCGATTTCGCCGCCGCGTACCGGACTGTTTACGGCCAGCACCGCACCATCGCGTTCCGCGTCGCCGAGCAGCGACAGCATCAGGGCGTGGCTGTCGATAATCCCGGTCGACGGCGACAGCAGCGCAGCCTCGCATTCCAGCGCCGGCTCCAGGCGGCGAGCTTCGTCGCGCGACAGCCGCCGCAGGTCAGCGACGCCGTTGGCTCTGGCCTTGGCGGCAATATCACCGAGTTGATCCTGCTGCCCGGCGCTGCTGGCGACGATCAGCTTGCCGCAGCGCCGATGCTCGATGCCGCGCTCCGCGCAGTAGGCATACAGCATGCCGCGCCCGGCAACGCAGAGCCGGGCTTTGAGCGAGCCGGCCGGGTAGTAGATGCCGGCATGGATCACCTCGCTGTTGCGCGCGCTGATGCCTGTGCCGAAGGCGCTCTCCGCTTCGAGAATCAATACCTCGCGGCCCTGGGCGGCCAGTTTGCGCGCCACGGCAAGGCCAACGACGCCGGCGCCGATGACGGCACAATCGATTTTTTCCATGGGAAATCTGTGGCAGAGTGAAGTCGGGATTTTCGTTCAAGGATAACCGACATGAAGCTGAGACATTTCACCGCAGTTGGCCTGACGGCGCTGCTGCTGTTTGCAGCCACGGCCGGCCGTGCCGCGGATGCGGGCGTCGCCATGCCGAAGGCAACGGGCAATCGCATCGTGTTTCAGGTGAATGAAGACGACTCCCGGAAATGGAACACCATACTGGCCAACATCAACAATGTGCAGGAAGAACTGGGGCAGGTCGATGTAACGGTGGTTGCCATCGGTCCCGGCCTGGGCATGATCAAGGCCGACGCACTGACCGCCAATCGGGTGCAGGACGCGATGTCCGCCGGCGTGCGTTTCGTCGCCTGCGGCAATTCGATGCAGGCACAGCACCTGACCAGGGACGACATGATCGACGGCATTGCCTATGCCAAGGCCGGTTATGTCGAAGTGATGCGCTTGCAGCAGCAGGGCTGGGCCTATATCCGACCATAGGCCACATATATTTCGACATAAGCATAGCGGTTGGCGGCAGGCGCAGCCGGGCTGCTATGCTTGATCGACTGCGCGCCAGACGCAGCGTTCGATTACCCGCTGAGGAGACAACCCATGACTGTGATTCACCGTAAGTTCGCCGCCGCCATTGCCTGTGCGGCTCTCGCCCTGCCCCTCGCCGCCGTTGCCGCCGGCGAGCCCAAGAAGCCCGTCGCCGCGCAGAAGAAAAAGCCGGTGGCAAAAATGGCGAAGAAGGAGCGCATGGTCATTCAGGTGTCCGACGCCGATTCCAAAAAGTGGAACCTGGCCCTGAACAACGCCAAGAACGTGCAGACCGATCTCGGCGCGGACAAGACCGAGATCGAGATCGTCGCCTACGGTCCCGGCATCGGCATGCTCAAGGCCGATGCCGAAGTCGCCAACCGCATCGAAGAGGCGGCCGCCGCCGGGGTCAAGGTGGTGGCCTGCGAGAACACCATGAAGGCGCAGAAAATCAGCCGCGACGACATGCACAAGAACGTCGAATACGTCCCGGCCGGCGTGGTCGAGCTGATGCGCCGCCAGCAACAGGGCTATGCCTATATCCGCCCCTGAGCCGGGTCCGCGCCTGATGCTGGACTGGTCGCGCATCCATACCGTCCTGCTCGACATGGACGGTACCTTGCTCGACCTGCATTTCGACAACCACTTCTGGCAGACCCACTTGCCGCGGCGCTACGCCGAGGCGCGCGGGCTGCCGGCGGAGGCCGGGCGTGGGGAATTGATGGCGCGCTATCACTCCCGTGCCGGCACGCTGGAGTGGTACTCGGTGGATTTCTGGGAATCCGAACTGGAACTCGACATCATGCGCCTCAAAGAAGAGGTGGCGCACCTGATCGACATCCATCCGCATGTGACGGCCTTTCTCGATGCGGTGCGCGCAAGCGGCCGCCGTGTGGTGCTGGCGACCAACGCCCACCACAAGAGCGTGACGCTGAAAATGGCCCGCACCGGTCTGCAACCCCGCTTCGATGCCATCGTCAGCTCCCACCAGCTCGGTGCGGCGAAGGAGGAACAAGCTTTCTGGCAGCGTCTGGCCGAGATCGAGCCCTTCGATCCGGCGCGCACGCTGCTGGTCGATGACAGCCTGCCGGTGCTCGACAGCGCGCGCCGCTACGGCATCGCGCATCTGGTCGCAGTGAAGCGGCCGGACACCCGGCAGCCGGAAAAGCACACCGGCGATTATCCGGCGATCGACGACTTTTCCCAGTTGATGCCCTGACCCGGCTTGTTGCAGTGCAGCTTGACCTGGGCGATCGGTGCCCTGTATGTTGTATACAAAATACCGTATGCAATCCATAAACACACGTGAAAACAAGGGTTAATCGTTCATCGTTGTCCCAGCAGGCTATCGATCTGCTGCGCGAGCGGATCTACAATCATGTCCTGGCACCGGGTCAGCGGCTGGACGAGGCGGTGCTCGCGGAGCAGCTTGGAATCAGCCGCACGCCCCTGCGCGAGGCGCTCAAGGTGTTGTCCGCCGAGGGGTTGGTGGATTTGCAACCGCACAAGGGCTGCTTTGTCACCGAGTTGACCCTGCGCGACCTGGAGGAGATTTTCCCCATCATGGCCACACTCGAAGGTCGCGTCGCCCACGAAGTCGCCAGCAAGCGCACGCCGGCCCAGCTCAAGGCGCTCGATGCCCTGCATGAAAAACTGGAGCGCCATGCGGCAGCCGGCGACGTGAATCGCTACTACGAGACCAACTACGTATTTCACGACCAGCTGCAGGAATGCGCGGGCAACCGCTGGCTGCAGATCGTGATTGGCGACCTGCGAAAGCTGCTGAAGCTTTCGCGCCATCATTCGCTGCGTCTCGAAGGCCGGCTTGCGGCGTCGCTGGCCGAGCATCGCGCGCTGATGCAGGCGGTGCGCCGGCAGGATGCCGACGCGGCGGAGCGGGTGATGCGCGAGCATCTGCTGGCGCAACTTGCTGCGCTGCGCGAAATGTCCCTGGCACCGGAGGTGGTACATGGTTGACGGACTGGTCAAGCGGCTGCGATCGATAGTCGGCGCTGGCGCCACGGCGCGCGTCGGGGCGAAGCGGATAGACGAGTGGCGCCGGCAACTCGCCGAATGTGCCGAGGCGAAGGGCGGCGAGGTTTCCGCGCGCACCCGCGCGGCAGACTTGGCACAAACCTATCTCGAACTCGACGACACGGCGCGTCATGCCTTCCTGCGCCTCATTTCGCTGGAGTTCGGTCCCGCGCCGGCGCGCGTCGCGGCCGCGCACGAGGCCTATCAGCGCGCGATCGGCAGTGCGAGCCAATGGGATGCCGAGGCGGACTTGCGCGCGGCCCTGCGGTCGGCGCGGATCCGCATCCTCACCCAGTTCAACGCCATTCCCCAGGGCGTCAAGTTCCTCGTCGATCTGCGCGCCGACTTGCTGCGCTACCTGGACGAAGACCCGGAGCTGGCGCCGCTCGACCGCGAGCTCGAATCGCGCCTGGCCGCCTGGTTCGACGTCGGCTTTCTCGAATTGCAGCGCATCACCTGGTGCTCGCCGGCGATGCTGCTGGAGAAACTGATCCAGTACGAAGCAGTGCATGAAATCCGCTCCTGGACCGATCTCAAGAACCGGCTCGATTCGGATCGCCGCTTGTATGCCTTTTTCCATCCGCGCATGCCGATGGAGCCCCTGATCTTCGTCGAGGTGGCGCTCACCGACCATCTCGCCGACAGCGTCCAGGCACTGCTCGACGAGCACGCGCCGGTGTTCGACGCGCGCCGCGCCGACACCGCGATTTTCTACTCGATCTCCAACACGCAGGCCGGCCTGCGTGGGGTGTCCTTCGGCAATTTCCTGTTGAAGCGGGTGATCGACGACCTGCAGCGCGATTTCCCCAAGCTGCGGCACTTCGCCACGCTGTCGCCGCTGCCCGGGTTTTCGTCCTGGGCCCGGAAGCATCCGCAGGAGCTGGCCGCCGCGGGATTGGCACTCGACGCCGCGCAACTCGCCGCGGGCGAGTGGACGCAGGACAGGGCGGCGGCGCGCAAGATCAATGCGGCGCTGGCGCAACTGGCGGCACGCTACCTGACGCTGGCCAAAGCCAGCCGCGGCGACGGCAGGCAGCCGCTCGATCCGGTCGCCCGCTTTCACCTCGGTAATGGCGCCCGCATCGAGCGCATCAACCTGCTCGGAGACGCATCGCCGAAAGGCATGAAGCAGTCCTTCGGCGTGATGGTGAATTACCTGTACGACCTTGACGATCTGGAGAACAACGTTGAAAGCTTTGCCCGCGAGGGCACCATCGCCACGTCGGCCGCCGTCAGGCGTCAGGCACGGCAAATACAAAACTAATCGAGGAGACCAAGCATGCGACGCAATTTTCTGAAAGCTGCAATTGCCGCCATCGGCATACTGAGCCTGGGCCTGGGCAGCGCACCGGTGATGGCCCAGGCCAAGGTGATCAAGATTTCCCACCAGTTCCCCGGCGGCACCATCGATGAAGGCGATTTCCGCGACCGCCTGGTGCGCAAGTTCGCCGCCGAAGTCGAAAAGAAGAGCGGCGGCGCGCTCAAGTTCGAGATCTATCCGGCCGCTTCGCTGATGAAGGCGGTGCCGCAGTACAAGGCGTTGTCCACCGGTGCGCTGGACATGTCGCTGTACCCGCTGGCCTACGCCGGCGGCGAATTTCCGGCGGCCAACCTGACCCTGATGCCGGGCCTGATCACCAGCTACGAGCAGGGCCTGCGCTGGAAGGATGCTCCGATCGGCAAGGAACTGGTGCGCCTGCTCGACGAGCGCAACGTCAAGATCGTGACCTGGATCTGGCAGGCCGGCGGCATCGCGTCCAAGGGCAAGCCGCTGGTCACTACGGATGACGCCAAGGGTATGAAAGTGCGCGGCGGCAGCCGTGAAGTGGATTTGATGACCAAGGCGGCCGGCGCCGCGGTAACCAATGTGGCATCGAACGAGATCTACAGTGCGATGCAGTCCGGCGTGCTGGATGCTGCAGTCACCTCCAGCACTTCGCTGATCAGTTTCCGCCTGCACGAGACTTCGGACTTCCTCACCGCCGGGCGCAAGCACTCGTTCTGGTTCATGTTTGAACCGCTGCTGATGTCGAAGAAGACCTTCGATGCGTTGACCCCGGCGCAGCAGAAACTGGTCATGGAAGTCGGCGCCTCGCTGGAGAAGTTCGGCATGGACGCCGCCAAGGCCGATGACGAGCGCGTGGTCGAGGTCTACACCAAGGCCGGACGCAAGGTCAGAGACATGGACCAGGTGGCCTTCGAGAAATGGCGTGAGGTAGCCAAGGCGTCGGCCTGGAAGGACTTCGAAGAGAAGGTGAAGGACGGCAAGGCGCTGTTCGGCATGGCCGTGGCTGTCAAGTAAAACCATGCTCGCAGCCTGGCGGCAGTTCAGCCGTGCGGTAACCGCGATCAACACCCTGACCGGCTATCTGTCGGGGGTGTTGATCGTGATCTGCAGCGGCGTCCTCGTCTTCGAGGTGGTGGTGCGCTACTGGCTCAACTGGCCGACCGATTGGGAAATCGAAATGTCGATCATGCTGCTGATCGTCGCCACCTTCATGAGCGCTGCATTTACCCAGGCTTCGCGCGGGCATGTCGGCATCGAGGTGCTCGATGCCCTGTTGTCCGAACGCGCCAACCGCTGGCGCAACGGACTGGGCGACATCCTGTCGATGGCCTTCTGCATCTTCATCGCCTGGCATGCCTGGAAGTTTTTTCATGAAGCCTGGAGCGAGGGCAAGATGAGCAACACCGCCTGGGCGCCCAAGCTGTGGCCCGCCTACCTGTTCATGGCGCTGGGCATGACGATGCTCTCGCTGCAAATGCTGGTGCAGCTCGGCGACCAGCATATTCACCAGCATCGCGAGGATGAGGAATGAGTACGCTGCAGATTGGAATCCTGTTCGGCGTCGCCACCTTCGTCGCGCTGTTTTCCGGCATGCCGATCGCGTTCGCGGTAGGCGGAGTGGCGCTCGTCTTCATGCTGCTCTACATGCCGGGCGAAACCGTGGGGCTGGTGGCCGAGACCCTGTATTCGGAGCTCGACAACTTCGTCCTGCTCACCATTCCGCTGTTCGTCCTGATGGGTGCCGCGATCGGCAAGTCGCGTGCCGGCGGCGATTTGTATTCCTCGCTCAACCGCTGGATGGGGCGCATTCCCGGCGGCCTCGGCGCCGCCAACGTGATGGCCTGCTCCGTGTTCGCCGCAATGTGCGGATCGAGTCCGGCCACTTGTTCGGCGATCGGCTCGTCGGGCATTCCCGAAATGCGCAAGCGCGGCTACTCCTCCGGTTTGGCGGCCGGCATCATCGCCGCCGGCGGCACGCTGGGCATCCTGATTCCGCCCTCGCTGACGCTGATCCTCTACGGCGTGGTCACCGAGCAGTCGATCGGCAAGTTGTTCATGGCCGGGGTCGGTCCTGGCCTGCTGCTTACCGCACTGTTCATCGCCTGGGTGGTGATCCAGTTCCGCCGCGAGCAGGCACATGCACGGGTGCAGAGCAGCAATACGGAAATCCTGCGCGTGGAAAGTTTCACCTGGCGCGAGAAGTTCGAGACCATTCCGCGGCTGGCGCCCTTCATCGCCATCATCGTCATCATCATGGTCGCGCTGTATGGCGGCTGGGCGACGCCTTCGGAGGTCGCCGGCATCGGCGCCTTTGCTTCGCTGCTGATGGTGATGATGATCTACGGCTGTTGGCGCTGGACCGAAATGAAGGCGATTCTCGGCGGCACGGTGCGCGAATCGACCATGGTGATGATGATCATCGCCATGAGCTTCCTCTACACCTACGTCATGAGCTACCTGCACATCACGCAGGAAGTCGCCACCTGGATGGTCGGCCTGCCGCTGGGCAAGTGGGGCTTCTTCGTCGCTGCCAACATCCTGCTGGTGGTGCTCGGCTTCTTCCTGCCGCCGGTGGCGATCATCCTGATGGTGACGCCGATCATCCTGCCGGCGCTCAAGGCCCACGGCATCGACCTGGTCTGGTTCGGCGTGGTCATGACCATCCTCATGGAAATGGGCCTGATCCATCCGCCGGTCGGGCTCAACCTGTTCGTCATCAACTCGATCGCGCCCGATATCAAGCTCTCGGAGATCATCTGGGGCACCTTGCCCTTCATCGTCCTGATGGTGCTGGCCATCGTGCTGCTGGCCTTCTTCCCGGACATCGCCATGTGGCTGCCGAACAACGTCAAATGAAGCGACAAAGCCCGGCTTGGTCCGCAGATTTCGCAGATTTGCGCAGATAGAACATGGGGTCGGCGGCGCTGACGGCTTCGCGTGATGTTGCCCTGAATAATCTGCGCAAATCTGCGGATCGAATTATTGCAATTGAAATAGGCGATTCATGAACCAGAACCTGTATTCCCTGCTTGCCGAGCACTTCCCGAAGAATCCCGCTGCGCCCTGCATGATCCTGCCCGACGGCAGGGTGTGGACCTACGGCGACGTCGGGCGCGCTTCGGGGCGCATCGCCAACCTGATCGTCGCGCTGGGCCTCGAGCCCGGCGATCGCGTCGCGGCCCAGGTGGAAAAGACGCCCGAGGCGCTGGTGCTGTACCTGGCGGCGATTCGTGCCGGCATGGTGTTCCTGCCGCTCAATCCGGCCTACCAGCGCCACGAGCTGGAGTATTTCCTCAAGGATGCGAAGCCCGGCCTGTTCGTCTGCCGGCCGCAGATGCGGGCGCTGGCCGACGAACTGGCGGCCAAGGCCGGCGTGCCGAAGGGTTGCACGGTGCTGGAACTGGATGATGCCGGGCGCGGTTCGCTGATCGACGCCGCGACGCCGCAGGCCGACACCTTCGCCACGGTAGCGCGCAACACCAGCGACCTCGCCGCGATCCTCTATACCTCGGGCACCACCGGCCGCTCCAAGGGCGCCATGCTTTCCCACCGCAACCTCGCGCACAACGCAAAAACGCTGCACGCCTACTGGCATTTCCAGCCGGGCGACGTGCTGCTGCACATGCTGCCGACCTTTCATGTGCATGGCCTCTTCGTCGCCTGCCACTGCGTGCTGCTCAACGGCTCGGCGATGTTCTTCGAGCCGAAGTTCGATGCCGCGCGCGCCACGAGCCTGCTGTCGCAGTGCACCGTGTTCATGGGCGTGCCGACTTTTTACGTGCGCCTGCTGCTCGACCCCGGTTTCGATCGCGACAGCTGCCGCAATGTCCGCTTGTTCGTCTCCGGTTCGGCACCGCTGCTCAAGGAAACTTTCGACGAGTTCAAGGCCAGGGCCGGCCATACGATACTCGAACGTTATGGCATGACCGAAGGCGGCATGTTCACCTCGAATCCCTACGAGGGTGAACGGCGCGGCGGTACCGTCGGCTTTCCGCTGCCCGGCACCGAGCTGCGCATAGTCGGCGCTGACGGTGCGGTGGTAAAGCCGGGCGCGGTCGGACATATCCAGGTCAAGGGCGACAATGTCTTCGTCGGTTACTGGGGCATGCCCGAAAAGACCAAAGAGGAATTCACCGCCGATGGCTACTTCAAGACCGGCGATATGGGCAGCGTCGATGCCGACGGCTACGTCGCGATCAGCGGCCGCTCCAAGGATCTGGTAATCACCGGCGGCCTCAATGTGTATCCCAAGGAAATCGAGGAACTGATCGACGCCATGCCCGGCGTGGTCGAATCCGCAGTGATCGGCCTGCCGCATCCCGATTTCGGAGAGGCGGTCACGGCCGTGGTGGTGCGCCAGAACAACACGGTAGGCAGAGCGCTGACCGAGTCCGGTATCATCGCTGCCATCAAGGACAGCCTGGCTAACTTCAAGGTGCCGAAGTGGGTGTATCTGGTCGATCAGCTGCCGCGCAACGCCATGGGCAAGGTGCAGAAGAATATCTTGCGGGAAACCTATTCGCCGATGACCAGCCGTTGAGGCTGCCATGCTGAGTTTCCTGCCGGGGCCGCTGCTCGCGCTGGTCGCTTCGGCATTGCTGGCGCTCAATGTGTTGTTCTGGGTGCCGATCCTGCTGGCGTTCGCCGTCGTCAAGCTGATCCTGCCCTTCAAGGCTGTCCGTCTGCGCATCGATCCCCTGCTGGTGGCCATTGCCGAGGCGTGGATCTCCGGCAACAGCGGCTGGATGGCGTTGACCCAGCGCACGGTGTGGGAGGTCGAGGGCGTCGCCGGCCTCGACCCGCACAACTGGTATCTGGTCAACAGCAATCACCAGACCTGGGCCGACATCTTCGTCCTCCAGCACTTGTTCAACCGCCGCATTCCGCTGCTGAAATTCTTCATCAAGCAGCAACTGAAATGGGTCCCGGTCATGGGCCTGGCCTGGTGGGCGTTGGACTTTCCCTTCATGCGCCGCCACAGCGAGGAATACCTCAGGCGGCATCCGGAGATGCGCGGCAAGGACCAGGCGGCGACGCGCAAGGCCTGCGAAAAGTTTTCCCTGATCCCCACCAGCGTCATGAATTTTCTCGAAGGCACGCGCTTCACGCCGGTCAAGCACCAGCGCCAGCAATCGCCCTACCGCCACCTGCTCAAGCCCAAGGCTGGCGGCATTGCGCTGGCGCTCAACGCCATGGGCGACCGCTTTCGGGCCATACTGGATGTCACCATCGTCTATCCGGACGGCACGCCGAATTTTTGGGATTTCCTCTGCGGCAGGATGCGGCGCGTGATCGTGCGGGTGCAGAGCCTGCCGGTGCCGGAACATCTGATGAAGGGCGATTACGCAGGCGATCCCGCCGTGCGCGAGGCCTTCGGCCGGTGGGTGCAGAAACTTTGGCAGGACAAGGACGCGCAGATTGCGCGGCTGCTGACGGAGGCGAAGACCTGAGGGCATGAATTCCAGTCTGACCGACATCAGCCATGTCATACAACTCGCGGTCGCGCCGGTGTTCCTGCTCACCGCGATCGCGACGCTGATCAACGCCCTGAACACCCGGCTGGGCCGCATCGTCGATCGCCGGCGCGTGGTGCAGGAACGTCTGCACACAGGCGAACCCAACGACGCCGAGGCGGCAGCCACCGAGATCGGCAACCTCCACCGCCGCACCCGGCTGATCTATTACGCGATCTTCTGCGCCGTGCTCTCCGCGCTGCTGGTTTGCCTGGTGGTGGCCGGCGCCTTCCTCGGCGCGCTGCTCGGCATCGATCTGGCGCGCAGCGTGGCGACGGTGTTCATCGCCGCCATGCTGGCCATGATCTCCGGACTCAGCCTGTTTCTGCGCGAAGTCTATCTGGCCGTGCGGACCGCCGCGCACCATAGACATTGAGCCTGCGCCACCTGCTTGCCACGATTGCGCTGGGTCCCGTGTTGCTGGCACAGGGACGTCACGTGCGGCGCGCGGTGCCCGCGCTGCCTGAACCCGACGGGCCGCGCGAGGGGGAAGCCGGCAGCGGCAAGGCGCTGCGCCTGCTGGTGCTCGGCGACTCCGCCGCCGCCGGCGTCGGCGCGCAAACGCAGGACGAAGCTCTCTCCGGACAACTTGCCGTGGCGCTGGCGCCGACTTTCAGGCTGCACTGGAAACTATTGGCCTTTACCGGCGCTACCACGGCCGACATGCTCCAGCGCCTGCGCGCGGAGCCTGCGGCGCAGTTCGACGCCGTCGTCACCTCGCTGGGCGTGAATGACGTCACCGGCCGGGTATCGCTCGCCGCGTGGCGCCGCGCGCAGCAGGAATTGATCGCCGTGCTGCAATCGCGCTTCGGCGTGCGTCATATCCTGCTGTCCAGTCTGCCGCCGATGCACCGTTTTCCGGCGCTGCCGCAGCCCTTGCGCTGGTATGTCGGCAGCCGCGCGCGCGATTTCGACCGGGTGCTGGCGCGCGTGGCGGCGAGCCGCCCTGGCTGCGAGTTCCTCGCCCTCGGTCATGAGATGATGGATGCCTCGGCCATGGCCGGCGACGGCTTCCATCCCGGGCCGCCGATTTACGCCCTTTGGGCGCGCGAAGCCACGCGCCGCATCGTGCAACGCATGGAGCAGACCACATGATCGACCTCTATTACTGGACCACTCCCAACGGCCACAAGATCACGATGTTTCTCGAAGAGGCCGGCATACCTTATCGCATCGTGCCGATCAACATCGGCAAGGGCGAGCAGTTCGCCCCCGACTTCCTCAAGATTGCACCCAATAACCGGATGCCGGCCATCGTCGATCACCAGCCGGCCGATGGCGGCGCGCCGCTGGCCTTGTTCGAATCGGGCGCCATCCTGCTCTACCTGGCGGACAAGATCGGGCGCTTCATTCCGCCCGACTTGCGCGGGCGCAACGAAACCCTGCAATGGCTGTTCTGGCAGATGGCCGGTCTCGGGCCGATGGCCGGCCAGAACCATCACTTCACGCAGTACGCGCCCGAGAAGATTCCCTATGCGATCGAACGCTACGTCAAGGAGACGGCGCGGCTGTATGCGGTGCTGAACAAGCATCTGACCGGACGCGAGTTCATCGCCGACGGCTATTCGATCGCTGATATGGCCTGCTATCCGTGGATCGTGCCGCATGAGAAGCAGGGACAGGATCTCGACGATTTTCCGCAACTCAAGCGCTGGTTTGGCGCGATCCGCGAACGCCCCGCGACGCAACGCGCCTATGAGTTGGCCAAGGAGATCAATCCGGCGCCCGTGGTCACCGAAGAAGCCAGGCGCGTGCTGTTCGGGCAGGACGCAAGTACGGTGCGTCCGGGCTGACTGGCTGCGGCGACAAGCATTCAGATTTTCAGGTAAGTCCAGCCCTGCTGCACGCGCTCGGCGACATGCTCGATGGCGGTTCTTGCTACCACCGTATCGGGGACCAGTTCGACCTCCACACCGGCGCCTTGCAGGCGCGATATGGTTTGTCCACAGGCGACGAAACCGACCCGCGCATGATGCGCCTTGAGTTCGGCGATGCGATCGGCATAGCGTGTCGTGTCGACTCGCAGCAGTTCGAGGCCGCGGTGATTGGCGATAACCTCGACGCGGGCACTGCCCGCCTTGGCCAGATAGGCTTCCGCGAGGTCGAGCGCTGCTTCCATTTGCTCCGATCGGGAACTGTCCAGATGAATCAGGATGCGGGCGGGCTCCGTCGCGAACAGACCGCCCGCCCAAGCCGTCATCGAGCGCGGCATTTCGACCGCGGTTGCGGCATGGTGTCCCAGCCAGCCAGCCAGGATGCCGGTCATCAGGACGATGCTGGCGGCCAGCGCGCCACCCCAGGCAGGAAGGCGCAGATTCCGCGCGTGCGCGGACGGCACGCGGCCATAGGCGTGGCGGACCAACTCCTTGGTGGCGCGCAGAGCGCAAACACGCTGGCCGAGTTCGGCGTCGCGGGCGATCGCGGCGAGAATCTCGTCGCATTCCTGGGCGCCAAGCTGGTTGTCGACGAAGGCATTCAGCCTTTCGTCCGAAAATTCCCGTATCGCGTTCATTTCACACTCCTGAGTTGCCGCTGCGTCGCCGGGACTTCCGTCAGGAGTTCCTTCAGCGATACCCGTGCGCGGCACAACCGGCTCATGACCGTGCCGATCGGTATCGCCAGGATTTCGGCGACCTCGGCATAGGAAAAATCTTCCAAATCGACCAGGGTGACTACCTGGCGTTGCCCCAGCGGCAACTTCGCAATCGCGGTCCGCACCCGATTGACGGTTTGCTGGCGTTCCGCATGACTATCCGGTCCCGGCAGGTCGGATGGAAGTTCGGTCAACATCTCGTCGTCGACATCCGGGCGTAGCGAGCGCAGGTGATCGATCCAGCACCGGTTGAGGATCGCGAACAGCCAACTGGTCAGGCGTGCCGATTCGCGCAGCTGCTCGATCCTGGCCAGGCCGCGCGCCAGGGTTTCCTGGGTCAGGTCATCGGCCAGAACCGCGTCATGGCACCAGGCGAAAGCCAGGCGATAGAGCCGCACGCGACTTGCCTTGATCTGCTCCACCAGTTCGCGCTGCTCCCGCGATTGCAGCCATTTCATCGGTTATTCCTCCTGTCGCAGTATGACGCAGGATGCGGCCGATTTATTCCCTCGCCTCTTCCTGGCGGGGTGGAATAAACCCCGGTTCGTACGCGTCTTATAGCGGCAGCCATCCTGTTTCACCCCGACGTAGGGACCACAAAAAGGTTTCATATAACCAACTCGAGAGGAGTCATCATGATTCGCAGAACTTTTGTCCAGCTTATGCTTGCCGGCGCGCTCGTCGCCGAAGGATCTTCCGCGGCTATCGCCAAATCCGTTGCGAAGGCCGCCGCCAAACCGGGTGTGGTAATCCAGGTCAGCGACGACGATCCAAAGAACTGGAATCAGGCGTTGAACGTGATCAAGAACATCCAGTCGGAATACGGCAAGAACAAGGTCAATGTCGAGCTGGTGGTCTTCGGCCGTGGTGCCGGATTGCTCAAGTTCGACTCGCCGCTGGCGAACCGCATCGACGACACGCTGGCAAGCGGTGCCGCCGTCTCCATGTGCCAGAACACGATGACGGGACAGAAGCTGACCGAAGCGGACATGCATCCGAAAATCGGCTACGTCAAGGCCGGCGTCATCGAAATCATCACCAAGAGCAAGAAGGGCTGGGCAGTCGTCCGTCCGTAGCCGTCGACTGCCGTCGACCGTCTGAATCGAGCGCCTTGGCGGAATTGGCGCCGCGGATATTCACGGCGGCGGCTTTCAGCGCCGCGCCACGCAACGGCAAGAGTAACGCTCAATAAACCGAAGGAGATGTTTCGTGCATTTTTCTCGTCCCATTGTTTCTACATTGCTCGTTGCCGGTCTGATGGGCGGCCTTGCCCGCGCCGAGGGTGCGGCAGTTTCCTCAGGTGCCCCGGCGGCGCAGTCACTGGAACCGATACCGGCCAACAAGGACAACGATCTGCGGCTGTTTTATGTCGACGGCCGGATCGTCACCGGCACTGCGGCGATGCAAAAAATGAATACCGACGCCAATCTCGTCCTCTGGCTCGCGGGGAATCAGTTTTTCGCGATGGCAGATGTCATCCGGGCATTCCAGAAGCAGCATCCCCGGATCGGCAATGTCGGCCTGATTACCCTGCCGCCAGGAATCATTCTGAAAGCGATCGATGCCGGTGGTTGGAGCTATGCAGGCAACAACTATCGCATGCAGCCGGATGTATACGCCAGCGTTCAGCTGGGTCATCTGAAAACGCTCAAGGGCAAGGGCAGGATGAACCAGTTCATGGTCTACACCCACAATGCGCTCAACCTCATCGTGCCCAAGGGCAACCCGAAGCGGATCAAGGGTATCGACGATCTCGGGCGTGATGACCTCAAGATCATGCTGCCCAACCCAATCGACGAAGGCATCATGACCTTTTACGCAAAGAAGGTATTGGTCAATCACAAGCTGTGGGAAAAGCTGTCGGGCGGCAAGGAATGCAAGTCTTGCGACCCGACCCGGAATGTCCATTTCACCTCTGTGCACCACCGGGAGATTCCGGACGGCCTCAAGGCCGGAACAGTTGACGCGGGGATTGTCTGGGCGACCGAAACGAAAAACGCGTTGGAAGAGGGTCATGCCGTCGAGGCGATTCCCTTGCCCGCGGAAGACAGCCTGATCAACGAGGTCTCGTACGCGATCGGCGTCATGACTGATGCCGCGCACAAGGAGGCGGCTAGCGAATACTTGTCCTTCCTGAAATCGGAACAGGGACAGGATGCCTATGCCAAGTTCGGTTTCATCAAGGCTTCGAAGGCCAATCTGGAAGTTCGCGACATACCTTAGCCGCAATTCTGCGTCGGCCTGGCTGCTTGATTTCGGTCAGGCCGACCGCGTCTCCCGGACATGCCGGGTGCCCAACGGATTGCGCCGATCAAGGCCGTTGCCGATCCGTAGCGCCTATGTCTTCAGGAGGTCAGCAGGCCATGCAGCATCTTGGTCGCCAGCAACGCCAGAAAGCCGCCGAAGCCTCTTTTCAATTGCTTGACCGGCAGCTTGTGCGCCAGCCGGGCGCCCACCGGCGCCATCAGAAAACTGATGGCGACGACCCCGACGAAGGCGGGCAGGTAGATATAACCCAGCGAATAATCCGGCAGGCCTGAGGTCTTGAGGCCGCTCAGGATGTAGCCGAAGGTCCCGGCGACGGCGATCGGAAAACCCAGCGCCGAGGAAGTGCCGACGGCATGGTGAATCACCACGTTGCAAAACACCATGAAGGGAATCGTCAGGAAGCCGCCGCCGGCGGCGACCAGGCTCGAGACGACGCCGACCAGCAAGCCGGCGACGACCATGCCGAGAGTGCCCGGCAACTGGCGGTGGGGCTTGGGCTTGAAGTCCAGCATCATCTGCAACGAAGCGTAATACACGATCGCGGTGAACACCATGGCCAGCGGCCGGGTCGGCACCCAGGTGGCGATGAAGGAGCCGGACAGGGTGCCGATCACCAAGCCGGGTGCAAAACTCTTGACGATATCCCAGCGTACGGCGCCATGCCGGTGATGGGCGCGCATGCTGGCGATCGACGTGAATACGATGGTTGCCATCGACGTACCGAGCGCCAGATGCATGCTGTGCTCGACCGGGAAAGCTTGCGCCGTAAAGAGCATGAACAGCAGCGGGACGATGGTCAGTCCGCCGCCGACACCGAACAGGCCGGCAACGAATCCGGCGAATACTCCCAGCAGCGGGTAGCCCAACCACCAGAGAGTCAAGCGGATCCTTTCATCAGCTTGCTGACGATGAACTTCCATTCCGCAGGGTCGACCGGGGTGATCGAGAGCCGGTTGCCGCGTTGCAGAACGCGCATTTGGGTCAATTCGGGATGCGCCCTGAGTTCGTCGAGGCCGATCAGGCGCGTCTTCTTCACGACACGCACATCGACATTCACCCAGCGCGGATTCTCCGGTGTCGATTTCGGGTCGAAGTAGTGGCTTTTCGGGTCGAACTGGGTGCGGTCCGGGTAGGCCAGCTGTGCAACCTCGGCCAGCCCGGCAATGCCTGGCTCGGGGCAGGACGAGTGGTAGAAGAAGACGCCGTCGCCGACCTTCATCTGGTCGCGCATGAAGTTGCGCGCCTGGTAGTTGCGCACGCCCCACCAGTCCACGGTCTGCCGCGGCATTGCCAGAACGTCATCAATGCCCACCACTGCGGGTTCGGTTTTCATCAGCCAGTAGCGCATATCTAGTCGGTGGCGTTGTCGCAGCGCCTGGAATTCATCCAGCGGGTTTCGGGGAAGCCGCACAAAATACACTATTGGCGTGGATTTGCGCGAAGGCGGTGCGGGAGTGTATCCCGGGCTGGCTGCCGCACCGGGGTCCAGTCGATGCGAGCGCGTCCGACTGGCGCCACGAGCCGGTCTGGCTGTAGGCGGGAAACCTTCCTGTGCCGACGCTTGCGCCGGTCTCAAGCCGCCAGCTGGACGGCTTGCGCTTCTTCCTGCAGATCGAGGAAATCGTCTTCCGAGAGACCGAAGCGCTTCATCGTCGCGGGACCGAAGCGCTCCCATTCGATGTCGCGCGAGTCGCGCGACATCAGGTGCACGATGTGTTGGGCGAGGTGGCCAAGGGCGATGAAGTCAAGCGTCGATTCCGCCACCTCCGCGCTTCCGAGTATGTCCACATCATGATGCTGCAGGATGGCATTCGCTACCGGTTCGGAGAGACCCCAGGAGCGGGCCAGGAAATAGCCGACCACGGCATGGTGGGTCCCTACGCCCTGTTCCTCGGTTTCGGTAAAAGTGGTTTCCTCGGTTTGGTTGGCTTTGACCAAGGCCGCCCGGTAGCCTGGGAAGCGATGCAGCAGCATGGGGATGCCGCAATCGTGGAACAGGCCATAGGTATAGGCTTCGTCAGGTGTGATGCCGCTTTGTCCGCGGGCAATCAGGGCACCGATCAGCGCCACTTTCTCGGCGCTGTCCCAGAAGCGCTCCATGTTCTGTCCATTGGGGGCGCCGACGGATGTGCGCAGCACCAAGCCCGTAGCGATGCTTTTGACATTGTTCAGGCCGAGCAGATCGATCGCCTGGGTGATGCTTGTGATCTTGCGCGAACGCCGCCAGATCGGCGAGTTGATGGCCTTGAGCATGGCGCCGGCCAGCGCGACGTCGGCCTTGACCAGCTTGCCGATCCGCGCGAGGTTCGGCTGCTCCTTTGCCGATTCCTCGGCGAGCACTAACACCACTTCCGGGCGTGGCGGAAACTTCAGCTCATGCAGCAGAACCTCGTGCCGTCCGATGTCCATGTCATTTACTCCCAGCAATTTCGAAACCTTCCGCGAGTCCCTTAGGGGATTCGTTTATGGAGGTAACTGTATATTTTTACGGGAGAAATTACTATTGAGCGGAAGTTATAGTACCAAAGGCATAGGCGTTTGCTTCCTTACGCAGGCAGTACGACCTGCAGGCAACATTGGGCGACAGGGATTGTTGTATTCCCGAAATATTGTCGGGCGGCGCGGCTTGGTGGGCGACGGCGTTTCTTCTTGTCTTCCCGAACGTCAACACAAGCTCAATCGGCATCCATGCCGAGTTGCTGCACCCAAGTCAGCGCGTCGGTGAGAATTTCGCCGAGCAGGCCCAGGGTGGCTGTGGCGCCATAGGATGCGAGCAGGGCCTGGGTGCCGGCGATGTTGTTGTCGTCGTAACGTTCGGTCAGCGCGAACAGGCGGCCGACAGTTCCTTCCCGGTGCGTCAGCGCCAGCCGGACTTCGTTGCCGACTGCGATCTGCGCCAGCACGTCGGTCATCGACATGCCCAGCGCGGCCGGTACGACCGACATGAGGCCAGTAATGAAGGCCGGATCGCGCAGATCCCGTTGTCCCGGGTGCAGCCGTTCTACCAGCAGCTCCATGAAACGGCCGCGCAGCGCAGCCAACTGCAGCAGCGGGTTGTGGGCGAGATCGATATCGGCGCCATGGCTGAACAGCAGCAGCTGCAACCAGCGCTGCAACTGGCGGCGTCCGAGTATTGTGATGGCGTGGCGCACCGAGGTGATGCGGGTTCGCGCGCCGACACCGACCGAATTGGTCAGCCGCAGCAGGTTGATCACCAGCGCCGGTTCGGTGCGGAAGGCGGCCTCGAGCCGGGCTTCCTCGGCTTCTTCCGCCACCAGCCTGATCAGGCGCAGCAGGCCCTGGGTCGATGCATCCAGCTTGCGTCCTTCGACAATCACCGGCCTGGCGAAGTAATAGCCTTGAAATAGTTGGAACCCGAGCAGGCGACACAACTCCATCTGCGGCTGCGATTCGACGTGGGCCGCAATCAGTATGCGGCGCGTGGTGCCAAGCGCCCGCGCCGAGGTCTGTAGCTGGTCGCCGGGGATGCCATCGATGTTTATCTTGAGCCAGGTGGCGAGATCGACCAATGGCCAGAGGTGGTCGCCAACATCGGTGACGCCCGAGATCGAGAAGGCGTAGCCCTTGGCCTTGAGCTCCTGGCAGCGTGCCAGTAGTGCCGGGTCGGCAAAAGCGGCGACCTCGGTTTCGAGCACCACAATGTCTTTCGGCAGCAACTCGACCAGATCGCTTTGGAGAAACTGCGCATCGACATTGATGAAGGCGCGCACATGACCGAAGACGTTGGCCAGCCCAAGTTCAGCGAAGGCCTTGCAAACGACGTCGGCGGTGGCGACCGTGGCTGCCGTGGCGCTATCGACGTGGGCGGAGTTCTCCGCCGTGGCGCGGAACAGCAATTCGTAACCCGCCAACCCCTGATCCTTGTCGAGGATCGGTTGGCGGCCTATGAAGATTTCACGCAGTTGATCACGCGGTTGAGATGCCGTATCGCCCATGGACGCAAACGCAGTTTCAGTGAAGGCCAACGCCGGCATTATCGGCGTTAATGCCAAAACCAAAACATTCTGCTTCAGGAAGGTTAGCGTCGAAATTATCGACGCTAAACCAAAACATCTTGTTTCATTGAAGATTGACGTCGGTCATTTCGGCGCCAAGCGTAGCGGCTGTTACCCAAAATGGCACGGAACATACCACGCCCATGCAAAAAGATTCCCCCGCGTGTGCCGTTTGGCCGGCATCCTGAACCTGGGTTCAGAGTGGCCACTTTCCTGCCGCTTCAGGTTCGCTCGCCGGGAGCGATCACAACAGCGGCGTCGTTGGGCTGCGGCCGATGCCAATCAGCATTGGTTCAAGGAATGTATGGCCTTGGCGAACACCGCAGGGGAAACTCTGGGAAGCCAAACAACTCATTTGCGAATCCGGGCAGAACGCCGGTCAGAACAGCTGTTCGTGTTGTGCCAGTGATTCGTCGAGCTTGGCCTCGATGAAATCGATTCTACGCTGAATCGATTCGCTTTCAAGTGCAGCCGCGAGGTCCGCCGGAGCGTTCTTCGCCGCAAGAAATTCATGGGCCAGATTGAGGGCGACCATGACCGCGAGACCTTCGCCGCTGCTGCGCGTCTTGTCGCCGGCTTCCTTCAGCTTGCCGTCGAGAAAGGCTACGGCGGCAAGCAGCGCCTCCCGCTCCGCGGGTTTGCAGGCAACGCGATAGTCCTTGCCCAGCAGCTTGACTTCGAGGGTATCGCTCATTCGGCGGGCAGGCGTGTCATCAGCGCTTCAAGACGTTCGCGCGTGATGTCGATTTTCTTCGTCAACGTATCTCGTTCGGCCTCCAGGCCTGCGACGTGGGCGCGCAGGGTCTGATTCTCGTTACGCAGGCTGGCGCACACGGCCAGTATCTGTTCGACCTTGCGCTCAAGGGAATCGAGGGAAACGCTCATGACGGCAAGTTTCCGGGAAAAGTGTAATCAGGTCAAGCAACAAGCTGGCAAACTGAATGTCGTTTGGCAGGGGTCGTAGGGAATTAACCCCGGTCTGGCAAAATGGGCGTATGCCCAATGAAGTCTTCTCGCCGGCCAAGCTGAGCCGGGCACTGGTGATCAAGCTGCGCCATCACGGTGATGTCCTGCTGAGTTCGCCGGTGATTTCCGCGCTGAAGCGTTTGGCGCCGCAGTGCGAGGTCGATGCGCTGGTATACGCCGATACCGCGCCGATGCTGGAAGGCCACCCGGCGCTGACGCAACTGCATCTGATCGATCGCAACTGGAAACGACTGGGATTCAGACGCCAGGCCGCCGCCGAATGGAGTCTGCTTCGGAAGCTGGGGGCGCGGCACTACGACTTGGTCGTCCATCTGTCGGTGCATACACGCGGCGCCTGGCTGGTGCGTCTGCTGCGTCCCCGCTGGTCGGTGGCGCCGCAATTCCGTGCCGGCTTCTGGGCGGGCAGCTTCACCCATTTCTATCCGGCGCAGTCGGATCCACAGCGCCACACGGTGGAAACCAATCTCGACAGCCTGCGCGCCCTGGGCATGGAGCCTACGCCCGCGGACAAACGTGTGACCCTGGTGCCGGGCGCCGCGGCCGAGGCGCGGATCGAGGCGCTGTTGGCACAGCATGGACTATCTGCCGATAGCTTCGTGCATGTCCATCCCGCATCGCGCTGGGCCTTCAAGTGTTGGCCGGCCGAACGCGTCGCGGCCTTGTGCGATGCACTGGCTGCAAGAGGCTGGCCCATCGTGCTGACGTCGGCGCCGGATGCAAGCGAGAAGGCGCTGGTTGCCGCCGTGTGCGCTGCGCGCCAACCAAACGCCGTTACCTGCCCGCGAAGCGGAATTCCAGGTACGCAAGGCGCGTCAGCGCCGGCGCGTTGCGTCCCTGCGGGAACCATGGATCTATCCGGCCAGCTTTCGCTCAAGGAGCTCGCGGCCCTGACGGCGCGGGCAAGGCTTTTCGTCGGCGTCGATTCGGCGCCGATGCACATGGCCGCCGCGCTGGGCACGCCGGTGGTCGCCATCTTCGGTCCCTCGGGCGATCGCGAATGGGGGCCGTGGGGCGAGATTGGGGAAAATCCCCACCGTGTCGTCGCCTCGAACACTCATCCCTGCCGCCCCTGCGGGCTCGCCGGCTGTAACGACAGCAAGGTCAGCGAGTGCCTGACCACCCTGCCGGTGGCGCAGGTGCTGGCGGCGTGCGAGGAACTGCTGGCCATCCCCCCGCCCCCCTGCCTGGGGCTGGGGATGGCTGAAGTTCGCCGCGTTGCGGCTCCGGTAATGACTGACCCCGCCTTGGGGCGGCCCGACGGCGGCGCGCCATGAAGCTCGCCAACGTGCCCCAGAAGTACACCCCTTTCGGCGGGCGACCGCGCGCAGCGGAGGGGGACCCGGCGCAGCCGGGGGCGAAGCGTCCGCGTGTGGGATGCGCGCCGCCGTTCGGCGGTCGATCCGGAGTTGTCCCATGAAGCTCGCCATCGTGCGCCAGAAGTACACCCCTTTCGGCGGCGCCGAGCGCTTTGTCGAGCGCGCGCTGGCGGCGCTCAGGGCACACAACGTCGATGTCTCGATCGTCGCCCGCGAATGGCGGGGCGATGCAACAGGCGGCATGCAATGCGTGCGCGTCGATCCCTTCTATCTCGGCCGCACCTGGCGCGACGCCGGATTTGCGCGCGGCGTGCAGCAGTTGATCGCGCAGCGTCGTTTCGACCTGGTGCAAAGCCATGAACGCATTCCCGGCTGCGACATCTATCGCGCCGGCGACGGCGTTCATGCTACCTGGCTGGAGCTAAGGGCGAACGCCACGGATCGGCTGGCGCCGTGGCACCGCTACACGCTCGCGGCGGAAGCCGAAATGTTCCGCCATCCCGGCCTGCGCACGGTGATCTGCAACTCGCGCATGGTGAGGGACGACATCGCCCGGCGTTTCGGCGTGGCCGATGAAAAGCTGCAGGTGATCTACAGCGGCGTCGATCTCGATGCTTTCCATCCGCGCCTTCGCGCGGCGCAGGGATTGGCCTTGCGCGAGAAAAGCGGCATCGATCCAGTTACCCCGGTAATCCTGTTTGTCGGCTCCGGCTACCAGCGCAAGGGGCTGCGCACGCTGCTCAACGCCCTGCCGCGGATGCGGCGCACCGATGCACGGCTATGGGTGGTCGGCCGCGACAAGGAGGAAGCGCTGATGCGCAAGCTGGCGCAGACGCTGGGTGTGGACGACCGCGTGCTGTTTCTCGGCGCGCAGACCGACGTCAAGCCCTTCTATGGTGCGGCCGATGTATTCGCCCTGCCGACGCTTTACGATCCCTTTCCCAATGCCGCGCTGGAGGCCTTGGCCTGTGGCCTGCCGCTGGTCACCACCGCCACCTGCGGCGCGGCGGAATTGCTCACTCCAGCCAACGGCGTGGTGATCGCCGCCGGCGATGCAGCCGTTCTGGCGGAAAGCCTGGACATGCTGTGCGCCCGCGCACCGGAGATGCGGGATGCCGCCCGTGCCAGCGTCGCCCATCTCGATCTGGCGGCGATGGCGGCGCAGCTGATGGCCCTCTATTCCCGTTTGGTCTGACGTTCGGCATCCGCCACCACGGGCCGCAGGCGCTCGACCAAGGCGGCGAAGGAGAAGCGCTGCAGATGCGCCTGCGCCAGTTCCGGCTGCGGCCGGGCACGGCCCGCCAGCAGTTCATCGAGCAGCTTGCCGAAATCGGCACCGCCGTCCTGGCGCGGATCGCGGTAGAGAAAGCCGGTCTCGCCTTGCCGGACGGTTTCCGTGAAGGGAGGCGCATCCACTGCTATCACGGGCGTGCCGCAGGCCTGCGCCTCGATGATGTTGAGGCCCAGCGCCTCCTTTTCCGGCAGGCCGGAAAGCAGGTAGTCGAGCTGCCGGTAAATCGCCGCGACGTTGCCCTGCTGGCCCCAGAAGCGCACCTGTCCGACGGGCAGCGCGGCGAGCGCTTGGTCGAGATCGCGCACCGAGGCATAACCGCCACTGCCGAAGATTTCCAGATTTACCTGCGGCAAGCGCGCCAGTACCGGCGCCAGATGCGCGAACAAGAGCGGGAATTGTTTGATGGGTGTCAGCCGCGAAACGATGCCCAGCGTGAGGCCGGCACGCCGCGCGAATGCCGGGTGTGGCCGCAGTATTTCGGTCAGTGGCTCGATCCAGCCCAGCAGGCGGTCGCGGCTCTTGCGTCGGTCCCAGTCGTAGCGGCTGCGACGGCGGACGCCATGCGTGTCGGAGATTTCGCTTCGCGGGCCGACGTCGGCGACGCCATACAGCGCTTCGTTCCAGGCCGGCAGGCCTGCCGCCAGGAGCCCGTCGCGCACCCAGCAGGACACCGCGTAGATGCGATCGTGAGCAGCGAAGGCGGCCGGGTCGCGTCCCTGCACCGGCATATGGGCGACGGCGGTACGCAGGGTTTGTGGCGTGGAGCAACGCAATTCGCCGGGTAGTGGGCCATGCGACAGCAGCCACAGCGGCCCGGTCGGGAGATGGCGCCGCAGCTTGGTTTGGTCGGCGACGGTGATGCGTTCGGTGTCGGGCGGCAGCCCGAGACCCTCCCAGAATCCCGCACGCGGATGCACCAGCAGTCGCGTCGGCACGCCGAGGTGCGACAGCGCGCGGCAGAGGAAGGCGGTGTACACCTCGCCGCCGCCGAAATGGGGCTGGAGGTTGATCTGGACCAGCTTCATGTCTGCCGTGGCGCAGGCTTCATGGCTGCAATCAACACGCCGCAGATAAAGGCGAACAGCCCCAGCCGCCAACCCGAGAAATGGCCGTCGAGCAGGCAGCGCAAAAGATAGCCGCCGATCAGAAAGCAGAACATCAAGCCGGCGGCGTCATGGTGTTGACGAAACTGCCGCCAGCCGCCGCGCATGGCCAGTCCGGCGGTGAGCAGAAGCAGGACAAGGCCAGGCAATCCGGCTGCAAGGGCAAAATCCAGCCAGCCGCTGTGGCTGCTGACCATTCCAGGATAGCCGTACTTTTCGGCCATTGCACGGCCGAAGCCATCGCGGCCGAAACCGAGACCCAGAGGATGCTCGCCGATGGCAAGCACGGCTTGATGCGCCCAGGCGGCTCGGGCATAGGCTGACTCTTCGAGAACTGCGCCAGACGGTGTCGGGGGGCGCAATGCCTTGTTGCCATGCAGCCAGTATTGACTATGGGAATTCCAGCCAATCGCCAGAGATTCCTTTAATCCGCTCCAGCGGGGGTCAAGCGCAACAGACGCGCTGCCCAAGGCTATTGCAATAAACGCCAAGAAGATCATGCGCCGGCTACGCAAGCCAATCCAGACAGTAGTTGCCAATAGCAGTACCACACTGACAACTGTTCCGTTGCGCGAGCGTAGCGCGGCGTCTGCCAAGAAAGAAATCGCTAGCCCAACCCAGCCGGACCGTGCTGCAATAACCGCAACTTGCAGTCCAGCGAGTTGGACTGCAAGTCGCTCGGCGACGAGAATTGAAAGCAGGAAGCCATTCAGGCTGCTTTGATAGTCGTTTTGACCGAACGGAATTATTGATACAGGCCATCCGGTCGCCATCCCGTTATCCACCCACGACATCAGTTGCCAGCCAAAAACCCAAAGCATGTGCCCCAGCAACGCCGCGATAATCGATTGAATGGCCCTATTGGGGCCTATCCGCGAGGAAGCGAAGGCGGCCAAGGCTGCGGTAAGTATCGGCTGCAGCCAATCGCCGCGCAGGTTGTCCAGCGCAACAGTCGGCGCTGGTGCCACGGCGAGGGAATGCAGCAGCAGCCAAGCGGTCGCCGCCGCGAGACCCCAGGCCGCTGGTTTCAAGGCAGGGGGAAGCGGCAGGCGCGTTGCGCGAGTCAAGGGCGGCAATAGCGCTAGTAGTCCAATCAGCAGCAAGAGGTTGCGCAGGGCAATGGTATGCGGAATGGGAAAAATGAAAACGACCGCGACGAGCCAGGTCTGCCAGAACCAAGCCATCGCTCGGATTGTTGGTGTCATTTGCCGACGCCGCCCACCCAGGAGCGCAGCCAGTGGCGGGCGATCCGACGTCGTTGCGGGTTATCGCGGGCGTGGCGCCAGAGCAACGCGAGAAAAACCTCGGTACGCAGCGCGACGAGCCGGCAGCGGGCCGTTGCGCGGTTTGGCATTTTCGCTAGCAGATGGAATATCGATAGGGCGCCATCCACCAGTTGGTACTCCAGAAGCGCATACAGTTCGGTGTCCGCCACAATGCTTGCTGCCAGTTCAGTCTGGGCGAGGGCATTCGTAATGCTACTTTCGACGATGACTTCAAGCCGTTTCTGCGTGGCTTCGGGTGTGGCTTTCCGGATCGGAATCCGGTAGTTCACCGCAATGCGCGGCAGATAAGATATTCGCCGGGCAGCGAGCAGCGCCTGTGTGGTCCAGATGACATCCTCGTGGATCAGGCGTGGAACGAAGCGAAAGTGGTTCGTTTCAATGAAGTCGCGGCGGTACAGGTGCATCCAGACCATGTGCAGAAAGCGTCCAGCCTTCAGGCGCACACGCAGCCACTCGCTGCCGGGGATGATTCCAGTTGCCGGTGCATCCGGGTAGATTGGGTGGTCTGGCCTGCGGCCTTCGTAATGGTAACGGGCGTTGAACAGCACCATATCGAGCTGTCCGCTTTCGGCGCTGGCGATGGCTTCTGCGTAGGCGTCGGGCTCGATGAAGTCATCCGAATCGACGAAGGCCAGATACTTGCCGCGGGCCGCATCGAGGCCGGTATTGCGCGCCGCCGAAAGTCCGCCGTTTTCCTGGCGGATCACGCGCATCTGCGGTAGGCGCGGGGTGAACCCGGCAAGGATGCGTGGGCAGTCATCGGTCGAGCCGTCGTCGACGACGATGATCTCGTCGGCCGGCGGTTCCAGCGCGGCGAGGCTTTCCAGGCAGCGCGGCAGGTAGGGCGCGACGTTGTAAACGGGGACCACCAACGAGAGCAAAGGCGTGCTCATTGCAGTCGTCCCCGTTTGCCCTGGTGCCAGGCCAGCAGGCTCTGGTGCAGCGTTGCAGCGCGCCGGGCGTAGGTGTGCTGCGCCATGACATGCGCGTGACAGCGCTCGGCCATGCCGCGTGCGGCGGCGAAGTTTGTCAGCCAGTATTCGATCTGCGCCACGCAGTCGTCCAGCCCGTCGAATTCGGCCCAGTTCTCGCTGGACGTGAAGTCGTCGCGAGCGTGGGTGCGGCGGTCGCAGAGCAGGAAGCCGCCGCAGGCCGGGATGCCGTAGCAACGCTCGGGCAGGCCCGAGGCCAGCGGTGCGCCGTAGTCGCAGGAGGCGCCGAAGTTGAGGTTGATGCGGCTGGTCTGGATCAGGTCCACCTGCTCCTCGACGCTCATGCCGGCGGAATCGCGGAACAGAAAGCGGACCTTGCGCGCGGCCAGTCGCTCGCCCAGCGCGGCGAAGAACTCCTGGCGGCTGCGCATTTCCTTGTAGCGGCTGCCGTCCATGGCGCCGAAGAAACTGACGTCGTACTCATAACGGGCCGGATCGCGCAGTCCGGCCAGTGTCGCGTCATGCAGATGGTAGCGGGAAATATCAGCGGCATTCGGCAGGTAGAGCACGCTGTCGGCGAAATCGCGTTGCGAGTCGATCAGCGTGTGGGTGGCGTAGATGTCGTAGAGGCGCGCACGATCCAGCCAGTCCAGCCGCCACGATGCCCGGTTCAGGTAGTGCGGCGCATCCTGATTCCAGACGAAGAGCGGGATGCCCTGGTGGCGAAGGAAGCGATGCATGCCCCAGATAGCGAGCGGATGGCGCAGACCTTCGTAGAACCAGGTATAGGCGCCGAGAATGCGCTGCGGTTCGCTGCGCTCGGCGTCCTGCCAGCGCCGACTTTCGCGCAAGGTCAACCCGCGTGCGGCGAGTTCCCGCCGCAAGGCCGGATGCAGGCTGCCGTGGGCGATCAGCAGGACATCCCGTGTGGTCATGCCACGCGGTGGAAAAAGAACACGTTCTTGCGGATCAGCGAAAAATCCAGTGCGAAGCCTTGCGCTACCAGGCCGGCGAACATCTCCGACAGCACGCGGTCGCCGAGCACGTCGGGATGCGTTTCGACGCAAATCTTATGCACCATCGACAAATCGGCGCCGGTGAAGAATTCGGCCTCGCCGCCTTCGATGTCCACAATCAGGAACGTGGGCTTGGCGCGCGCCAGCTCGGCATTCAGGTCGAGCTGTTTGACCGTGATGGCGCGGCCTCCCGCGCGATGCGCGGAAGAAGCCCAAAAGTCGCTTTCGAGGTGGAACTCGCGTTCGCCCTCGCCCTTCGCCAGCAGCGCGTTGATCAGCGTCGGCGCCACGTCGTTCTTCGCGTGCGTTTCGCGGATCAGCTGGATCAGTTCCGGATTGGCTTCGTAGGCGAAGACCTTCGCCGCACCCGTGCGCTTGGCGCAGAAAGCCGAAAGGAAACCGAGCCCGGCGCCGACCTCGAACACCACATCGTCGTCGGCGAGACGCTTCGAGATGATTTCGATCTCTTTCGCTTCGTAGTCGCCCAAATATATCTCGCGGGCAATGCCTGGCGAAACCAGCTTGTGTTTCACCGGCAGCATGACGCCGTGGTTGTCGGCCCAGTCGGGCTGTTTGAAGCGCCAGGCTAGCTTCTTCAGCTTGCGTGCAGTGCGGCCGTTCTTGCGCATGGTTTATTCCCTGTATTTTTTGACCGTGGCCGGCACGCCAGCGACGACTGCGTAGGCCGGCACATCCTCGCGCACCACGGCGCCGGCGGCCACCACTGCACCGTCGCCGATGGTGACGCCGGCCAGGACGACGGCATTGGCGCCGAGCCAGACGTCGCGGCCGATGCGTATCGGCAGAGCAGTCACCGGTTGCGAGCGGATCGTCGTGCCGCGGGCGTGGCGGTGTTGGTAGGAGACGATGCGCACGCCGGGACCGACCAGCGTGTCCTCGCCGATGTCGACGCCGCCTGTGCCATTGACGATGCTGAAATTGTTGATCTCGACCCGATCGCCCAGCCGCACGCCGCCGGCGCCGCCCTGCACGTAGGCATAGCGGTTCAGCGTCACCTTGTCGCCGAACCTCACGCCGGGGCTGCGCGAAGCATCAACCGAAGCGTCAGCGTGGATCTTGCAGTCGCGGCCCAGCGCGATGAGATCGTAGCCCTTGATGTAGGCGGAGAAGGACACCCGGTTGCCGGCGCGCCGCTGCTGCACGATAAATAGAAGATGCTTGAGGAGGTTCACGTCGGATCCAGCGGATGTTGTTCGAGCCAGGCCAGCAGCACGGCGAAAGTGTACATCAGGCGTACGTTGCCTCGTCCCCGCTGCGCTTCCTGCCACAGCGTTGCAATGGCTGCGGCATCGAGCCAGGGTGCGCGATTTCCGGCAGCCGCAAGCTGGGTTTCGGTCCAGTCGCGCCAGGCGCCGGCGAAGTTGGCACGCAGCGGCACAGAGAAGCCGTGTTTTTCGCGATTCCAGACGGCTTCGGGCAGATGCCGGCGTGCCAGTGCGCGCAACAGCGCCTTGCCGCCCTCGGTGCTCTGCATGCCGGGATTAGCGCTTCGCGCGCCGGTGCTCTGCATGCCGGGATTAGCGCTTCGCGCGCCGGCATCGAAATGCACGGCCGCCGGCAGGCTCAGCATGCGGTCCTGCAGCGCTTTGGCCAGCAGCGGCACGCGCACCTCGAGGCCGTGCGCCATGCTGGCGCGGTCGGTCTTGGCCAGGCAGTTTTCCGAGAGATAGGTCCACAGGTCGGCGCGCAGCAGGGCGGCGCGGTCGTAGTTGCCGTGACTTGCCGCCAGTTCGCGCCAGAGTCCGAGAGTGTGCTCCGGCCGCGCGGCACGCACGGTTTCGGGTGCCAGATAGCGGCGCAGGTCCTTGCGGCTGCCGGGGTAGTCGCCCAGCTCGACGCGCCGGTAGAGCAGCAGCTCGGCCCCGGCCAGCGCGCGCCGGCTGAGGCTGGCTGGCGCCAGGCCGTGGCGCAGCAGTCCGCGCAGGGCTTGTTTGCCCAGGCTGTCGGGGTAGCGGTCGGCAGTGTCGAGAAAGCGCGGATAGCCGCCGAACAGTTCGTCGCCGCCGTCGCCCGAGAGCGCCACCGTGACATGCCGGCGCGTCAGCCGCGACAGCGCCCAGGTCGGGATGTAGGCCGGGTCGGCGAGCGGCTGGTCAAGGTCGGCCAGCGCGGCGGCTAGCGTGTCCGCGGTCAGTTCAGGCGCGTCGAGCACATGATGTTCGGTGCCGTAAAGCTCTGCCACGGCTCGTGCGGCGGGGCTTTCGTCGAAGCCGGCCTCGGCGAAGCGCACGCTGAATGTCTTGAGCGGCTTGGCGCCGGCCTGCGCCATGTAATGCACGACCAGGCTGCTGTCGATGCCGCCGGACAGGAAGGCGCCGAGCGGCACGTCGGACACCAGCTGATCCTTGACCGCCTGCGCCAGCAAACCATCGGTCTCGGCCACCAGCGCCTCGTGGCTGGGCGGCTTTCCCGCTGCGTCGGGAATGGTCCACCACTGCCGCGCCGTGGCGCCAGCGCCGACTCTCCACTTCAGGCAGACCCCCGGCGGCAGGGCATGGATGTCGCGCACCAGGGTGTGCGGCGCCAGCGGCGTCTGGAAGGCCAGGTAGTCGCGCAGGCCTTCGGCATCGAGTCGCTTCGGGAAGGTATTCAGCGCGAAGAAAGGCGCCAGGGTCGAGGCCGCAACCAGGCCATTGGCATGCTCACCCCAGAACAGCGGCTTGATGCCCAGCCGGTCACGGGCGAGAAAGATGCTGCCATCCTGTAGGTCGTGGATGGCGAAGGCGAACATGCCGTCTAGCCTGTCCAACACGGCCTCGCCCCAGTGCCGGTAGCCGGTCAGCAGCACCTCGCTGTCGGAGCGCGTGGCGAAGGCGTGGCCGGCGGCTTCGAGCTCGCGCCGCAATGCGGCAAAGTTGTAGATCTCGCCGTTGTAGACCATGGCCAGACGGCCGTCGGCCGTACTCATCGGCTGGCGCCCACCGGCGATGTCGATCACCGCTAACCGTGCATGGCCGAGCAGCGCCTCGCCGTGGGCCAGTACCTCGCGCGCGTCGGGGCCGCGTGATTTCAGCGCGGCCAGCGCCGCGTCGAAATCCGCGCGGAAGGGATCGCCGAACGTGAGCAGGATGCCGCACATCAGCAGATCTCCCGCGCCAGGGCTTCCCAGGCATCCAGCGCGCGCTCGGCGGCATAGGGCGCCAGCGCCGCGTCGACCGCCGCGGAGCCCGGCTTCGGCGCCGCCAGTGCATCGCGCATCGCCGCCGCCAGCGCAGCGACATCGTCGCAGGGCACCAGTCCGTGCACCAGTTCGCCGCGCAGGATTTCGCGCGGGCCGGAGGGGCAGTCGGTGCTGATCACACGCGTGCCGCAGACCAGTGCCTCGATCAGCACATTGGGCAGGCCCTCGTGGTCGGAACACAGCACCAGCAACTCGGCTGCGGCCATCCAGGGGTAGGGGTTGGTCTGAAAGTCGGCGACGAGGACACGGTGTTGCAGGCCGTGTTGCGCGATCAGTGTCGCCAGGTTGGTGTCCGGCGGAGTCAGCAGCACCAGTTGTTGCGGCAGGTCGGCCTGGGCGTAGGCGGCCAGCAGCAGGTCGTGGCGTTTCTGCGCGGCGTAGCGGCCGACGTGCAGGATGTAGGGTTGGCGTGGCCGCTCGGGGCAGGGTTCTGCGGCCAAGGCACGGATCGCGGCGAAATTGAAGGGGTTGCCGATTACGCCTATTCGCTTGGCGTCGATGTCGAAGGCCGCCTGCAAATCAGCGGCTACGCCCTGCGATACGGCGACCAGCGGCCGTGCGCCATAGAGCGCTCGGTAGCGTGCCGTGCGTCGCTGCGCCTTGGCCGCCGGCAGACGTGCGATCTCTGCCGACAGCGTGTTGGCGATGCGGCAGACATGGCGCGGTGCCTTGGCCAGCGCCGCGACTTCGTCGGCGAAGGGCAGGGTCGATACCAGCAGGTCGGGCTGGTTCGATGCCAGCAGACGGTTCAAGCGCCAGGCCAGGCGCCGCTTGCCCAGCCAGCCGCGACCGGGGCGCGCGGCCAGCGCCTGGAAGCGACAGCCGGCAGGCGGCGGGTATTTGCCGGCATCCTCGCAGACGATGAAATTCACCTCGTGTCCGCGCGCCGCGAGGCCGCCGGCTATCTTCGCCAGCGCCTTTTCGGCGCCGCCGCCGGCGAGGTTGGTGGTGAACAGTGCGAACTTCATGGCGCGCGAGTTTCCGTCGCGCGTTTCGTCAACGCCTGCTGCACCGCGGCCCAGACTTGGTCCACGCTGATCTCGGCCATCTCGGCCTCCGGCGTGCAGCGGTCGGCCAGCGGATGGTCGATCGCGTAGAGGCAGGGGTGGTCGAGCGGCGCCAGCACGCGGCTCGGCGAATAGCCGTGGTAGAGCGCGACCATCGGGCGGTGCAGCGCCCCCATCAGGTGCGTTGGGCCGGTGTCGACACCGACATAGAGATCGACGCGGTTCATCAGCGCTGCGGTTTCTCGCAGGGAGAGCTTGCCGGCGCAGAGCGTCGCCGCGCCGCCCAGTTGGGCGGCCAGCGCTGCGGTGCGCTGCTTTTCCAGTTCGCCGCCGAAGATCAGGAAGTGGACATCGGGCAGGGCATCGCGGATGCGCCGGCAGAGTTCGCTGAAATGGCCGGGCGGCCAGTCGCGATAGGCCTTGGTCGGAAAGCTCGCCACCTGCAGGCCGATCAGCGGATGTTTCCCGTCGGCGTCCTGGCCGGCGAGAAAACCGGCTGCCCACCGTTCCTCATTGGCAGTGACGCAATAACTCAGCGCCTTGCCCGCCGGCATGGCACCGACCGCGGCCGGCAGCATGAGCTGGATGTCCACGGCATGGGTGGTCTGCAGTGCCGGGTGTTCGACGGCGCGGTACAGCTTCGCATTGAGTGCTTCGTCGGACTGGCGGAAGGCGACGACGCGGCGTGCCACGCGCAGCGCGTATTGGACCAGCGGCGCGTCGAAGTTGCAGACGAAGGCCAGGTCGTAGGGCTTGCCTGGCAGCCAGCCCATGAAACGTGCGCGCTGCTTTTCGATGCTGGCGGAGCGGTGCACGAAGGGCAGATGGCGCAGCACTTCCACTCGCTTCGGATGCGCCAGCAGATGGATGCGCGCCAGCGGCCAGCGCGCGGCGACGGCGCGCACGGCCGGCGTTACCAGCAGGGTATCGCCGATGCGCGAGACATTGATGTAGAGGATGTCGCGCGGCTCGGGCAGCTCTGGCTCAGTCGCGGCGGACGAACTCATACAGGTAATCGGGAAATGAGAATTCGACCGGTTCCAGGCGCCAGCCGATGAGGCGCTTGACCGTCAGTGCCAGCGGCGAGAAGCGCTTGACCAGGTGGTAGGCGGCCAGCGCGATGCCGGCGCGGCGTGCCAGCTCCATGGCCAGGGTCGGCGTGATCCAGGCCACGTGGTCGAGGTTCACCACCATCACCCCATCGCGCTTGAACTGGCGGAAGAACTTGCGCGAAAAGGGGTTCGGCGTCGTCACGTAAAGCCTGCCGCCGGGGGCCAGGTGGCGCGCGGCGAATTTCAGCAACAACACCGCGTTGTCCACGTGCTCGACCACATCGCCGATGAAGACGACGTCGAAGCGCTCACCGAGATCCGCCTCCGAGGTGGCGTCGACGCAGCGCACGTTGAAGCCGCGCTCGTTGAGCTCCCTGACGAGCGGTTCCAGAATGTCGATGCCGACGCAATAGCCGGCGGCCTGGTGGATGCGGCCATGACGCCAGTCGGGCAGGTCGAAGTAGCGCGCGCTGTGCGAGACGACGCCGATGTCGAGCACGCGCTTGCCCCGCACCAGGCTTTCGATGTGGCCGAGCAGGTCGTTGTCGGTATGCACGCGCTGCGCCGCCTTCAGCCAGGCACGCACGGCGGCCTTGGCCTCGCGGTTGTTGGGGTCGTCGGACACCGTGGTCCAGTCAATTCCATTCATGGGGCGGTGACCTCGGGAGATGGGCGCTGGCTCAGGCCGGCAAGTGCCGCGCGCCATCGCAGCCAGCCGTAGCGGATGTCAGGCGCGTAGGGAAGGCAGGCAAGACCATAGCCGTAACCGCTACGTCCCGCGCATGTCGCAAAGCGGCGTGCCGACGGCATGCTGGCGGCCCCTTCGTCGTCAAGCACATGGCTGTTCCTGACCAGGTCCGGCTCGTCGCTGTAGCGGACAGATGGTAGCCAGCGGTCGAAGAAGCGTCGTTCGGCCGTACCCGGTCCCGCGTCGTGCACGAAGACCTGCGGGATCTTTCCGGTGCCAAGCAGGGACAATGCGAATCGCAGGCCGCGCAAACCCTTGGGACCATCGATCAGGGCGATGTCGCCAGGACGGGCCAGGTCGCGCAGCATGTGCGTCGCATCACCAAAAAGCAGCTTTACATTGGCTTCGTTTTTCAGGCGTTCGGCGGCGATGGCGGCGTCCGGCGAGTTGCGGTCGTGTTCGACGCTGACTATTTCGGCGTGCGGAAAGCAGCGCGCGAGGATCAATGTGCTCTGCCCCTGCGCCCGCCCGGATTCGAGCACCCGCTTCGGCTGGACTGTCTCCGCGCACAGCCAGAGGAAGAACATTTCCGAGTTCAGGATGCCTTTGCGCTGATAGGAAATGCCCGCTATCAGGCGATGAAATGCGGCAAGTCGCGATTCCGCATCGGCAATTGCCCGGGCGAGCGAATCAGTCATTTGCCCGCGCTCCCAGAAAGACGTGTTCCATGCGGTCCAGCATCACCTCCCGCGAAAAGTCGGCGCTGGCGACACGCCGCGCGGCCGCGCCGAGTCGGTTGGCGAGTGCACTGTCGTCGAGCAAACGGGCGATGGCGGCGGCCAGCGCGGCGGCGTCCCTCGGCGGCACCACCAGCGCCGTCTCGCCGTCGTTCACCGCCTCGAGAATCGCCCCGACCGGCGTGGTGACGATCGGCAGGGCGCAGAGCATGGCCTGCAGGATCGCTTGTGGCACGCCTTCGTTGGCGTAGGAGGGCAGGCAGAACACGTCCAGCGCCTGCAGCCAGCGTTCGGGGTCGGTGCGCTGGCCGGCCAGCGTGACGCGGGCGCCGAGGCCAAGTGCCGCAATCTTCTCCTCGATCGGGCCGCGCATCGGACCTTCGCCGACGATCAGCAGATGCAGGTCGGGCCGCTTCAGTTGGGCGAAGGCATCGAGCAGGAACAGGTGACCCTTCCAGCTGCGCAGCGTGGCGACGATGCCGAGGTGTTTTTGCCGCGGATCGAGGCCGAGCGCCGCCTTGGCGCTTGCCTTGTCGCCCGGGGCGAAACGCTCGGTATCGATCCCGGTGGGCACTGACACCACGCGCGCGGATTCGAGTTGCAGGGTCTCCAGCAAATGTCGGCGCAGGCTTTCGCCGGTGGTGACGACGCCCTGTGCCTGGCGGTAGAGCCAGCGGTTGAAGGGATTGGCCGACACCGGCGCCGAGATGTGGCGGCTGCGCACGATGGCCGGCGAATGGGCCAGCGTGGCGCAGGCCAGCCCCGTCAGCCAGGAATCGGCCGAGCTGTGAGTGTTCACGATGTCGGGCCGCTGGCTGGCGAGGTAACTGCGCAGCGCCCGGAATCCGGCGAGGGTTTTGAACTCGATCGGCAATGCCACCACCGGCACGCCGAAACGGGGCGCCTCGCTCGTCATCCGCGCATGGGCCGGACAGGCAATGCTGACCTCGTGACCGCGTCCGATGAGGCCGCGCGATTCCTCGAGGATGCGGATTTCCTGGCCGCCCCAGCCACAGGAAGCTTCGGTGTGGAGAATCTTCACGCTGTACCCGCCGGGCCGCCCCAAGGGGGCAGCAAGCCAATAACCGGAAGTCGCAAACGCGACTGAACCTCAGTCGCCTCCTTCCATGGGAAGGGGGGGGGGAAGGTCGTCACATGGACTCCTCGTGAAAGCTCCAGGCCTCTGTGTGCGCTGTCCTCATGCCGCTTCGGCGAACTGCATTCGATAGAGTCCGGCGTAGAGGCCGTTCGCCGCCAGCAGTCCGGCGTGGCTGCCGATCTCGGCGATGCGGCCCTGTGCCAGCACCACGATGCGGTCGGCATGCTCGACGGTGGACAGGCGGTGCGCGATGACCAGCGTGGTGCGGCCCTGCATCAGGGTTTCCAACGCTTCCTGCACCGCGCGTTCGGATTCGCTGTCGAGCGCCGAGGTGGCTTCGTCGAGGATCAGGATCGGTGCGTCCTTGAGGATGGCGCGGGCAATCGCCAGACGCTGGCGCTGGCCGCCGGAAAGGCGCGATCCGTTCTCGCCGATCACGGTGTCGAAGCCCTGCGGCAGGGCAGCGATGAAGTCCAGGGCATGCGCGGCGCGCGCCGCTGCCTCGATCTCGGCGCGGCTGGCGTCGCCCTTGCCGCCGTAAGCGATGTTGGCCGCCACCGTGTCGTCGAACAGGAACACGTCCTGGCCGACATGGCCGATGTTGGCGCGCAGGCTGCCCAGCGTCAGGTTTTCGATGTCCTGGCCATCGATCCGGATCTGGCCGCTGCCGGCGTGATAGAAGCGCGGCACCAGGTTGACCAGGGAGGTCTTGCCGCCGCCCGAGGGTCCGACCAACGCAATGGTTTCGCCGGGACGGATGGCGAGGTCGATGCCGCTCAGTGCATCGCGCTCGGCGCCCGCATAGCGCAGACCGACGCCGGCGAATTCGATCTCGCCGTGGGCGCGGCCCAGCGCGACGGTGCCGGCGTCCACCTCGGTCGCCTCGTCGAGCATGCGGAACACGCTTTCGGCGGCGGCCAGGCCGCGCTGCAGCGGCGCGTTGATGTCGGCCAGATGCTTCAGCGGCGCCAGCAGCAGCAGCATCGCGGTGATGAAGGAAACAAAGCCGCCGATCGTGGTTTCATTGCTGGCCGATTGCTGCAGGGCGACGTAAACCACAATGGCGAGGCCCACCGAGGCGAAGATCTGGGTGATCGGCGCCACTGCGGCGGCGGCGATCGCCTGGCGCATGCCGTAGCCGCGCAGGGCGTTGTTGACCCGGAAAAAGCGCGCAGTGGCGTGCTGCTCGCCGCCGAAGATCTTGACCACCTTGTGGCCGCGGATGGATTCCTGCAGCACTTCGTTCATCTGCGCCATGCCCTCCTGCGCCGAGAGCGACAGCCGCCGCAGGCGCTTGGAGAAGGCGCGCACCACCAGCGCGGTGAGCGGGATCACGGCCAGGCTGATCAGGGTCAGCTTCCAGTTCAGGTAGAGCAGCCAGCCGACCAGGCCGAGCACCGACAGCGTGTCGCGGATCAGCACCGTCAGGGTCGAGGTCGCGGCTGCGGCGACGCCATTCACGTCATAGGCGATGCGCGTCGCCGGTACCGAGGAGGCGTGGGCGTCGAAATAACTCGCGGGCAGACGCATCAGGCGCTCGAACATCAGCTGGCGCAGATCGGTGATGACGCGGTTGGAAACCCAGGACATGCCGTAGCCGGCAAGGAAGCCGGCGATGCCGCGCAGCACGAAGATGCCGACGATGGCCAGCGGCAGCCAGGCCAGCCAGCCCTGCTCGCCCTGGCCGAAGCCCTTGTCCAGCAAGGGTTTCATCAGCGCCGGAAACAGCGGCTCGGTGGCCGCCGCCAGCGCCGTGGCGGCCAGCGTCAGGACGAAGCCCTTCCAGTGCGGGCGCACATGGCCGAGCAGGCGCAGATAGAGGTCGCGGCTGTCTTGCACGAGGAGGCGGAGTCAGGGAAACCCGGAAGTATACAGGGGCTTAGGCCAGAAACTCAGTGCGCCGCGTCCCAGTTGGCGCCGACACCCACTTCCACCAGCAGCGGCACCTTGAGTCTGGCCACGCCGCCCATCAGCTTCGGCAGTGCGGAGCTGAGCAGGGCAAGTTCCTCGTCCGGGACTTCCAGCACCAGTTCGTCGTGAACCTGCAAGACCATCAGCGTGCGCAGCTTCTGTGCATCGAGCCAGTCCTGCACCGCGAGCATGGCACGTTTGATCAGGTCGGCAGCGGTGCCTTGCATCGGCGCATTGATCGCGGCGCGCTCGGCGCCCTGGCGACGACCGGCGTTGGAGGACTTGATCTCGGGCAGCCACAGGCGGCGGCCGAACACGGTTTCGACATAGCCCTTGTCGCGGGCGATGGCGCGGGTTTCTTCCATGTAGCGGGCCACACCCGGGTAGCGGGCGAAATAGCGGTCCATGTAGGCGGCGGCCGCGCTGCGATCGACGCCGATCTGCTTGGCCAGGCCGAAGGCGCTCATGCCGTAGATCAGGCCGAAATTGATCACCTTGGCGGCGCGGCGCTGTTCGCTCGTGACCTCGATCGGCGTCAGGCCGAAGATCTCGCCGGCCGTGGCGCGATGCACGTCCTCGCCCTGGGCGAAGGCGTCCAGCAAACGCGGATCGTCGGAAAGATGGGCCATGATGCGCAGCTCGATCTGCGAATAGTCGGCGCTGACGATACGGTGATTCGCCGGGGCGACGAAGGCGGAGCGGATGCGGCGGCCCTCGGCGGTGCGGATCGGGATGTTCTGCAGGTTGGGGTCGGTCGACGCCAGCCGCCCGGTCACCGCCGTGGCCTGGCCGAAGCTGGTGTGCACGCGCCCGGTGGCCGGGTTGATCATCTTCGGCAGCTTGTCGGTATAGGTGTTCTTCAGCTTGGCCAGGCTGCGGTGTTCGAGGATCTTCTTCGGCAGCGGGTAGTCCTCGGCCAGCTTTTCCAGCACTTCCTCGTCGGTCGAGGGTCCGCCCGAGGGCGTCTTCTTCACCACCGGCAGGCCTTGCTGGTTGAACAGGATTTCGGCCAGCTGCTTCGGCGAATTGAGGTTGAAGGGCTGGCCGGCCAGCGCCTGCGCCTCGGCTTCGAGCGCCATGATCTTGCGTCCGAGTTCGTCGCTTTGCTGCGCCAGCGTCGCCGCGTCGATCAGCACGCCGTTGCGCTCGATGCGGAACAGCACTTCGGCGATCGGCAGTTCCAGGTCGCGGTAGAGGCTTTCCAGTTGCGGCTCGGCGGCGAGTTGCGGGCGCAGCACCTGGTGCACCCGCAGCGTCACGTCGGCATCCTCGGCGGCGTACTCGGCGGCGCGCGCGAGTTCGACCTGGGCGAAGGAAATCCGGTTGGCGCCCTTGCCGGTAATGGCGTCGTAGCTGATGGTGGCCAGGCCGCAATGGCGCGCTGCCAGCGCGCCCAGGTCGTGCGGCTTGTCGGATTCCAGCACATAGGACTGCAGCAGCGTGTCCTCGACGATGCCGCGCAATTGGACGCCGTGATTGGCGAACACGTGGCGGTCGTATTTGAGGTGCTGGCCGAGCTTCGGCTTCTGCGGCGATTCCAGCCAGGGCCGGAGCCTTTCCAGCGTCTCGGCCAGCGGCAGTTGCGCCGGCGCGCCGGCATAGCTGTGGCCCAGCGGCAGGTAGGCGGCATGCACCTTGTCACCCAAACTCGCGCCCTCGGCGCCGGCGATGGCGAAGGAAATGCCCACCAGCCGCGCCTGCATCGGGTCGAGGTCGGTGGTCTCGGTATCGAGCGAGACCAGCACGGCGGCATCGAGGCGGGCCAGCCAGGCGTCGATCTGGGCGGCATCGAGGATGCACTCGTAGCCGCTGCGGTCGGGTTCGCTCGTCGGTGCTGCAGGAGTCGGCGCTGGCGCGCTCTGCGTGCCGGGATTCCCGCTTCGCGGGGCGGCAACGGTGTTTTCGGAACGGGCGGGCACCGGTTTCTCGCCGCCGAGTTCGCGCAGCCAGCCCTTGAATTCCAGCCGCGCGTAAAGTTCGGCCAGCTTGTCCTTGTCCGGCGCCTGCGGCGCGAGATCGGTCACCGTCTGCGGCAGCGGCAGGTCGCAGGCCACGGTGACCAGCTTCACGCCCAGCGGCAGGAAATCGAGATGCTGCCGCAGGTTCTCGCCGACGACGCCGCCGATCTCGTTGGCATGGGCGACGATGGCGTCGAGCGAGCCGTAGGCGTCCAGCCATTTGACGGCGGTCTTCGGCCCCACCTTGGCGACACCGGGCACGTTGTCCACGGTATCGCCGACCAGCGCCAGGTAGTCCACGATGCGTTCGGGCGGCACGCCGAACTTGGTCTTGACCCCGGCCTCGTCGAGCACTTCGTTGTTCATCGTGTTGACCAGCGTGACATGAGCATTGACCAGTTGCGCCAGGTCCTTGTCGCCAGTCGAGATCACGCAGTCGATGCCTGCCGTCGCGGCTTGCTGCGACAGGGTGCCGATCACGTCGTCGGCCTCGACGCCGTCGATCATCATGAGCGGCCAGCCGGCGGCACGGATGCACTGGTGCAGCGGTGCTATCTGCGCCACCAAATCTTCCGGCATCGACGGCCGATGTGCCTTGTAGGCCGGGTACCAGTCGTCACGGAAAGTCTTGCCCTTGGCATCGAACACCACGGCACGATAATCTGACTTATAGTCGGCTTCGAGCACGCGCAACATGGACAGCACGCCGCGGATGGCGCCCGTGGGTTCACCGCTACTGGTGCGCAGATCGGGCAGCGCGTGAAACGCCCGATACAGGTAAGACGAGCCATCGACGAGCAGCAGCGTGGGCATGGAGGAGAAGTCGGAAATGAACGAAAAGGACAAGTTACCCAAGAGCCTGTCGAAGGGCGGCAAGAGCTTCGAAGCGGCGCCCGCCCAGCAGACCGCGACCAGCGCCCGCGAAGCCTGGCGGGTATTCGGCATTATGGCAGAGTTCGTCGAGGCGACCGAGCGCCTGGCGGCGGTGCGCCCGGCGGTGTCGATCTTCGGCAGCGCGCGCATCGAGCCGGGTTCCAGCTATTACCAGCTCACCGAAAAAATCGCCCGCTTGCTGTCCGACGCGGGCTTTTCGGTCGTTTCCGGCGGTGGTCCCGGCGTCATGGAGGCAGCCAACAAGGGTGCCTTCGAAGGCAAGAGCATGTCGATCGGGCTCAACATCCAGTTGCCGCACGAGCAGTCGGCCAACCACTACCAGGACATTTCGCAAAGCTTCCGCCACTTCTTCGCCCGCAAGTACATGTTCGTCAAGGTCGCCGCCGCCTACGTCGTGATGCCCGGCGGCTTCGGCACGCTCGATGAACTGCTCGAAGCCCTGACCCTGATCCAGACCGGCAAGAGCCCGCGCATTCCGCTGATCCTGGTCGGCACCGAGTTCTGGGCCGGGATGCTCGACTGGTTCCGCGCGCGGCTGGTGGCCGAGAACATGATCAGTCCCGAAGACGTCGATCTGCTCCAGGTCATCGACGAGCCCGAGGGCGTGGTGGCGGCGATCTTCGATCACTACGAGGCGCGCGGCTTCGGCCCATTGCCGGAAGAGCACGAATTGCTGCTTAACCTTTGATAAACTGAGCGGAATTCCTGAAGGACATCCCATGCGCCGCCTGATTCCCGTTCTGCTTGCCGCCGTGACACTGAGTGTTGCCGCGCAGACTTCGCCGCCGAAGCTGGAGCCGATTCCCGAGCCGCCACCGCCTCCGGCCGGCTCCCTGAACGAGTCGCTGGAGCCGCAAGTCACCATCGTCAAGCGCGGCGAAGACAAGGTCGAGGAATTCCGCATGAGCGGCAAGCTCTACATGATGAAGGTCACGCCGCCCAACGGCGTGTCCTACTACCTGCTCGACAACAACGGCGACGGCAGCTGGGTGCGCCAGGATTCGCGCGATTCCGGGCTGCGCGTGCCGATGTGGGTGATCGGCACGTTTTGAGGGTAGTGGTCGCGGCCGGAAGCCGGGCGGCGCTTCGCCCTGAATTCGGCGCTGCTTGCACCGGGACTGCATGAACGGCGCCGCGCTCGCCGTCGCGTCGGCGCCGACTCCGGCGCAACGCGATATCGCCCGCTACGGGCAGGTATTCACTCCGCCCGGTATCGTCGACCGCATGCTGGCCTTATCACGCAACATCGGCCGCAATCATGGCCGGGCGCTCGATCCGGCGTGCGGCGACGGCGCGTTTTCAGCCCGCTTGCCCGGTTGCGTGGCGATCGAACTCGATCCGGC
>MHZX01000114.1:42776-42951 GCA_001828935.1 Rhodocyclales bacterium RIFCSPLOWO2_02_FULL_63_24
GCGAGCAATTCGCCACCGTGATCGGCAATCCGCCCTACGTCAAGGCGCGCGACATCCTGCCGGAAACCGCGCTGCGCCTGGGGTCCAGTCTGCTCGACGGCCATGCCAATCTCTACCTGCATTTCATCGAGAAATGCGTGCGCCACCTCGCCCCCGGCGGCGAACTGATCCTCAT
>MHZX01000115.1 GCA_001828935.1 Rhodocyclales bacterium RIFCSPLOWO2_02_FULL_63_24
CCTGCATCGGCCGGCGAACCTGGAAGACGTGTTTCTCAAACTCACCGGGCGCGAGCTGCGGGATTGATCCGTTGCGGCTGGCTTCGGCGTCGCGCATGGATGCGGACCCGTTCGGGTGCGGCACAAGAGTCGGCGCTGGCGGCACGGCGGGCGGAAGGATATTTGCGCTGTCACGAATGACGCAGCGTTGTACGTCCGAGCGATTTGGTGAAAATTGAATGCGACGCTGATCCTGATGGATTGATTTCCTATGATTGCGTTTGTTGATGACATAATGCCAGATGAAAGAGACTGGTCGCCATGTCTACATATTAAGAATTATTTATAGGGCAATGCATCAATGGCATGAGCAAAAGTCACGGGGTTTCACAATTATTTTGTCGGTATGCTGGATAGGGATTTCTCGTCATGTCAGACAAGCATGGAATTGTTCAAAACGAGCCACCGTTAAACATTGCCGTTAAGGCTTCGAAAGTGAAGATGGCGGTAGGTGATCTGTGGTCGAAAGGCCTTAGGCCTTGGCTCCGAGATGTCTTGGAGAAAATGTCATCACATCCCGTGGTAGGTGGAGTGGCGCCAGCCAGCGGGGCGATGGCGGGATTGTTCGGGTCTCTGTATGCCAACGAAATTAAGGGGGCATTCCCCTTCTATTGGGTACATTCTTATGGACCGCTGGTTCCTCAGGCAGTCGTATTTTGGACGTTTCTCCTAATTTTCTGTGCTCTCTATGGCGCTATCGTGTGGGGCCAAAATAGATCAAATGCTCGGCAGTTTGCGCAAGCACAGACCTTAAATGATCAAGCACAAGAGCTTGCGGAAGCAATTAGAACACTGCCGCCAAAACGATTTCTGGTGTGGTTCGTTGAGCTCTACGAAGGGGCGGCTAACATCGCCCATGATGCTCTCAGCAACTTACACGAATACGAAATAAGCTCTGACGAGATAGAGGAAGCGGTTCGTGTTGTTCTCGATGCACTATCGACTCTTGCATACCTCTATGATGTGGATGAGTCTGCTTCTGACGTTTATGCAGCAAACATTTTGTTGTATCGAGATGCCGCCAACCTTACGGACAGCGAATTCATTTCATTAAAGAATAGGCTTCGGTTTGTCGATAAGAAACTAGGGAAAGAAGGTTACTTGGGATTCTTGGAACTCAAAAGAGAATTTTCGACAGCAACCTCATCTCAAGGGTCGGAAATTGATTCGTCAGTTTCGGAGATTGCACTGGCAGTTCCCGAACAATGTTGGATCGATATTGATGACGGAAGGAAAAAGCTATCGAAAGCGCTGCCTGGAGCGCCATATGCTTTTTGCCTGAACCGAGCCGAGGCTTTCTTGGATACCGGTACGATTGCGGAATGGTGCTCGAACGAAGGAGACTTCCCGCCAAGTGTGATCGATGAATTGCGGCAGTATTTCAGTCCTAATGGAGACGGCGCCGAGATCAAGAGTTTTGTATCCTTCCCGATACCAACCTATAATCATTGTAGTTGCGAGGTTAACAACCCCAACGGCGGTACGGTCGGTGTCGTGAATATCCATCGAGACAGGCCGGGGATGTTGCGTGATAAAGGATTGGAATTGTTCATTCCGTTAACGTCACCATTTTGTCAGTTGCTTAGCCAACTCATCCATCGTTGGCATGAATTGATGTTGGAAAAAGCAGAGCAAGCAAAAATTGTCCCTAAAGTGTAGCCAAGCCATTGCAAGATAAATCGATTTTGGAGGCGGTTATGGATAGCAAAGGAGAGGCTGTTTCGACACGCAATCGTTTTTCAGCGCGAGCATTTACTACCACAGAGCGAAATCGTCAAGTGCGTGACAAGGTGGTGTTTCCGAGTTTTGATATTCATCATTCGGGCAATTCGGTTTCCATGGAAAAGTCAGTCGTTGTCGTGGCGAATAAGCGAAAAAAATAGCCATCGCTGTTTGATCGGACAAAGCGACCCCGCTCCTGCGGGGTTTTTTGTTCCAGAGCGATTCGGGTAGAGTAGAAAACAGAACAGGTTCTCGCCTGCCCTCCCTCATCAATCCGTGCTATTAGTAAAATGTGTGCCTGATGAAGACGATGACGCGCTGCCCGACGCATCCGGGCGAGATTCTGCGAGAGGATTCCTTGCCTGCGATGGGACTGTCGGTGGCGGCGTTCGCCCGCGCGCTCGGCGTTTCGCGGCAGATGGTGCATGGCATTCTGGCCGAGCGCTCCGCGGTATCGCCGGAGATGGCGGTGCGCCTGGGAGCATTCTTCGGTAACGGCCCGCAGTTGTGGATCGACATGCAGACCCGCCGCGACCTCTGGCTGGCGGAAAAGCGCATGGCGGGCCATTTGCCGAAGACGTTTGAGACCCTGGCGGCGCGATGATTCACGAGGTTTCGACATGATCGGGAACTGATGTCCGTCAGCGCGCAATTTCTCCCCCTGCCGCAATTATCCAGCCGCGCCTTCGCCGTCTGGCGGCGCAATTTCCTGGTCTGGAAGAAGCTGGCGATTCCATCCTTGCTGGGCAACCTGGCCGATCCGATGATCTACCTGTTCGGTCTCGGCTATGGCCTCGGCGGATTGCTGCCGCAGATCAACGGCGTTTCCTACATCGCCTTTCTGGCCGCCGGCACGGTGTGCGCCTCGACCATGAATGCGGCCTCCTTCGAAGCGCTGTATTCGGCCTTCTCGCGCATGCACGTGCAGCGCACCTGGGAGGCGATCATGAATGCACCGGTCACGCTGGAGGACGTGATGGCCGGCGAACTGCTCTGGGCGGCGGCCAAGGCAAGCATGTCCGGCACCGCGATCCTGGTGGTGATCTCGCTGCTCGGCTTCGTCGCTTCGCCGCTGGCGCTGTGGGCGCTGCCGGTGATCTTCCTCACCGGCCTGGCCTTCGCCGCGCTCGGCCTGATCGTCACCGCGGTGGCGCCGTCCTATGACTTTTTCATGTATTACTTCACGCTGTTCATTACGCCCATGGTGCTGCTGTGCGGCGTGTTCTTCCCGCCCGAGCAGTTGCCGCAACTGGTGCAGGCGGTGGCGGCCTGGTTGCCGCTGACGCATGCCGTCGCGCTGGTGCGGCCGCTGCTGTTCGGCGAGATCCCGGCCGGCATCGCCGGGCACGTGGCGGCCTTGCTGGCCGTCGCGCTGGTGGCTTTCTGGATCGCGCTGACGCTGATCCGGCGCCGCCTGCTGAAGTAAAATTGCCGCCATGGAGATCATCATCAACGGCGAGCCGCAACGGCTGCCAGCCCCCTTGAGCGTCGCCGCCCTGCTGGAAGCGCGCGGGCTTGCGGGCAAACGTGTCGCGGTGGAACGAAACGGCGAGATCGTGGCCAAGAGCCGCCACGCCGAAACCCTGCTCGCCGTGGGCGATCGCATCGAAATCGTGGTCGCCGTCGGCGGCGGCTAAGCCACCCGGATTCCCGCATCGGCACTGGCTGCGCGCTTCGCCGCGCTTGCCGACTCCCGCCCTGCCAGTCGGCGCGAGCGCTGGACCAGGCGATAGAGTAAGCTTGCGTTGAATTCCGAAGCCAGTTCAACCCGCAACTCGTCGACGTCTTTCCGCGCCATCGCAAGCGCTTCGTGGCGAATCCCGGGTTGCATCCGGCCAAAGCGGCGCAGCACACGGCGCAAGGAGCGCGCGATGACGACTGAGGAAGGCAGGGCGGGCCATTTCGCCGCGGCGGCAAGTCCCGCGGACGAACCCGGGCTGGCGCAGATCATCGACGCCTCGCCGATCCCGACCTTCGTGCTCGACCGCAAGCACGTCATCACCCACTGGAACCGCGCCTTGGCGGCGATTTCCGGCTATCCCGGGGAGCAGGCGGTCGGCCGCAGCGACCCCTGGCGCGCCTTCTACCCGCAGCCGCGCCCGGTGCTGGCGAATCTGGTCATCGACGGCGCCGACCGGGCGCAGTTGGCGGCGCATTACGGCGACAGGCTGCGCCCCTCGCCGCTGATCGAGGGCGCGTTCGAAGCCGAGGATTTTTTGCCGCCGCTGGTCGGCGGCGGACGCTGGCTGTACTTCACGGCAGCTCCGCTGTACGACGACGCGGGACGCATCATCGGCGCCATCGAAACCCTGCAGGACATCACCGAGCGCCGCGCCGCCGAGGCGGCGCTGGTCAGCTACCGCGACCAGCTCGAAGACCGGGTGCGCCAGCGCACCAGCGAACTGTCCGAGGCCAACGAAGAACTCGACCATTATGCCTATGCGGTATCGCACGACCTGCGTTCGCCGCTGCGGGCGATGCGCAATTACGCCGACTTCCTCGAGCAGGACCTGGCGGGAACGCTCAGCGAGGAGCAGCAAAGCTATTTTGCCGGGATGCGCCAGGCGCTGCGCCACGGCGAAGACCTGGTCGCCGACCTGCTGGCGCTGTCGGCGATCGGGCGCGCGGCGATCTCGCCGCAGGCAACGCCGCTCGGCGAGTTTCTCGCCGAACTGGTCGGCGGCATGGCGCTGGCCGAGGATCAATGCGTGCGGCTGGCGCCCGCCTGGCCGACCGTGACCGCCGAACGCACCCTGCTCGCGCAGATATTCCGCAACCTGATCGGCAACGGACTCAAGTTCAACCACGCCGCGCGGAAAACAGTCGATCTCGACTGGCAGGCGACCCCCGCCGGGTACTGCACGATCACCGTGAGCGACAACGGCATCGGCATCGAGCCGCGCTTCTTCGAGCAGATTTTCGGCATCTTTCAGCGCCTGCACACGCGACACGAGTTCGACGGCACCGGCATCGGCCTGGCCCTCGTGCGCAAGGCCGCACACCACCTGCACGGCAGCGTCCAGGTGGCGTCGACGGCGGGCGCCGGCAGCGTATTCACGATCGTCCTCCCGCTCCAATCCGCCGATCCGCACGAGACTTCTCATGAACGCAATTGAAGCACAGCAGCGCGACGATTTCGTGGTGCTGGTGGCCGAGGACGACGAGCACGACATCGTCGCCATCCGGCGTGCCTGGCGCACGCTCGGCATCCGCAATCCGCTGGCGATCGTGCACGATGGCGAGGCCTGCCTCGATTACCTGTTCCGGCGCGGCCAGTACGCGGAAGCCAGGCGTCCCGGCCTGCTGCTGCTCGATCTGAACATGCCGCGCCTCAATGGCCTCGGCGCCTTGCGCGCGATCCGCGCCGATGCCGCCACGGCCCGGCTGCCGGTGGTCATCCTGACCACCTCGAAAGCCGAGGAAGATCGCCTGCGCAGCTACGATCTGGGCGCCAACGCCTACATCGTCAAGCCGGTCGGGTTCGACAATTTCACTGCCGCCCTGCGCACCATCCACGAATTCTGGAACCTGGTCGAACGCCCCGAGGTGAATCATGACCGAGACTGAACCGGCTGCCGCCGACGCGCCCGCCGAACTGCGCATCCTGCTGGTCGAGGACAACGAGCACGACCGCATCGCCTTTACCCGGGCCTTGCGCGCCTGCCCGCAGCCGCACACGATCGAAGCTTGCGTACGCGCCGACGAAGCGCTCGCCCGGCTCGCTGAAACACCGCAGGCCTTCGATATCGTCGTCGTCGACTACAACCTCCCGGGCGACAACGGCCTCACCCTGTGCCGCATCCTGCTCGAAGGCGAAATGCCGACGCCGATCGTCCTGCTCACCGGCAGCGGCAGTGAGCAGATCGCGGTCGAGGCGCTCAAGCTGGGCATCTCCGACTACATCATCAAGGACCCTGACGAAGGCTATCTCAGGCTGCTGCCGACCGTGCTGCCGCATATCGTGCGCTGTCACTGCGCCAAACAGGCCGGGCGCCGGGCGGATAACGCCTTGCGCGATGCCGCGGAGCGTCTGGCGCAGATCGTCAACGGCCTTTCGGTGGCGGCCTTCGTGATCGACCGCGATCACATCGTCACCCACTGGAACCGCGCCTGCGAGGCGATGACCGGCACCAGCGCAAGCGAAGTCGTCGGCACCCGCCAGCAGTGGCGCGCCTTCTATGTGTCGGAACGTCCGGTAATGGCCGACCTGATCCTCGACAACGCGATCGAGGCCGACGTCGATCGCTTCTACCATGGCAAGTTTCGCCCGTCGGCGCTGATCGGCGGCGCCTACGAGGCCGAGGATTTTTTCGGCACCTTCGGCGAACGCGGACGCTGGCTGTTTTTCACCGCAGCGCCGATACGCGATGCGCAAGGACGCGTCGTCGGCGCCATCGAAACGCTCCAGGATGTCACCGAGCGCCGCGTCGCCGAAGCGGCGCTCAAGGAAAGCGAGACCCGCTTCCGTGAGTTGAGCATTACCGACGGCTTGACCGGACTCTACAACTCGCGGCACTTCTTCGAACGGATCGAAGCCGAGACCAGCCGCGCCACGCGCCACCAGGAACCGCTTTGCCTGCTGATGATGGACGTCGACAATTTCAAGCGCTTCAACGACACCTACGGCCACCTGGAAGGCGATCGCGCGCTGGCCACGCTCGCCACCGCCATCCGCAGCGTCCTGCGCACCAGCGACAGCGGCTTCCGCTACGGCGGCGAGGAATTCGTGGTGATGCTGCCCAATACCCGGATCCTCGCCGCGGCGACCGCCGCCGAGCGCCTGCGCAAGCGCTTTGCCACGGCGCCGATACGCATCGCCAGCGGCGTCACGCTGCACAGCTCGGTCAGCATCGGAGTGGCGCAGTTCGAGCCGGGGGAAAACGCGGCGAGCTTCATCGGGCGCGCCGACAAGGCCTGCTATCAAGCCAAGCACGCCGGCAAGAACTGCGTCGCGACCTACACCGCCAGCGTTGGCTAGGAAGCTCTTGCGGTAGGGATCGTGCCCCGCGTCAGCGGCTTGCGGATTGCGCAGACTCTGAGCCGGCGCCGCCCGCTGAAGTAAAATCGGCGCATGGACCTCGTCAGCAGCAGCGAAATCGCGGCGAAACCCGGCTCGTTGCGGGCGCCCGCAGCGAAATTGTCGCCGTCGGCGGCGGTTGAGTTTTTTAGGAATCATCAGCCATGAACCCAGATTCTCTCGTCATCGCCGGCAAGGCCTACCGTTCGCGCCTGCTGGTCGGCACCGGCAAGTACAAGGACTTCGCGCAGACGCGCGCGGCGATCGACGCCTCGGGCGCCGAAATCGTCACGGTCGCCATCCGCCGCACCAACATCGGCCAGGAGCCGGGCCAGCCCTCGCTGCTGGACGTGCTGCCGCCTGCGCAATTCACCATCCTGCCCAACACGGCCGGCTGCTACACGGCAGACGAGGCGGTGCGCACCCTGCGCCTGGCGCGCGAACTGCTCGACGGCCATGCGCTGGTCAAGCTCGAAGTGCTGGGCGATCCGCAGACGCTGTTTCCCAACATGCCGGAAACCCTCAAGGCCGCCGCGACGCTGGTCCAGGACGGCTTCCAGGTGATGGTGTATTGCGCCGACGATCCGATCCAGGCGCGCATGCTGGAAGACCTCGGCTGCGTCGCGATCATGCCGCTGGCGTCCTTGATCGGCTCCGGCATGGGCATCCTCAATCCGTGGAACCTGAAGCTGATCATCGATCAGGCGAAAGTGCCGGTGCTGGTCGACGCCGGGGTCGGCACCGCCTCCGATGCGGCGATCGCGATGGAACTCGGTTGCGACGGCGTGCTGATGAATACCGCTATCGCCGGCGCCCAGGATCCGGTGTTGATGGCCGGCGCCATGAAGAAAGCGGTCGAGGCCGGGCGCGAAGCCTTCCGCGCCGGCCGCATGCCGAAGAAGTATTACGCGGCGACCCCGAGTTCGCCCAGCGGCGGACTGATCGGCCACGACGGCACGTGAGGCAGGTTTTCGCCTGCCTGCTCTGTGCCCTGCTGATGGCGTCGGCGCAGGCCGAGGACACATCGCAGGCAAGCGCTGCGACGGCCGCCGCGGCCGCCCTCGAAGTCGTGCCCCAGCGCACGGGATATGCCTTCGCGCAACCGGAAATACTGCTGCGCCAGCGCCTGTTCGGCCTGGCGCACGGGCTGTCGCTGCTGGCCGCCGCCTGCCTCGATCTGCCCGGATATTCGCAAGCGATTCAGGATGCCTACGCCGCCTGGCATGCCAGGCAGGGCAAGGCCATCGACACCATCGTGCACGATCTGGCCGCCTACTATTTCGGCCCGCGCGCCGGCGAAGCGCAGTGGCCCGATCTTTCGCGTGCGCTGAATCTTGCCGACAACATCCAGCCGGCATTGAGTGAAATCACCCTGCATGCCGCCTGCGCCAGCTTGCCGGAGGCGATTGCGCGGCCGCGCTATGCGCTCGACAAGCTGCTGGCCGGTTCCGCCGAGCCGGAGACCCCGCCCAATGGCGTCGCCGCCGCAGCGCCAGCGCCGACTATGCAAAAGCCCGCCGAATGAACGAGATCGACGACACGTCCGCACGCCGCGGCAGCCATATCCGCAGTTTCGTGCTCCGTCAGGGCCGCGTTTCCGACGCCCAGCGGCGCTTCCACGAGGAAGGCATGCCGCGCTGGGGCATTCCCTATCAGCCCGCCGCGCTCGATCTGGATGCCGTGTTTGGCCGCCGCGCACCGCGGATCCTGGAAATCGGCTGCGGCATGGGCGAAACCACGGCGACGATCGCCGCCGCGCATCCGCAATACGATTACCTTGGCATCGAGGTGCACACACCCGGCGTCGGCAGCCTGCTGAAGGAAATCGCCACGCGCGAACTGTCCAACCTGCGTGTCATCCAGCATGACGCGGTCGAGGTGGTGCGCGACATGATTGCGCCAGGAACGCTCACCGGCATCCACATTTTCTTTCCCGACCCCTGGCCGAAGAAGCGCCAGCAGAAACGCCGCCTGATCCAGCCGGCGTTCGTCAAGCAGCTGGCCACGCGCCTGGCGCCCAAGGGCTACCTGCATTGCGCGACCGACTGGGAAGAGTATGCCTTCCAGATGTTGCAGGTACTCTCCGCCGAAGCGTTGTTGGCCAACACGGCGCCGGGATTCTCCCCGCGACCGGGCTATCGGCCGCAAACCAAGTTCGAAACGCGCGGCCTCAAGCTCGGCCATGGGGTTTGGGACGTGGTCTTCCACCGCCAGGCCTGAGCGTGTTCGGTCTCGACGTCCGCTCCGTCATCCTGATCGCGGGCATCATGAGCCTGCTGATGGCGGTGGTGCTGTTCTTCCTGCGCCGCAACTACCCGCCGTCGATCAAGGGCCTGAGCGAATGGGCCGCGGCTCCCGCCGTGCTGTTTGGCGCCACGCTGCTGTTCGGCGCGCGCGGCGCGATTCCGGATTTGTTCTCCATGGTGGTGGCCAACCTGCTGCTGTTCGGCGGCACCTCGCTGCTGTATTTCGGCAGCCAGCGCTTTTTCGGCTTGCCGCCCGCGATCCGGCTGTGGAGCGGCCTGATGCTCCTGACGCTGACGCCGCTGGCCTGGTTCGCGCTGGTCGAGCCGCATCACGGCGTGCGTGTCGCGCTCATCGCCACGTTCATGTCGGCGCTGGCCTTCGCCCACTTCCGGCTGATCGTGCGCCACGGCCCGCGCACCTTCTCCACCTACTTCGCCGGTGCCGCCTTGCTGCTGCTGGGCATTTCGCAGACGCTGCGCCTGGTGTCGGCCTATGGCCTGCCGGCACGGGACGGCATTTTCGACAACTCGTCGCCGGTGCAGGCGACCTACGTTTCCGTCTATGCCTTTGCCATTCTGATGGCGACGATCGGCATGGTGCTGATGGCGACCGACAAACTGCGCGCCGAATTCGAGCATCTGGCCAGCCACGACTCGCTGACCGGCGCCCTGACCCGCCGCGCCCTGATCGAGGCCTGCGAGCAGCCGGCGTGCAAGGTAAGCATCGGTGTCGCCGCCAGTCGCGCCGACGACGCCACGGTCGATGCCCTGCTCGCCCGCGCCGACACCGCCCTTTACCAGGCCAAGGCGGCGGGGCGCAATTGCGTCAGGGCGGCAGCCTAGCCTGGCCATGAAACCGGTGCACCATCCGCTCTGGCTGGTCGGCTTCCGCCCCTTCTTTGCCCTCGCCTGCCTCTCCGGACTCAGCCTGCCGTCGCTCTGGGTGCTGATCCATCTCGGCATCCTGGCGGCGCCCGACGCCTCCTTCGCACCGGTGCAGTGGCACGCCCACGAGATGTTCTTCGGCTTCGGCTGGGCCGTGCTCGGCGGTTTTCTGCTGACCTCGACCAAGAACTGGGTGCAGATTCGCGGCTATCACGGCGCGGCCCTGATGTTCCTCGCCGCCGCCTGGCTGTTCGAACGCGCCGGCATGTGGCTCGGCGGGCGCTGGCCGGCCTGGCTGTTCGAGCTGTCCAACACCCTGTTCCTCGCCAGCATCGTCGCCATGCTGGCATGGACGCTGGTTCGCTACCGCAAGAGCGACAACTATCGCGACAACTATTTCTTCCTGCTGGTACTCCCGGCCTTCCTCCTCGCCAAGCACCTGATGCTGAGCGCCGAGTATTTCCAGCTCGGCATCGGCATCGCCATCGGCCTGTTCCGCATGGCCTTCCTGCTCATGCTGGAACGCACCCTGACCCAGTTCATGAAAGGCATTTTCCAGGTCGACATCCTGCGCCATGCAGCGCTCGACCATGCCATCAAGCTGCTCGCCCTGCTGCTGGTCGGCGGCGGCCTGATGCCGCCGCCGCTGGCCGCCTGGCTCTCCCTGCTGCTGGCGCTGCTGCTGGCCGGCCGGCTGATTTTCTGGAAGCCGCACCTGGCGCTGCGGCGGCTCGATCTCGGCATCATGTACCTGGGCTACGGCGCGATCGTGCTGCAGCTGCTGGTCGAGTTTCTCGGCGGGGTCGCGCCGCCGGCCTGGATCGGATCATTCTCGGTGCATATATTCACATTGGGCGCGATGGGCCTGATCATTCCGGCAATGCTGATCAGGATCTCGAAGGGGCACACCGGCCGCAAGGTCGTGTTCGAGTCCGGCGACCGGTGGGTGCTCTGGATCATGATCGCCGCATTCGCGCTGCGGGTCGTCGCGCCGCAGCTGCATCCCGCTGCCTATACGCTGTGGCTGGTCCTCGCCGCCGCCGGATGGCTGGCCGGCTTCGGCATCCTGGCCTGGCGGCTGATTCCCTTCCTGTTGCAGGCCCGGGTGGACGGCAAGGAGCACTAGCGCCGGTCGGCAGTCGCGCCGATGCAAATTGCGCCGTAGCGCCAGCGCCGACTCCTGATCATGCTTTCCCGAGCTTGTTGCGCCCGTGCCGCGACATCGGCCTGGCGCAGCGATCAACCCAGCCGGAAGCGCCCGATCAGCTGCTGCATCTCGCCGGCCATCTGCTCCACTTCGGCGGTTATCTGGCGCACGCGCTGGATGCTGGCGGTATTCTCGGCGCTGACGGAGACCACTTGGGCGATATCCTGCGCGGTGCTTTCGCTGGAGGTCATCTGCTCCTGGGTGGCCGTGGCGATGTCTCTCGACAGCGCGGTGACGCGCTCGGCCGCGCTCACGATTCCATCCAGCGTCTCGCGCGTTTCGCGGGCAAAGCGCACGCCGTCCTTGACCTCGGCGCCGACCTTGCCCATGGCGTCCACCGCCGACAGCGTCTTGACGCGAATCGCTTCCACGGTATTGGCGATGTCGCCGGTCGAGGCGCTGGTGCGCTCGGCCAGCTTTCTTACTTCGTCGGCAACCACCGCGAAGCCGCGCCCCTGCTCCCCCGCGCGGGCCGCTTCGATGGCCGCGTTGAGCGCCAGCAAGTTGGTCTGATCGGCGATTTCGCGGATCACGCCGGTGACCTGGTTGATCCTGTCCGTCGCGGAAGACAATTCGGAAATGATCGCCGCCGAATTCGCCACGGAACTCTCGACGCGCTCGGTGGCGGCGATGCTGTTCTCCATGCGCGAATCGCCGCTGGCGGCAATGCTGCGCGCTTCCGACGAGGCGTCCGCCACCTGGCCGGAGCCGTCGGCAATGCTGCGCGCGGATTGCGACATCTGGGTGACGGCCTGCGATGCGCGGTCCATCAGTTCCGCACGGGCCCGTCCCCGCTCTACCATGCTCGCCAGCTCGTCCGCGAGCCGGGTCGAGGAGGCGGACAAACTGTCGGCGGTGCGCTTCACCGCGCCCAGCAGGTCATGCAGGCCTTCGATGGTTGCATTCAGCGAACGCGCCATGTCGCCGAGTTCGTCCCGGCGCGAGGTGTCCGGATGCGCGATCAGGTTGCCCTGGGCGACCTGGGCCAGCGTCGTCCTGAGTCCGCCGATGGCCTGCGCCAGCGAACGGATCAAGGGCACCACGATGACCAGCAGGCCGATCACCGATACCGCATAGGCCGCCAGCGCAAGCATGTTGAGCTGCTTGCCGCGCGCCGACGCCGCGGCAAAATCCTTCTCCATCGCCGCGGTGAGATGCGGCACCAGAAGTCCGAGGGGCTTCGACACCTTGACCAGGACGGTCGGCCATTCGTCTTCGAGAATGGCGGCCAGAGCCTTCTTGTCCTCCTGACCGTAAGCCGCGTCGACCCGATCGAAGAAGGCCGGCAGCGCCGCGATGCCGCCATCTATCCTGGCCACCAGCTCGGTCTCTTCGGCCGGCATGCTGCCCGGCGTTTGCGCCGCCTTGAATTCCTGCCAGGCGTTCGGCAGGCGCTCGCGGACTTCCTTCAGGTGATTGCGCGCGCCGGGCGCCGGCATTTGATCCAGTAGCACGCCGGCAATGCGGAAACGGACTTCGCGCAAACGATCGTCCATATCCTGCACCACCAGCAGAGGCTTGACCGTGTGGTCGCGGGCGTTGCGCAGGGCCGCGTCGGCCTCGCGCTGGCTGTAGAGATTCACTCCGGCCAGCAAGGTGAGGAATACCACGGCCAGGACCACCACCATCAGCAGGCGCTGGCGAATCGAAAATTGCATGGGCATTCTTGTCTCCCTCGCGCGACGGCCGGGGCGAACCGTCACGCGCTCAAGTTTGGCCGGACCTGCCGCTTATTCGATCGGGAATCCCTTGGCTTTCCACTCGGGGATGCCGCCGCGGAACCAATGCACCTTCTTGTAACCCGCCTTCATGGCGACCACCGAAGCCTTGTAGCTCTTCCAGCATTCTCCGGCATTGCAATAGAAGATGATGGGCGCAGCCTTGTCCGCCGGCAACTTGGCCAGGTCGAAGCTGTCGGCGCTGGCATCGAAGCCGGCGTCCTTGGCGCTCTTCTCCTTGTAGGGAACGCTGGCGGCGCCCTTGATATGGGCCTCGGCATACTCGGTGGCGACGCGGGTATCCACCACCGGCGTGCCCTTGGCCATCATTTCCTTGACCTTGTCGGCACCCACCAGGGTGGCGCCGCCCAAGGTGGCCGGCGTTTCGGCGGCGAACACCGCCGACGTCGCGGCAGCAAACAGCGCACCAAGCAGAGCGGCGCGCAACGAACGAATTGACAGGGACATAATTTGTTTCCTCCAATGACAACGAACAATACGTCCAGAAAGCAATATTAGACGTATTTCCTTAGTAATAAAGAAAAGTCGCACGAACCGTTGACCAGACACAATGCGGCGCCCGCAAACCCGCTGCGGGCCGTGCCATCCGCCGCCTTTCTCCCCCAGGCAGCGGACGGCGTGTCTGCTACGGCGCCCGAACAGTCTAGAGCAGCGCGGCGATCATCTACATCACATTCATTTTTCGGGATATAGGTAGCTTATGTTTTGGACTTAAAGCTTTGCACTCGAATGGCGTCGCCGCTATCGCGGAGCCGCAGGAAGCCTGCTGCGGCGGCCGGGAAATCGATTAGTTCAAGAACCTGGCCAGCAACTGGTTGAGGAAGCGCCGCCCGCGTGGCGTAGGGCGCAGAACCCCGTCCGCGGTCTCCAGCAGCCCGTCGCGCCGTGCCGCCAGCGCCGACTCTTCGATGGCAGAGAGCGGCAGGCCGGTGTGTTCGGTGAATAGCGCGAGCGGAAAACCCTGGTTCAGGCGCAAGGCGTTCATCATGAATTCGCCGGGCAGGTCGGCGCGGGCGATGGCGTGCTGCGTGCTGATGAAATCGCCGCGCGCAGCGCCTTCGAGATAGGCGCGGGGACTGCGGTGGCGCGCCTCGCGCCAGATGCTGGCGTGGTTCGACAGCTTGCTGTGGGCGCCGGCGCCGATGCCGAGGTAATCGCCGAAATTCCAGTAATTCAGGTTGTGCCGACAGCGATTGTCCGCGCCGCGCGCGAAGGCCGAGGTTTCGTAGTGCCCGAAACCGGCAGCGGCCAGTTTCTCCTCGACCATTTCCTGCATGTCGGCCGCCAGGTCGTCGTCGGGCAGGGGCGGCGGCGCGTGATGGAAAGGCGTGTTCGGCTCCAGGGTCAGGTGGTAGGCGGAAATGTGGCTGACACCGGCGCCGAGCGCCGTGGCGATGTCGCGCTCGGCCTCGCCCAGGGTCTGCTGCGGCAGCGCGTACATCAGGTCGAGATTGACGCGCTCGAAGTGCCGCAGCGCCAGGTCGATCGCGCGCCGCGCCTCGGCGCTGTCGTGGATGCGGCCCAAGGCGACGAGCTTGGCGTCGTCGAAACTCTGCACCCCGATCGACAGCCGATTGACGCCGGCGGCGCGAAAGGCGGCGAACTTGGCGGCCTCGGCGGTGCCGGGATTGGCTTCGAGCGTGACTTCGGCGCCGGGTTGCAGCGGCAGGCGCATGCGGATCGCGGCCAGCAGCGCATCGGCGGTTTCGGCGCGCATCAGGCTGGGCGTGCCGCCGCCGATGAAGACGCTGATCACCGGCCGGTTCCAGATCTGCGGCAGGGCGGCTTCGAGATCGGCGATCAGCGCCGCGAGATAGGCGGCCTCATCGACCGCGGCGCGGCTCTCATGCGAATTGAAGTCGCAGTAAGGACACTTCTTGACGCACCACGGCCAATGCACGTACAGCGCCAGCGGCGGCGGCGCGACCAGCCCCGAACCGCCAACAGTCGGCGCTGGCGCGGCGGCGACCGGGATGATCGGGATCACATGCCCAGCCGCAGACGCTCGATGAGCTGCGCCAGGGCCTTGCCGCGATGGGAAAAACGGTTCTTTTCCTCGTGCGGCAGTTCGGCCGCGGTGAAGCCGGTGCCGGGCACCAGGAAGTAGGGGTCGTAGCCGAAGCCGCCGCCGCCGCGCGGCGTGTCGATGATCTCGCCATGCCATTCGCCTTCGGTGACGACCGGCTGCGGATCGTCGGCGTGGCGCATCAGCACCAGCACCGCGACATAGTGCGCGCGACGGTCCGCGACTCCGGCCAGGTCGGCCAGCAGCTTTTCGTTGTTGCGCGCGTCCGACTTCGGTTCGCCGCCGTAGCGCGCCGAGAACACGCCTGGCGCGCCGCCCAGCGCCGGCACGCAGAGGCCCGAGTCATCGGCCAGCGCCGGCAGCCCGGTCAGGCGCGCGGCATGGCGCGCCTTGGCGATGGCGTTCTCGACGAAGGTGATGTGCGGCTCCTCGGCTTCGGGCACGTCGAACGCCGATTGCGGCAGCACCTCGAAATCGAAGGGCGCCAGCAGTTGGCCGAATTCGCGCAGCTTGCCGGGGTTGCCCGAGGCGAGGACCAGTTTTTTCATGTCGTCACCGTCCCGGACTCTGTCTGCCTGGAATTCCGCTTTGCGGGCAGGCAAGCGCCGACTCTTGCGCCTTGACGATGTCGCGGATGCCGGCGGCGGCGAGTTCCAGCAGGGTGTCCAGTTCGGTCCGCGAAAAGGGCGCGCCTTCGGCGGTGCCTTGCACTTCGATGATGCCGCCGGCGGAAGTCATCACCACGTTCATGTCGGTGTCGCAGGCGGAATCCTCGGCGTAATCGAGGTCGAGCGCGGGCGCGCCGCCGACGATGCCGACCGAGACGGCGCCGACCAGTTCGCGCATCGGGTGGGCGGCCAGCTTGCCGCTATCGACCAGCTTCGCCAACGCATCGTGGAGGGCCACGCAGGCGCCGCTGATCGAAGCGCAGCGGGTGCCGCCGTCGGCCTGCAGCACGTCGCAATCGAGCGTGATCTGGCGCTCGCCGAGCGCGGCAAGGTCGGTCACGGCGCGCAGCGAACGGCCGATCAGGCGCTGGATTTCCTGGGTGCGGCCGGACTGCTTGCCCTTCGCCGCCTCGCGCGCGGTGCGCGTGTTGGTGGCGCGCGGCAGCATGCCGTATTCGGCAGTGACCCAGCCAGAGCCCTTGCCGCGCAGGAAACCGGGCACCGATTCCTCGACGCTGGCGGTGCATAACACCTTGGTGTCGCCGAACTCGACCAGCACGCTGCCCTCGGCGTGGCGCGTGTAGTTGCGGGTGATCTTGAGGCTGCGCAACTGGCTCGCAGTGCGGCCGATGCGTTGCGGCGGATGGGTCATGAGGAGGCTCCAGTGGGACTGCGGGGAATGCGGCGGCGAATCTCGGCGATGGCATGCTCGATTTCGGCGTCGCTGATCGGTGCGTCGGCCTGACTTTGCGGCCCCGCCGATTTCAGGTTGAGGGTATCCACGTCGGGATCGGGCGCCGTCCAGCGCATCGCGATCAGGGTCAGGTTGTCGGCCGCCGGGCCCGCCGCCTGCTCGGCGGCATCGAGCAGGTGCGGCACGGTGGTGTTGAGCGGCGCGCGGCCGAGTTCGACCACCAGCGATTCGCCGAGAGGCGCCCAGGCGCCGTCGGTGCATAGCGCGATGACATCGCCGTCGCGCAGCGGCACCGTGCGCGAGACTTCGATGTGCGGCGACACGTCGCCGCCGAGGCAACTGAAGACCCGGTTGCGCAGCGGGTGGCTGGCCGCCTCGTCGCGACTCAGGCTGCCTTCGTCGACCATGCGCTGGACGATGCTGTGATCGCGGGTGTGGGCGACCCGGGCCGCCCCTTGCGACTGGCCATGGATCAGGTACAGGCGCGAATCGCCGGCATGCGCCCAGTTCGCCTGGCCGTCCTGCACCACGCAGGCGATGCAGGTAGTGCGCGGCGCGGCATGCGAGGGAATGCGGCAGGCGGTGGCGTAGCGGACGATGGTCTCGTGCGCCAGGCGCAGCGTCGCGGCGAGAAACCGCGCCGGGTCGGCGAGACGCGTCCTGGCTTCGCTGCGAAAACTCTCGGTCACGGTATCGATGGCGATCTGCGCCGCGACTTCGCCTTGCAGGTGGCCGCCCATGCCGTCGGCCACCACCATCAGCACGGCATCCTCGGTGGCCAGCCAGGCGACGCGGTCCTGGTTGATCTGGCGGCCGCCGATGCGGCTTTCCTGGGCGATGGTGTAGTTCATTTGCCGCCGCGCAAACCGAGCCTGGACAACCACGACGACGCCGGCTTGGCGGCCGCCTGATGCGCCGCCAGCGAAGCATGCAGGGCGCGGGCGTGCTGCGGCCGCCGCTGCGGTTCCAGCCGCAGGCAGTCGTCGATGGTCGCCAGCAGGTCCAGCGAATAGTCGCCGCCCCAGCGCTGCCGGGCCGGCAGCAACTGGTCGTCGGCCATTCGGTCGTCGGCCGCCTGCGGCGCGGCGCCGGCCAGCGCGGCATAGATGCAGGCGCCGACGGCGTAGATGTCGGTCCATGGCCCCAGGGTGAACTTGCCGTGATACTGCTCGGGCGCCGCGTAGCCCGGGGTATACATCGCCCGCGGCTCCGGCGGGCCGATGTCCATGGCATAGCGCGCGGCGCCGAAGTCGAGCAGCACCGGGCTGTGGTCGGTGCGCAGCCAGATGTTGGCCGGCTTGATGTCGAGATGCAGCAGGCCGCCGCCATGCACCTCGCCGAGTCCGTCGAGCAGGCCGCAGAACATGCTGCGCAGGAAGCCTTCGTCGAGCTTGCCGCGATGCTGGCGGATGTGGTCGCGCAGGGTCTGGCCGACTTCGTAGCGCATCACCAGATAGACGGTGCCATTGGCGCGGAAAAAGTTCAGCACCCGCACCACGTTCGGATGGTTGAGAGCGGTAAGCGCCCGTCCTTCCTCGAAAAACAGTTTCAGGCCATGGTTGAAATCGGCCTGGAATTCCGGCGGAATGGTCGGCGCGATCTCGCCCTCGCGGCGCAACGCCAGCGCATTGGGCAGGTACTCCTTGATCGCCACCGGCGTCCCGGCCGCGTCGTGCGCCAGATAGACAATGGAAAAACCGCCGACCGAAAGCTGTCGCTCGATGCGGTATCCGTCGAGTTGGCAGCCGGGCGGCAGGGCCTGATTGTTCTGCGAGATCAAAGCAAGGGGAGGCGGGGCGGGTTGATATACTGCCGTGATTTTCCTTGTTCGCCCCCTTGCTGTAAACAACTGCTTGCGGGCGGCACCTGGGCATCATCGGCGGAGACCTCACACACCATGATCTACAGCATGACCGGCTATGCCGCTGCCAGCCGCGACCTCGGCAGCGCAGTGATGAACCTCGAAATCAAAAGCGTCAATTCGCGCTATCTGGACATCGGCTTCCGCCTCAGCGAAGACCTGCGCTTCCTTGAGATGCCGCTGCGCGAAAAAATCACCGAGCGCATCGGCCGCGGCAAGATCGAATGTCGCGGCTACCTGCAGGCGCAGCCGGCGCAAGGTGCCGCGGCACACGAGCGGACGCCGAACGCGGCGCTGCTGGCCGAACTGGGCAAGCTCGACCACGCCGTGCGCAGCGCGCTGCCCCAGGCCGCGCCGCTGTCGGTGGCCGAAGTGCTGCGCTGGCCCGGCGTGCTGGGCGACGACTCGCTGACCACCGAACAACTGCAGGCCGCCGCGCAGGAACTGTTCGCCGCCCTGCTCGACGACTTCGTCGCCACCCGCGAACGCGAAGGCGCCAAGCTGGCCGACGTGCTGCGCGACCGCGCCGCGCGCATGCGCGAGCAGGTGCGCGCCGCCGAACCCCTGCTGCCGGCCGCTTTGGCGGCCTACCGCGAGCGGCTGTCGACCAAGCTGCGCGAAGCCGTGGCGAATCTCGACGAGGAACGCATCCGCCAGGAAGTCGGCGTATTCGCCGCCAAGATCGACGTCGCCGAGGAAATCGCGCGCCTCGTCACCCACATGGACGAGCTCGAACGCGTGCTGAAAAAGGGCGGCGCGGTCGGCAAGCGCCTGGATTTCCTGATGCAGGAACTCAACCGCGAAGCCAACACCCTGTCCTCGAAATCGGTCTCCGGCGAAGTCACCGCCATCGCGCTGGAACTCAAGCTGCTGATCGAGCAGATGCGCGAGCAGGTGCAGAACCTGGAGTAAGGCCCCGAGCCCCGGCAGGAAGGCGCATGGCGCCGGGGCGGCAGCAGCGCGCGGGCGTGGGGAGTGGTTGTGAGAGGTGGCCGACGCTTCTCTGTGGCTGAGGTATGACGCTTGATCGGCCGACGCGGATTATGCGACCTTGGGTGCGCATTTCCGCCATCGGCCAATAACGGCCCGTGGCTGTTACGTTTAAATTTGTGAGTACAACGCCGGTTCGCACAAGATTCTGCACATACCCAGAAGTGATCGATGGACAAGGCCACAAGAGAGCAGACTGTAGAACGACTGAAGGCACTACGACAGATTGAACTGGCTAACCCATGTGGCTACGGGTTCCGCTTCTATCTTGACCGCATCATCGGCGGCTATCGATTCTACGAAGGTGCACTACCAACTAACTGGCAAAGCACACCCAAGAAGCTGCGTAAGCTAATTCTGCAGTCGGTAGCGGTGCGATCACTGTCAAACAGCGGTAAGACCGATCGCGAGCTTGGCAAATTGATATTGCTTGAGCATGCCGCCTGCGTCATGCCATCGCCAAGGCCAAGCGCGACAAGACGTGCCTGGCCCTGATGTTCATCGATCTCGATCGCTTCAAGCCGATCAACGACCGCTTCGGCCACCATGTCGGCGATCTGCTGCTCAAGGCGGCGGCCAAGCGCATGCAGGAGTGCGTGCGCGAATCGGATACGGTGGGGCGCATCGGCGGCGACGAGTTCGTCGTGCTGCTGCCCACCATGGAACATGTGCAGGATGCATTGCTGGTCGCCGAGAAAATCCGGCTGGCGCTGAATCAGCCCTTCGAACTGCCGGAAATCCAACGCCTGGACATTTCCTCAAGCACCGGCATCGCCATCTATCCCGATCATGGCAACGACGAAATCCAGCTCGCGAAAAATGCCGACGATGCGATGTATCAGGCCAAGGAGCATGGGCGCAACACGGTGCGC
>MHZX01000116.1:0-1632 GCA_001828935.1 Rhodocyclales bacterium RIFCSPLOWO2_02_FULL_63_24
AGCAGCGCCGGAATGCGCAACTGGGTCCAGATGACGTCTTGTGCGTCCTTGAAGCGGCCGCCTAGCCAGGGCGCCGTATCGTCAGTGCCAACTCTTGCTTCACCCGCCGCGTGCATCTGCAACTGCGGGCGCAGGCCCAATGCGCGGCGCACCAGCAATGCGCTGTTGATGCCGTGCCGGGCGCCGACCAGCAGCAGGCGCGACTGCGAGTTGATCGGCGTCGGCGCGCCGCCGCGCCAGGCGGCGAAATCCACGACGCTGTAGAGCACGCCGCGGATGTTGGCGATGCCGGCGAACCAGGGTTTGGTCAGGGGGGCCGGGGTGAGGGCCGGCAGCGGCGCCACCTCCCCCGAGTCGGCCAGGTCGATCAGCCAATGGCTGCCGCCGGGCAGGTCGTCGGCGCCCGACTCGATGCCGAGCAGTGCCTGCCCACCTTCGCCACGCCTCGCCGATACCAGCCGCTCGGAGAGACTTTGCTGGAATTCGCGCAGGCTGATGCGTTTGGCCATAATTGACGGTGCTTAACCGAGAGCAGCGATCTTGGCCAGCAGGGCCGGACCATCCACCGGCTTGGTGACGTAGTCGTGGGCGCCCTGGCGCATGCCCCAGAGCTTGTCGGTCTCCTGGTTCTTGGTGGTGCAGATGATGACGGGAATGTCCTTGGTCGCCTCGTCGCGCGACAGCGCGCGGGTGGCCTGGAAGCCGTTGGTGCCCGGCATCACCACGTCCATGAGGATCAGGTCGGGCTTGATCTGCTTGGCCCGCGCGATGCCTTCCTCGCCGCTTTCGGCCGTGCTTACGTCATAACCGCCGCTGACCAGCAACTCGCTGAGTATGTGGCGTTCGGTGGGGGAGTCGTCGATGATCAGAATATTTTTGATGGGCATGATAGCTACCTCGCGAACAAGATGGAAAAGCTGTTCAGGTGCGCGCTGCGTGCGCGGCAACAGTCTTGAGCAGACTGTCCTTGGTGAAGGGTTTGGTCAGGTATTCATCGGAACCGACCATGCGCCCGCGCGCACGGTCGAAGAGCCCGTCCTTCGATGACAGCATGATCACCGGGGTGGCCGCGAATTTCGGGTTCTTCTTGATCAAGGCGCAGGTCTGATAGCCGTCGAGGCGCGGCATCAGGATGTCGCAGAAGACCACGTTCGGCAGGTGATCGTTGATCTTCGCCAGCGCATCGAAGCCGTCCTCGGCCAGCACTACCTGGGCGCCGGCCTGCAGCAGGAAAATTTCCGCAGTCTTGCGGATGGTGTTCGAATCATCGATCACCATCACCTTGATGCCGGAAAGGCGGGGTATTTCGCTCACGTTACTCCATGCTGGCTCAAGACTTCAATCATGGCGACCATGGGCGGAACCGAAACACTCACGGAGGCGCGGCTTGCCGCCCTCGCCCTCCATCTGCTCCCCGCCGCCCCTTTTGCATTCATCGTTCTTGAGGTCAAGCCTTGTCAGTCGCAATCATACTTAGATTTTGACCATTTCAAAGTCTTCCTTGCGCGCGCCGCATTCCGGACAGGTCCAGTGGGGTGGCACTTGATCCCAGCGCGTGCCGGCCGGCAGCCCTTCTTCCGGCAGTCCCAAGGCCTCGTCATAAATGAAGCCGCAGATCAGGCACATCCATTT
>MHZX01000116.1:1722-2942 GCA_001828935.1 Rhodocyclales bacterium RIFCSPLOWO2_02_FULL_63_24
GCGCTTGCGGCGGGGGCGGTATCCCTTCGGATAGAATTGAAGAATATTAACTCAAGCCGTTGCGCACGTTTATGAGCGTTGCCCTTCCCGCCAACCCGTCGCCGCCCATCGTGCTGACCTTCGCCGCATCGGACCCCACCGGCGGCGCCGGCTTGCAGGCCGATATCCTGACGCTCGCCAGCCTTGGTTGCCACCCGCTTTCCGTGGTCACGGCGATCACCGTGCAGGATACGGCGGGCGTCGAAGGCGTGCTGCCGATCGATGCGGAGTGGGTCGCCGACCAGGCGCGTGCGCTGCTCGAGGACATGCCGGTGGCGGCCTTCAAGCTGGGCATGCTGGGCAGCGTCGAGGTCATCGCCGCGCTGGCCGAGGTGATCGCCGACTACCCGGATGTTCCCGTGGTGCTCGATCCGGTGCTGGCGTCGGGGCGCGGCGACCAGTTTGCCGACGAGGAAATGGTCGAGGCCATGATCGGCCTGTTGCTGCCGCAGACCACCCTGCTGACGCCCAACAGTCTCGAAGCCCGGCGCCTGGTGCAGGAGATGGGTGAGGCCGGCGAGGACGTCCGCGACCTGGCCGAATGCGCGCGCCGCCTGATCGGCGCCGGCTGCGAGTATGTGCTGGTCACGGGGACCCACGAGGGCACGCCGCAGGTGATCAACACGCTTTACGGCAGTCATGGCGCGGTGCGCACCGACCGCTGGGACCGCCTGCCCGGCAGCTATCATGGCTCGGGCTGCACGCTCGCCTCGGCGATCGCGGCGCACCTGGCCAGCGGCGTGAACATCGCCGACGCCGTGATGGGCGCCCAGGAATTCACCTGGCGCACGCTGGCTGCCGGGTTTCGCCCGGGCATGGGGCAATTCATTCCCGATCGCCTGTTCTGGTCGCGGGAAGAGGACGATGAAGACGATGAATCCTGAGTCCTGGCGCCTTCCGGCGGAAATTTTCCCATGAAGCTCGGCGGGCTCTGCGCCGTCACGCTCGACGATCCCCTGCTGCCGCGCCTGTCGGCGCTGGTCAAGGCCGCGCTCGACGGCGGCGCGCCCTTCGTCCAATACCGCAACAAGGCGGCGCCGCGGCCGCTGCGCCGCGCCCAGGCGGCCGAAATGCTGCGCATCTGTCGTGCCGCGGGAGCCCGGCTGATCATCAACGACGACGTCTGGCTGGCGGTCGAGATCGGCGCCGACGGCGCCCACCTCGGTCGCGACGATGCGCCG
>MHZX01000116.1:2959-3265 GCA_001828935.1 Rhodocyclales bacterium RIFCSPLOWO2_02_FULL_63_24
GGCTCGCTGGCCGCGGCGCGCGACGCCCTGGGGCCACAGCGCATCCTCGGCGTTTCCTGCTACAACGAACTTGCCCGCGGCGAGGAAGCCGCCCGCGCCGGCGCCGACTACCTGGCCTTCGGCAGCGTCTTTCCTTCGCGCACCAAACCCGCCGCGGTGCATGCGCCGCTCGAATTGCTGGGCGAGGCAAGACGGCGTTTCGGCCTGCCGGTGGCCGCGATCGGCGGCATCACGCTCGACAATGCGCCGCAGGTGATCGCCGCCGGGGCCGACATGATCGCGGTGGTCAGCGACCTGTTCGACGCG
>MHZX01000116.1:3271-3749 GCA_001828935.1 Rhodocyclales bacterium RIFCSPLOWO2_02_FULL_63_24
ATCAAGACCCGGGCGCAGGCCTATCAGCAGCTCTTCAATTGAACCGCCGCAGGCAGTCCATGCGCGACCCGGCGCCGGTAAGATACTGTCCCCCGAACCATTTCAGGATTCTTTCATGACGCGCAACGAAGAACTCTTCTCCCGTGCCCAGAAAACCATTCCCGGCGGCGTCAATTCGCCGGTGCGGGCCTTCCGTTCGGTGGGCGGTGCGCCGCGCTTTTTCGCGCGCGGCGAAGGTTCCCGGGTCTGGGATGCCGATGGCAAGTCCTATATCGACTATGTGGGTTCCTGGGGTCCGTTGATCCTCGGCCATGCCGATGCCGATACCGTGCGCGCGGTGCAGGAAGCCGCGGCGAAGGGCTTGTCCTTCGGCGCGCCGACCGAGGGCGAGGTCGAACTGGCCGAACTGCTGGTGCAGCGCGTGCCGAGCATGGACATGGTGCGCCTGGTGTCCTCCGGCACCGAGGCGACCATGAGC
>MHZX01000116.1:3855-4717 GCA_001828935.1 Rhodocyclales bacterium RIFCSPLOWO2_02_FULL_63_24
AAGTCATGACCGGCTTTCGCGTCGGCCCCGGCTCGGCCCAGGGCCTGTACGGCATCACGCCGGACTTGTCGACCTTCGGCAAGGTGGTCGGCGGCGGTATGCCGCTGGGCGCCTTCGGCGGCCGCCGCGAGATCATGGAAAAGATCGCTCCATTGGGCCCCGTGTATCAGGCCGGCACGCTGTCGGGCAACCCGTTGTCGGTGGCGGCGGGTCTGGTGACGCTGAAGAAGATCGCCGCGCCGGGTTTCTACGAGGCGCTGACGGCGAAGACCAAAGCACTGGTGGATGGGCTTGCCGGCGCCGCACGCAAGCATGGTGTGAAGTTCAGCGCGCAGTCGGTGGGCGGCATGTTCGGCCTGTATTTCGCCTTCACACCGCCGACGTCTTACGCCGAGGTGATGGCCAGCGACAAGGACGCCTTCAACCGCTTCTTCCACGCCATGCTGGATGCCGGTTTCTACCTCGCACCTTCGGCCTTCGAGGCCGGCTTCGTCTCCGCCGCGCACAGCGATGCCGATATCACGGCGACCGTGGCGGCGGCCGAGGCGATCTTCGCCCGGGGCTGAGCGGGCGGTTCGGGCAAGAGTTGGCGCTGGCGACCCGGTGACACCATGCCGGTACTGACCTCCGCGACAGCCTGGATCGTGCTGCTGGTCGCCGGCCTGTGCGAAGTGGCCTGGGCGATCGGTCTCAAGTACACCGAAGGCTTCACGCGCCTGGTGCCCAGCGCGTGGACGCTGGCCGCCATGGCGGTCTCCGTCGTGCTGCTCGCCTGGTCGCTGAAAACCCTGCCGGTGGGTACCGCCTACGCGGTGTGGACCGGCATCGGCGCGGTCGGCACGGCACTGCTGGGCATGGTCTT
>MHZX01000116.1:4802-5370 GCA_001828935.1 Rhodocyclales bacterium RIFCSPLOWO2_02_FULL_63_24
TAGCGACGAACGCCGGCGGCGCTCAGGCCGCGGGCCCGGCGCGGCGGGCGGCGAGCAGCTTCCGCGCCTTGCGGGTTTCCAGCCAGCGCAGTGTGGCATAAGTGCCCCAGCCGACCAGGCCCATGGCGACGATGAAGGCGCCGTAGGCCACCGGCCAGGAAATTCCCTCGGTCATCATCGAGAACTCCGACATGCCGCCGACGCCGGCGATGATGTTGAGCGGGACGAACACCACGCTGATGGTGGTCAGCTTGGAAATGCGTTTGTTCTGGTTGATGTTGATGAAGCCGACCGTGGCATCCATCAGGAAGTTGATCTTGCCGAACAGGAACGATGTGTGGCCGTCCAGCGAATCGATATCGCGCAGGATCTGGCGCACGTCGTCGTGCTGGTCGGTCGACAGCAGCCGGCTGCGCATCAGGAAGGACAGCGCGCGCCGCGTGTCGAGCACGTTGCGGCGGATGCGGCCGTTGAGATCCTCCTCGTTGGCGATGTCGGAAAGAATCTCGGCCGCCTCGTCGTCGGTGACTTGCGGCGTCAGCACGGTGCGGCTGACCTTTTCCAGTTC
>MHZX01000116.1:5383-6695 GCA_001828935.1 Rhodocyclales bacterium RIFCSPLOWO2_02_FULL_63_24
TCCAGCGCGTCGGCCGAATATTCGACGTCGGCGTCGTAGAGGTCGAGCAGCACGTCCTTGCCGTCGGTGACATAGCCCGGCTGGATCCGCGCCCGCAGGCGCTGCAGGCGGAACACCGGCAGTTCCTCGTCGCGCATCGAGAACAGGATGTTGTTGTGCAGGACGAAGGCTACCGCGACGTTGCGCGATTCGTCCTCCTTGTCGAGCAGGAAGTCCGAGTGCAGATGCACCGCGGTATCCTCGTCGATATAGAAGCGCGCCGATTCCTCGATGTCGGTGAGGTCGTCGGCATCCGGCAAATCAAGATCGAAGATCTCCTTGACCCACAGCCTTTCCTCCTTCGACGGCGCCAGCAGGTCGACCCAGATCGGCGCCGTGGCGGCGAGGTCCGCCTTGCTGTCGATCTGGATCTGGCGCAGGCGGCCGTTCTGCAGTTCGAAGGCGTTGACCGTCGCCGTCTTGCGCGGGGCTTCGACCGCCAGTTGTGCGCGAGGCGCATCGCCGGGCGCAGCCGCGGGCGGCTCGTCCTGTTCCTCGCCCAGTGAATCCTGCAGGGCGTCGGAAAGTTCATCGAGCACGTCCTCGCCCTGCTCCTTGTCCAGCAGTTCCCAGACCTGGACGCTCTCGTCCGGCGGCAACGCATCGAGGATGCGCGCCACGGATTCCGCTGCCAGGGGTTCCAGCCGGGTGCGCAGCGCTGCCCATTCCTGGCGGCGCACCAGATCCTCGACCTCGCGCAGGGTCTCCTGTTCCTCGGCGCGGCTTCGCGCCTCGGCATCATCTTCTGCAGGCGGGTTCAGGATCTCGGACATGGCCGGCGTATTCTAGTCGCGTTTGTCATGGTTCATGGCACTTCCGCGCCGGCCATGCGGCTGAGAATCAGTCCCGTGCGGCCGTTCATGTAGGCCGAGTAGGGGTTGCGTTCGTAGCGGCGCGGCGCCGGCAGCATCACGGCCAGTCGCGCCGCCTGTTCCGCCCCCAGCTGGGCCGCGGAGACGCTGTAGTAACGCCGCGCGGCGGCCTCGGCACCGAACACGCCATCGCCCCATTCGACGACATTGAGATAGACCTCGAGGATGCGCCGCTTGTCCCACAGCAACTCGATCCAGACCGTGATGATGGCTTCCTCGCCCTTGCGCAGCACCGACTTGGTCGGCGATAGCAGCAGGTTCTTGGCCAGTTGCTGGGAGATGGTCGAGCCGCCGGCCACCACCTTGCCCTTTTTCTGGTTCTTCTCGATGGCCTTCTGGATGCCTTCCCAGTCGAAGCCCTCGTGGTCGATGAACTTGTCGTCCTCGGCGGCGATCACGGC
>MHZX01000116.1:6932-7154 GCA_001828935.1 Rhodocyclales bacterium RIFCSPLOWO2_02_FULL_63_24
CATCGCTTCAACTGCCCTTCAGCGCCGCGAGCACGGGGGCCGTGCGCGGGCGCACCCCGCGCCAGACGAAGAAGGCCTCGGCGGCCTGCTCCACCAGCATGCCCAGGCCGTCGGCAACCCGGGCGCCGGCGGCCCGCGCCTGGGCCATGAAAGGCGTTTCGCGGCCATAGACCATCTCGTAGGCGACGCAGCGCGGTCCGAATACGCCAGGCGGCAGCGGCA
>MHZX01000116.1:7270-7438 GCA_001828935.1 Rhodocyclales bacterium RIFCSPLOWO2_02_FULL_63_24
AGTCCGGCAGGCGGGCAAATTCCAGGGCCAGGCGCGCCGCGGTTTCCTCGGTGCGATTGGCGATCAGCAGGTCGGCGGGGCGCTCCAGCAGCAGCGGCAGGATCACGCCGCGCGCGGCACCGCCGGCGCCCAGCAGCAGGATGCGGCGCCCGCCCGGGTCGCAACCGA
>MHZX01000116.1:7511-8087 GCA_001828935.1 Rhodocyclales bacterium RIFCSPLOWO2_02_FULL_63_24
CTTCAGGGTATTCACCGCGCCGGCGCGTTGGGCGCGAGCGGTCAGGCTGTCGGCCAACTGAAAGGCCTGCTCCTTGAACGGCACCGTGACGTTGGCGCCCTTGCCGTCGACGAAGAAGCGCCGGGCGAAACCGGCGAAGTCGTCCAGCGGCGCGAGCAGCGCCTCGTAGCTCAACTGCTCGCCGGTCTGCGCGGCAAACAGCCGGTGAATCATCGGCGACTTGCTGTGCGCGATGGGGTTGCCGAATACGCCGTAGCGGTCCATGGGGAATCCTTTGTAGTTGCAGAGCACGCTCGTAGGTTGGGTCGGGCCGCGCAGGTTAGCGGCGCACTCACTCATCAGATAAATACAACGGTATAAGACGCCGCGTAACCCAACACGGCGTCGGCAGGCACAGCGCATTGATGGGTTACGCCGCACGCAAAAACGCTGCCTTGCTTCGAGTGTAGCGCCGGCGGCTAACCCATCCTACGTACTGAAGCCCACCCTACCGTCTATTGTGACTAAGCCAGCCAGTCGCGATCGGTCAGGTAATACTCGGTCAGGCGCGCTTCCTCGCTGCCCGGCGCGGGTTTC
>MHZX01000116.1:8125-8692 GCA_001828935.1 Rhodocyclales bacterium RIFCSPLOWO2_02_FULL_63_24
GAGGATCGACTCGGTGCGCCCACCGGACTGCAGGCCGAACAGGGTGCCGCGGTCGTAGACCAGGTTGAACTCGACATAACGACCACGGCGGAAGGCCTGGAACTCGCGCTCGCGCTCGCCGTAGGGGGTCAGCTTGCGGCGCTGCACGATGGGCAGGTAGGCCGCGAGGTAGGCATCGCCGATGGCGCGGACAAAGGCGAAGCTGGTGTCGAAGTCCCACTGGTTGAGGTCATCGAAGAACAGGCCGCCAATCCCGCGCGGCTCGCCACGGTGCTTGATCTGGAAGTAGCGGTCGCACCAGTCCTTGAAGCGCGGATAGACCTCGGCACCGAAGGGCGCACAGGCCGCGGAGGCGACCCGGTGCCAGTGCACGCAGTCTTCTTCATTGGCGTAATAGGGGGTCAGGTCGAAGCCGCCACCGAACCACCAGACCGGCTCCTCGCCTGGCTTCTCGGCGCTGAAGAAGCGCACGTTGGCATGCGAGGTGGGCACATAGGGGTTTTCCGGGTGGATCACCAGGGACACGCCGAGCGCCTCGAAGCCGCGACCGGCCAGCTCGGGCCGATG
>MHZX01000117.1 GCA_001828935.1 Rhodocyclales bacterium RIFCSPLOWO2_02_FULL_63_24
TGAAATCGATGAAGTTAGTTGACAAAAATATAAATTTGCACGAAAGTGCGGGTTGACAAATTCGTCTTTCCGCACAAATGAGGGCGTCATGGCTGAAATTGCTCCTTGGGAATTGAAACCTGCATTAACCGAGAGCCGCTTGAATTCGATCGCTCAGGCCTTTCTCGACATCTACTACGGCGTTGAGGAAACATTGAATACGGAAGACGACGACAACTACACACGAGGAGCAACGTTCTTTGGGCGTAGCCGTCAAAGGCTTATACGGATGTCCCAATCGGGTGAATATCCCTGGTTAGCCCTTACGAATTCCGCCATGGATGTCACTCTCGAAATCGACGGTGTGCCGTTCCGATTCTTTCGCGATGACCATGCGTCACCAAGCAAAAAGGGATTCTGGCGCCGCAACGAATCAGATCAACTATTCGCTCCTGACGAAACTACGCCTGTGATTTTTCGATTTATCGTTGAGCGTCCTCTGATCGATGACGCAGATCCAGAGATTTACTTTGTAGGGTTTAACGCGCAAGCGATCCAAGTATTTGAATGGCGCTACGGACAAGTGCCTATTGTCCGCTCCATCGATGAAACGCTACCGCAGGCTGTGGAACAAGGTCCTGCACCCGTCGAAATCAAGAAGCCCGATGCAGGCGCTAAGGAAGCAACAAAATAAGTTCAAGGAACTATGGAACATACGTTCAATGGATCGAACCTCAGACTTGCTCGCTCATGCCATGGCTACGCACTCAATGACGTAGCCGACGCTGTCGGCAAGTCTCGACAGTTCATCAACCGCCTTGAAATGGGACGGGATGAGCCAACCCTTGAGTTAGCTGGGGAGCTAGCCCGGTTTCTTGAAGTTATGCCTGGATTCTTCTACGAATCAGCTGGGATGCTGCTTGGAGAAGAGTCATATCATTTTCGTAAAAATGCTACGACAAAGGTGTCCAGCAAACAGGCAGCGCTTGCCAAGGGAGAACTATTCCGTCGTTTTGTTGCGTTCATTGACGGTAAATTGGATTTACCGCTAACTACTTTCCCGGCTTTTGAGGTCACCACGCCAGAAGACATTGAACGTGCTGCCGAGAAATCGCGGATTGCGTTGGGGCTGGGATTTGGTCCAATCGTGAATATGATCCGCGTCGCCGAAAATGCTGGCGCAGTCGTGACGACTTTTCATAGCGTTTCTTCCCAAGTCGATGCGTTGTCCATTTCATCGAAGCGTCCAATCATTGTTACGAACAACAATAAGGGCTCTTCCGCACGGATTCGCTTCGATATTGCCCATGAAATAGGGCACTTCATCATGCATGAAGGTCGCCTAACTGGTGACCGTGTTTCCGAAGGCGAGGCGAATCGCTTCGCAGGAGCGTTCCTCATGCCTCGAAGCACGTTCGCGAAAGAGTTCAACGCAGTTCGCCACAATCGCTTTGACTGGGCGGCAATGAAGGAGCTCAAAGTCCGCTGGAAGGTGAGCAAAGCAGCAATCCTCTACCGCGCCAGGCAACTCGATCTTATTACTGAAGCTCAATACAAGAACGGTATCGTTATGGGCCTCTATCGTCGTGGCGAAAGAACTTCTGAAAAAGACGATAGCCTGGTTCCTACAGAATATCCGGAGCTGATTCATAACGCTCTAAGTGTTTTGCGCAATCACCTCGGTTACTCAATCGAAGATGTAGCTGCTGCGGTGCATATGCGTCGGAAAATGCTCATGCATTTCCTACCAGATCTACCTGAACTGGATGCATCTACGGATATCATCGACGCGCAGCAATCAGTAATTTGCTTAGATACGTATCGCTCAAGGCGTTCTCATTAACGACTCATTGTTTCGATCAGCTGCTATCTGCTTCCGCGAAATAAAATGCAGACCGTACGCTTCGGACCATGCCTAATGGGCAAATCCGGTCGAGAATGCTCCAAGGGTTTATTGGCAAACAGTAGCCCAATTTGGTATTTGGGCTTGTTGCGACCATCCGCTTCAGCCGAACAAGAGGCATAGCTTAGTCGCGCCAGAGCGTCGACTGCGGGATGTGGATCAATCGATGCACATCGACAAATCGTATGTATCGGTAGCGGCCATCGAAGGGCGACAGTGGGCGCGGTCCCCTTGCCATATTCCGAGACCCGCTTCGTTGCCCGTCGCCGGACCAGGGCGCCGTGGCTTTCTGCCATGACCCAAGGAATTGCTCTCTCTAACCCCTGCTGACGCTTCGTTTTGTAACGCAGCGTAACAGACTGCGGACCCGCAATGCGACGATGCAAAACAATCGCATAGCGCAACCCAGCGCTTACGGGATTAGGGTCAAATGCAGGTCATCGACAGACAGGGAGCAGGACATGAGCAAGATTTTCGGTTTCGGCGAGGCGCTGCCCGGCTACGAGGTGCCGGTATTGAACGAACGCGAGGTGCGGGCCGCCGCCGGCATTCTCTTCGTCTTCGCCATGATGACCTTCGCCAACGCGTGGTTCATGGGCAATTTCCGCCCGACCAAGATTTTCGTGATCGCCTTCCTGATCGATTTCACCATTCGTCTGTTCGTCAACCCGAAGTATTCGCCGAGCATGATCCTCGGCCGCTTCGCGGTGAGGAAGCAGGCGCCGGAATGGACCGGTGCGCCGCAGAAGCGCTTCGCCTGGGCGATCGGTTGGGTCCTGGCGGTGACCATGCTCTGGCTGATCGTGATCAACAACGTGATCGGGCCGATCAACATGCTGGTCTGCGCCACCTGCCTGACGCTGATGTTCTTCGAAAGCGCCTTCGGCATCTGCATCGGCTGCAAGATATACAACGCCCTGCCGAACCGGCAGGCACAACATTGCGCCGGCGGCGTCTGCGAGGTCTTCACGCCCCACGCCAGCCAGAGAGTCGGCGCTGGCGGTACGGCAATCGTGGTGCTGTTTCTCGCGCTGATCGGCGTCGTCGGCCAGCAGGGCTTTCCCGCCACGGACGCGGTTGCCGCGGTCGCCCCGGCTACCGCCGCACCCGGCGCCGACGATCGCTGCACGCCGCCGGACTTTGCAGTCGCCATGGGCCATGCCGAGAAGTGGAAGCTGCACAACAACTGCAAGTGAAGGAAATTGAAATGAGCCTCGTCACCGCAACCCGCCTGACCAAGACCTACCGCGTCGGCGACATCGACGTGCCGGCGATCAAGGGCATCGATTTCGCCATCGAGGCTTCGTCCTTCGTCGCCTTCGTCGGCCCTTCGGGCAGCGGCAAGAGCACGCTGCTCAACATGCTCGGCTGCCTCGACCATCCTTCGGGAGGCACCTTAAAGGTGCTCGATACCGACATCGCCACGCTGGACCGCCGCGCCGCCGCCCGCTTTCGCGGCGAGCACATCGGCTTCGTGTTCCAGGACTTCAACTTGATTCCCGTGCTGACCGTATTCGAGAACGTCGAATATCCCTTGCGCATGGTGCAGCTCAGTGGCAATAAATGGCCGGCGGCGAAGCGGAAAGAACAGGTGCTGCGCATGCTCGACGCGGTCGGCATGGCCGACCAGGCCGACAAGCGGCCCGACCAGATTTCCGGCGGGCAGAAGCAGCGCGTCGCCGTGGCGCGCGCGCTGGTGAGCCAGCCCAAGCTGGTGCTGGCCGACGAGCCCACCGCTAACCTTGACCACGACACCGCCTACCGCATCCTCGAACTGATGAAGAAAATGCGCGACGAGTTCGGCACCACCTTCATCTTCTCCACCCACGACCCGAAGATCATGGGCGAGGCGGAAACCACCTTCACGCTCGAAGACGGGCGCTTGCAGAATGGGGGCAGCCATGTTTGATGTTATCTCCATTGCCAGCCGCAACCTGCTGCGCTACCGCCGCCGCACCATGCTGACACTGCTGCTGATCGTCATCGGCATGGTCGCGGTGCTGCTCTTCATCGCCGTCGCCGGCTCCTTCCGGTCCATGATGGTCGGCCAGATCACCGACTCGGTGCTCGGCCACCTGCAGGTGCATCGCAAGGGCTATGTCGCCTCGATCGACAACCTGCCGCTCAACCTCAACCTGAAGCCGCCGATGGTGGCCAAGGTGGAGGACGCGCTGAAGGCCAATCCGGCGGTCGAGACCTGGTCGCCGCGCGTCAAGTTCGGCGGCATGTTCAGCAACTTCGCCGAAACCACCAGCATCCGCGTAAACGGCATCGACCCGGCGCGCGAGGCGGCGACCACGCCCTTGCTGCCCGGCCGTATGATCGAAGGCGAGAAAGCGGGAGCGCTGATCGGTCGCGGCCAGATCGTGATCCCGCAACTGCTGGCGCGCGGCATGAAGACCAAGGTCGGCGACACGGTGGTGGTGGTCGCCACCAACCGCGACGGCTCGGTCAATGGCAAGACCTTCGTCGTGCGCGGCATCCTCGAAAGCGTGACCGGCCCCGGCGGACGCGACGGCTATGTGCACATCGACGACGCCCGCGAACTGCTGCGCATGAACGAGGCCGAGGTCAGCGAGATTGCCGTGCGCCTGAAGGACTTCTCGCGCCTCGACCGGAGCGCCGGCCAGATCAAGGCCGCATTGGAAGGCGTCAGCAACAAGGAAGGCAAGCCGGTGCTGGAAACCCACACCTGGGCCGACCTCTCGCCCTTCGCCAACCTGGCCAAGATGATCGACCTGATGACGCTGTTCATCAAGGTGGTTCTGGTGTCCATCGTGCTGGTCAGCGTGATGAACGTGATGATCATGGCGGTGTTCGAGCGCATCCGCGAGATCGGCACCATCGCCGCGATCGGCACGCCGCCCTCGCGCATCCTTTCGCTGTTCCTCGCCGAGGGCCTGATGCTGGGCCTCGTCGGCACCGTGGCGGGTACGCTGCTGAGCCTCGTCGCGATCTTCGGCATCAATCTCTGGAGCCCGACCTTCAATTTCGGCATGCAGCAGAATCTGGTGATGGCGCCGACCATCGCCGGCGGCGACGTGCTGACCATCGCGGCACTGGTCGTCGTCGTCGCCGTCGTCGCCAGCCTGCAACCGGCGTGGAAGGCCTCGCGCATGGACCCGATCAGCGCCCTACGCCACGTTTGAACCGAGAACGAAAATGAACAAGACACTGACCGCAATCCTGTTCTGTCTGCTCGCGTTTCCGGCCCTCGCTCTCGACGGCACGGCGATCCTGAAGAAGGTGGACCGCAACCTCGAACCCGAGTCCTACGAAATGCTGCGCAAGCTCATCAACATCGAGCCCGACGGCAAGAAGAAGGAGTTCGTGCTGTACTCGGTGAAGAAGGGCAGCGACAAGATCGTCGCCCTGTTCCTTGCGCCGCAAAGCGACAAGGGCCGCGCCACGCTGCGCCTGGGCGACAACATGTGGCTCTACATTCCCGAAGTCGGCAAACCGATGCGCATCACCAGCCTGCAATCGGTGACCGGCGGTGTGTTCAACAATGCCGACATCCTGCGCATCGACTATGCGATCGAGTACAACGTCGAGGCGGCGACGGAAGAGAAGGACCGCTATCTGCTCAATCTGAAGGCCAAGACCGGCGAGGTGGCCTACGACAGGCTGAAGATGTGGGTGGACAGGAAGACCCTGCTGCCGATCGACATCGAGTGCTACGCCGCCAGCGGCATGCTGATCAAGACGCTGCATTTCAAGGACACCAAGGATTTCGGCGGCGGCATCAAGCGCCCGGCGACGATCGAGACCGACAGCCCGCTCTACAAGGATTACAAGTCGGTGATGCTCTACGCCAACATCAAGAAGCGCGACTTTCCCGACGAGGTGTTCTCGCTCAACTACCTGCCGCGGGTCGAGGATTTACGCAAATGAGGCGCAAGTGAGAAAAGCCTGGCTCCTCGCCTGCCTGCTGACGGGCTTTGCCCACGGCGAGGAATTCAAGTTCGACGCCGCCGAGTTCGAGAAGCAGCCTTTCGAGTTCGGCGGCTACGTCGAGTTCAAAACCGATCGTTCCTGGCTCAATCGCAGTGGTTCCTTCTACACCCTGAACGGCCTGGCGCGCGATACGCTGGATCGCAACACTGCCACGCTCAAGCTCAACGCCAAATACACCCGGGGCATCGCCACCTTCAACCTGCGTGCCAACGTCGAGGCGCGGCGCGACGCGCTGAGCAGCGAAGGCAGCGAACGCTTCGACGAAGCCTACCTCTCGCTCAAACCCGATCCCGGCTTCACCCTCGACGCCGGCAAGATCGCAACGAAATGGGGCAAGGGCTACGCCTGGAATCCGGTCGGCTTCGTCGAACGCGCAAAGGATCCCAACGACGTCGAGCTGGCGCGCGAGGGCTACACCATGATTGCCGCCGACTTCATCCGCAATTTCGACGGCGAGCTGAAGACGGTCGCCCTCACCCCCGTGCTGCTGCCGGTCGGCACCCAGACCAACCAGGATTTCGGCCAGCCGCAGCGCCTCAACGCCGCGGCCAAGCTCTACCTGCTCTACTACGACACCGACATCGATTTCACCTGGCTCGGCGGCGGCAGCCGCACGCCGCGTTTCGGCCTCGACTTCTCGCGCAACCTCTCCAGCGCGCTGGAAATCCACGGCGAATGGGCGCGTGTCCGCGACGTCGAAACGCGCCGCATCGACGCCGCCGGCAATGTCTCCACTCAAATCCGCGATGCAACCAGTTATCTGCTCGGCCTGCGCTATCTGACCGAAAACGACACCACCTGGATCGCCGAGTACTACCGCAACGGCACCGGCTACACGCAAAGCCAACTCACGGATTTCCATCGCCTGGTCGATCGCGGTAACCCCGCGCTGCTGACCAAGGCGCGGCAGCTCAGCACCTCCTACGGCCGCGCCAACGCCGGCGAGCGCTATTTGTATTTGCGGGCGAGCCAGAAGGAGCCCTTCGACATCGTCTATTTCACGCCCTCGGCGACGCTGATCGCCAACCTCGACGACCGCAGCTGGTCGCTGACGCCGGAACTGCTCTACACCGGCGTCACCAACCTCGACTTGCGCCTGCGCGCCACCTGGCTCAAGGGCGGCAGCGGCACCGAGT
>MHZX01000118.1 GCA_001828935.1 Rhodocyclales bacterium RIFCSPLOWO2_02_FULL_63_24
CGGGCACCAAGATCCGCAAGGTCGCGTTGCCGCGCTTCGACGACGAAGGCGAGCTGCTCAAGTTCCTGATGCGCGAGAACGTGCCCGGCTCCTTTCCCTATACCGCCGGCGTGTTCGCCTTCAAGCGCGAGAACGAAGACCCGACGCGCATGTTCGCCGGCGAGGGCGACGCCTTCCGCACCAACAAGCGTTTCCTCAAGGTCTCCGAAGGCATGCCGGCCAAGCGCCTGTCCACCGCCTTCGACTCGGTCACGCTGTACGGCTGCGACCCCGATCCGCGTCCCGACATCTACGGCAAGGTCGGCAACTCCGGCGTGTCGATCGCCACGCTGGACGACCTCAAGGTGCTCTACTCCGGCTTCGACCTGTGCGACCCGGCGACTTCGGTGTCGATGACCATCAACGGCCCGGCGCCGATGATTCTCGCCATGTTCCTCAACGCCGCCGTCGATCAGCAGATCGAGAAGTTCCGTGAGCAGAACGGCCGCGACGCGACCGAGGACGAAGCCGGGAAAATCCGCGAATGGACGCTGTCCTCGGTGCGCGGCACGGTGCAGGCCGACATCCTCAAGGAAGACCAGGGCCAGAACACCTGCATCTTCTCGACCGAGTTCGCGCTGAAAATGATGGGCGACATCCAGGAATATTTCGTCCATAACCAGATCCGCAATTTCTACTCGGTCTCGATCTCCGGCTATCACATCGCCGAGGCCGGGGCGAACCCGATCAGTCAATTGGCGTTCACGCTGGCCAACGGCTTCACCTACGTCGAAACCTATCTGGCGCGCGGCATGCACATCGACGATTTCGCCGGCAACCTGAGCTTCTTCTTCAGCAACGGCATGGACCCGGAATACTCGGTGATCGGCCGCGTCGCGCGTCGCATCTGGGCCGTGGCGATGAAGCAGCGCTACGGCGCCAACGAGCGCAGCCAGAAGCTCAAGTACCACATCCAGACCTCCGGCCGCAGCTTGCACGCCCAGGAGATGGATTTCAACGACATCCGCACCACGCTGCAGGCGCTGATCGCCATCTACGACAACTGCAACAGCCTGCACACCAACGCCTACGACGAGGCGATCACCACGCCGACCGAGGAATCGGTGCGGCGCGCGATGGCGATCCAGCTCGTCATCAACCGCGAATGGGGCGTGGCGAAAAACGAGAATCCGAACCAGGGCGCCTTCATCATCGAGGAACTGACCGATCTCGTCGAAGAAGCCGTGCTCAAGGAATTCGAGGCCATCGCCTCAAGGGGGGGCGTGCTCGGCGCCATGGAAACCGGCTACCAGCGCGGCAAGATCCAGGAAGAGTCGATGCACTACGAGCACAAGAAGCACGACGGCTCCTATCCCATCATTGGCGTCAATACCTTCCTCAATCCGCATGGTTCGGGTATCGCTACCGAGATCGAACTGGCGCGTTCGACCGAGGAGGAAAAGCAGTCGCAGTTGAAGCGCCTGGCGGATTTCCAGCAGCGCAACGCCGGCGAGGCTGAAGCCTGCCTGGCCAAACTCAAGCAGGCCGTGATCGACAACGGCAACGTCTTCGCCGTGATGATGGACGCCGTGCGCCATTGCTCGCTGGGGCAGATAAGCAACGCCCTGTACCTGGTCGGCGGCCAGTACCGGCGAAGCATGTAAGAGTTATGTCTCCGGCTGAGCCGGAGACGGTATCCCTTGCGGACGGCGCTGGAGGCACGGCGACACTGCGGCACTGTGACGCTGCGGCGACCGGGATCGAACCCCGTGGATTGTCAGTGCCAGCCGGCAGGCATAGAATGTGACCACAACTTGATAAAGAAGGCACATCGTGCAAGCGAGCATCCGGGAATTGAAATCGCATTTGAGCGAATACATTCGCCAGGTAAAGGCCGGCGAAACCGTGACCATCAGCATGCACAACCGTCCGGTGGCGCAACTCGTGCCGATCAAACAGCAGACGACGCTGGATGATCTGGCGACACAGCCCGGCATTTCATGGAGCGGTGGCAAGGTAATCGGTCTGCCGCGCGGCGAAGCACTGCCGGTCGGCGTGAGTTTGGCGGATTGGGTGGCCGAGGATCGACGTTGATCCTCTATCTGGATACATCGGCCTGGGTGAAGCTCTATGTGCGCGAGGCCGGCTCAAAGGAATTGCGCGCATATACAGTCAAGGCGGAAGCGCTGGCCGCATCGGTAATCGCCTACCCCGAAGCGCGCGCCGCATTCGCCCGGCTCAAGGCACAGGGCATCTCCACCGCAGCGAAACATCAGCAACGGCTGGCGCAACTGAACCTCGATTGGGAGAACCTGCTGCGCATCGAACTGGTTCCGGCCGTGGTGCGCCGCGCGGGCGACCTTGCCGAACTGTATGGGTTGCGCGGCTTCGATTCGATCCATCTGGCGAGCGCGTTATGGTTGCAGGAAAAAACCAGTATGCCGATGCATTTCGCCGTCTTCGACCAGCGCCTGCGGGCTGCCGCCGAAAAGGCCGGGCTGGCGGTGGTGCCCTGATTATCGATTTTTCGAACCTATAGAGAACCAGAACGGGCTCTCGGACAGTTCCATTGGCTGCGCAACTCCGCCCCAGGCCGCGTTGCGCGAGGTGATGACAAGGTGGTGTGGCTCGCCCTGGGGCACGTGGAGGCGCAGTTGCTCCACGTCCGCGGCGTTATCGAACACCGGCGGCCAGGGGCCGGTCTGCCTCGCCAACCAGCGCATGAGGGCGGCGGGCAGTACCGGCGGTCGACGTAAAGGTCGGCGCTGGCGGGACGGCGCTTATCAAGATGTCACCCCGGCGAAAGCCGGGGTCCAAACTTTATCGGTGTCCCGCAGGCCGGCGACAGGCCGCCGCCTCATGCGCTCCCGCCCTGCGGGTTCCCTTGCGCCGATGCGGCCAGCCGGAATGACCGTTCCGTGTCGGCTCCGCCGCCTCGCCAGCGCCGACTTTCACAGTGATGATTTTTCCGTGATGATCGATCTGTTCGATGCGTCAGGATCGCTGCCAGGTTTCGGTCGTCGCGATACGGGTTGGATCAGTAATATTGCATTTTGAGCGATGACAGCTCAAAATGCATGAATGATTGATCGCCGACTTTTGTCCGAAATCGACTCCCGCCTGCGCCAGCAGCCGGCGGCCGTGCTGCTCGGGCCGCGCCAGGTGGGCAAGACCACGCTGGCGCGGCAGGTGGCCGCGCTGCGGCCGGATGCAGTGTTCCTCGACATGGAGGACGAGGCCGACCGGGCGCGCCTGGCGCAGCCGGCGGCCTTCTTCGGCCGCTATCGCGACCGGCTGGTGGTGATCGACGAAGTGCAGGCGCTGCCCGAGATATTCTCCGCGCTGCGGCCCGAAATCGATGCCGAGCGTCGCCCCGGGCGCTTTCTGCTGCTGGGCTCGGCGAGCGGCAAGCTCTTGCGCCAGTCGTCGGAGTCGCTGGCCGGACGCGTGGCCTACCTGGAGTTGACGCCTTTCCTGATCGACGAGGTCGGCGCCGGGGTTGGCGACAATGCGCCGGCGATTTCCCGTTTGTGGCTGCGCGGCGGATTTCCGCAAAGCTTCCTGGCGGTCGACGATGCTGCGTCGCTGGCCTGGCGCGCCGATCTGTCCAAAACGCTGCTGACGCGCGATCTGCCGCAGCTGGGCGTGACCATACCGGCCGAAACCCTGCGACGCTTCTGGCGCATGTGCGCTCATTTGCAAGGGCAAGTGTTCAATGCCTCGCAACTCGGCCTGGCGCTCGGTGGCGTGGCGCATACCACGGTCGGACGCTATCTCGATCTGATGGTCGACGCGCTGATGCTGCGCCGGCTCGAACCCTGGCATGCCAACGTCGGCAAACGGCTGGTGAAGTCGCCCAAGGTCTTCGTCCGCGATAGCGGCCTGCTCCACGCCTTGCTGGGCATCGCCACGCTCGACGATCTGGCCGGGCACCCGGTGGCGGGATTGTCATGGGAAGGTTTCCTCATCGAGCAACTGATTGCGCATCTGCCGCCGCTCGCGGAGTTCGGTTTCTATCGCACCGCGGCTGGCGCTGAACTCGACCTGGTGGTGGAAAACGGCGGCCGGCGGATCGGCTACGAAATCAAGCTGTCGAACGCGCCCCGCCCCGCGCGCGGTTTCTGGACGGCCTGCGAAGACCTCGGCCTGGATCGCGCCTGGGTGATCGCGCCGGTTCGCGAGGGCTATCCGCTGGCGGACAAGGTCGAGGTGATTCCGCCGCAGCAGATGTTCGCCACCCTGGCGTAGCGCCGGCTTCGCGCGTCGTCCCGGTTTCTACTTCGACAACGGCAAGGTCTTTGCCGTGAAGACGGAAGCCGTGCGCCAAGCGCGTTGTTGGGGGCGGAAACCGGCTTCGGGCTACGCCCCTCGCCGCTTCCCGCCCCCAACCGAAAAAGCGGACAATTCATGTGCTGCAGAACCGGACAAGGCCAACAACCCGCGACTTATGGTTTTGGCAAGTCAAGGCGGCTGCTTTATGGCGAAAGACATATGCGTTGCTGCCCGCCGCGAATGTTCCGTGCAGCGGGACACTCCGCGGTAATGTGCCGTCGCGATAAAATCGGGCGCAGCGTTCTCATACTTTCAAAGGAGCAATCAATGACGATCAAGACAGTCGGCATCATCGGCGCCGGCACCATGGGCAACGGCATCGCGCAGGCCTGCGCGGTGGCGGGCATCGCCGCAGTGATGCTGGACATCAACGAGGCCGCCGTGCAGAAGGGTATTGCCACGGTTTCCGCCAGCCTCGACCGGCTGGTCAAGAAGGAGAAGATGACGGCCGAGCAGAAGGCGGCGGCGCTGGATCGGATCAAGCCGACGACGCAGATGGCGGACATGCGGGCGGTCGATATCGTGATCGAGGCGGCGACCGAGAACGAGAGCCTCAAGCTGAAAATCCTCAAGGAGATCGAGGCCGTGATCGGCGCCGAGACCATCATCGCCAGCAATACCTCGTCGATCTCGATCACCCGCCTGGCCGCCGCCACCGGGCGCGCCGACAAGTTCATCGGCATGCACTTCTTCAACCCGGTGCCGCTGATGGCGCTGGTCGAGATCATCCGCGGCTTGCAAACCTCGGACCAGACGCATGCCAAGGTCGAAGCCTTGTCCAAGGCGCTGGGCAAGACGCCGATCACGGTGAAGAACAACCCCGGCTTCGTGGTGAATCGGATTCTCTGCCCGATGATCAACGAGGCGATTTTCGTGCTGGCCGAGGGCCTCGCTTCCGCCGAGGAAATCGATGCCGGCATGAAGCTGGGCTGCAACCAGCCGATCGGCCCGCTGGCGCTGGCCGACATGATCGGCCTCGACACCATGCTGGCGGTGATGAACGTGTTCTACGAAGGCTTCAACGATTCCAAGTACCGCCCGGCGCCGCTGCTGAAGGAAATGGTCGCCGCGGGTTATCTCGGGCGCAAGACCGGGCGCGGTTTTTACAGCTACTAAGCGCGTCTCGACAGTCGGCGCTGGCGCGCTCTGCGTACCTGGGATTCCGCTTCGCGGACAGGTAACGGCGCTGGCGGTTTGCCCTCAGCCGCCGAAGCGGCGCAGCCCTTCCAGGTCGAGCACGGTGATGCCGCCGTACTCGGTGCTGAGGAAGCCCGCATCCTCCAGCGCCTTTAGCGCGCGGTTGACGCGTTGGCGCGAAATGCCGGCCAGATAGCCGATTTCTTCCTGCGAGATGGCGATGCGGGATTCCATCCCGGGATGCAGCACAGGGTGGAACAGGGCGGCCATGGTGCGCGCGACGCGCGCATCCACATCGAGCAGCCGTTCCGATTCGAGCAGGCCGATGAACAGGCCAAGTCGCTCGTTGATCTGGGTGATGATGAAACGGTTGAAGGCGATGCTGTTGTCCAGCAGCCAGTGGAAGGTTTCGTGCCGCATGCAGGCGACGCGGGTGTCGCGCAGGGCGACCACGTCGTAGCGGCGCGGCTCGGGTTTGAGCATCGAGCCTTCGCCGAACCAGCCGCCGGCGGCGATGCCGGTGAAGCTGGCGGTCTTGCCGGTGACCCAGTCGCTGGACATCTTGGCCAGGCCATCGATCACGCCATGCCAATGGTCGACCGGCTCGCCTTTGCTGCAGATATAGCCGCCGGCAAGCACCAGACGTTCGATCGTGCCTTCGCGCGCGCGGTCGAAGTCTTCGGCGGACAACGCCTGCGCCCAGCTTGTGCGGCGCAGCATCTGTTCGAGCGTGATGGCAGGTTTCGGGCAATTGTCAGGCACGCGACAATTATAGGCGGGAGAATCGCTTAAACTGGATCGCTATAGTGCAACAACATCCCTGTGGCGGACAGTCGCGAGACAAGCGAATCCGCACCAGGTAGCGCTGGAGGAGAGAAAACGCATGACTGCATCCGAATCGGGGCGGACTTCAAGCTCGCTCGATACATTTCCCCGTCTGTTGCTGCATCACGCTGCGACGCGCGGCGACCGTCCGGCGACGCGCGAGAAATATCTCGGCATCTGGCAAACCTGGAACTGGAGCGAAGTGGCGCTGGAAGTGCGCGCCATCGCCTGCGGTCTGGCGGAACTGGGCTTCAAGCGCGGCGACAACCTGGCCCTGATCGGCGACAACCGGCCGCGTCTGTACTGGGCGATGTGCGCGGCGCAAATGCTGGGTGGCGTGCCGGTGCCGCTGTACCAGGATGCGGTGGCGACGGAAATGGCCTTCGTGCTGACCGACGGCGAAATTCGCTTTGCCATCGTCGAGGACCAGGAGCAGGTCGACAAGCTGCTGGAAATCAAGGAGCAGTGCCCCTGTCTGCAGCACATCCTCTATGACGATCCGCGCGGCATGCGCCATTACACCCAGACCAGCCTGCAGGGTCTTGACGAAGTGATCGCCATGGGCAAGGTCCATGACAAGAACCAGCCCGACTTCATCCCCGGCGAGATCGCCAAGGGGAGTCCGCAGGACATCGCGGTGATGCTCTACACATCCGGCACCACCGGCAAGCCCAAGGGCGTCTGCCAGACCCACGAGACCTTCATCGCCGCGGCGCAAAGCGGCGTCGGTTTCGACCATCTCACCGATCAGGAAGACATCCTTTCCTACCTGCCGATGGCCTGGGTGGGAGACCACTTGTTCTCCTACGCGCAGGCGCTGGTGGCGGGCTTCACGATCAATTGCCCGGAATCCGGCGATACGGTGATGACCGACCTGCGCGAAATCGGTCCGACCTATTACTTCGCCCCGCCGCGGGTGTTCGAAAACCTGCTGACCACGGTGATGATCCGCATGGAGGATGCCGGTGCGCTCAAGCGCGGCATGTTCCACTACTTCATGGCCGTGGCCAAGCGCTGCGGGTCGGACATCCTCGACGGCAAGCCGGGCGTGTCCACCGCCGACCGCCTGCTGTATGCGCTGGGCAACGTGCTGGTCTATGGTCCGCTGCGCAATGTGCTCGGCATGAGCCGCATTCGCGTCGCCTACACGGCAGGCGCCGCCATCGGCCCGGATCTGTTCCGCTTCTATCGTTCGATCGGCGTCAATCTGAAACAGCTCTATGGGTCCACCGAAACCTGCGCCGCGGTCTGCCTGCAGCCGGACCGCGAAATCAAGTTCGACAGCGTCGGCAAGCCGGCGCCGGGCGTCGAGGTCAGAATCGCCGACAGCGGCGAAGTGCTGGTGCGCGGCAAGCTGCTGCTCAAGGAATACTACAAGCGTCCGGACGCGACGGCCGAGGCGATCGACGCCGAAGGCTGGTTCCACACCGGCGACGCCGGCTTCTTCGATGAGGACGGGCATCTGAAGATCATCGACCGTGCCAAGGACGTCGGCAAGCTCGCCGACGGCGCGATATTCGCGCCGAACTACATCGAGAACAAGCTCAAGTTCTTCCCGCACATCAAGGAAGCGGTCTGCTTCGGTCATGATCGCGACATGGTCTGCGCTTTCGTCAATATCGACATGGGCGCGGTTGGCAACTGGGCCGAGCGGCGCGGCCTGCCCTATTCGGGCTACACCGACCTCGCGGGCAAGAAGGATGTCCTCGACCTGGTGCGCGAATGCGTCGAACAGGTCAATGTCGACCTGTCGCACGATGCCATGGTGGCCGAGACGCAGATTCATCGCTTCCTGGTGCTGCACAAGGAACTCGATCCGGACGACGACGAACTGACGCGCACGCGCAAGGTGCGGCGCGGCTTCATTTCCGAAAAATATGGCGTGCTGATCGACGCCCTGTATTCCGGCAAGACGTCGCAGTTCATCGAAACCCAGGTCAAGTTCGAGGATGGCCGCACCGGCAAGGTGGCGGCCGACTTGGTGATCTGCGAGGTCAAGACTTTCCCCGTGATGAAGAAGGCAGCCTGATGAGCGGAAGAAATATCGGCGAGGTCATTCTCGACCTCAACAACATCAGCCTGAGTTTCGGCGGTGTCAAGGCGCTGACGGACATTTCGTTCAATGTGCGCGAGCATGAGATCCGCGCCATCATCGGCCCCAACGGCGCCGGCAAGAGTTCGATGCTGAACGTCATCAACGGCGTTTACCGGCCGCAACATGGAGAAATCATCCTGCGCGGCGAACACTTCGCCAACATGAATTCCTACAAGGCGGCCAAGGCCGGCTTGGCCCGCACCTTCCAGAACATTGCGCTGTTCAAGGGCATGTCGGTGCTCGACAATATCATGACCGGGCGCAACCTGAAGATGAAGGCCAACATACTGCAGCAGGCCTTCTGGCTGGGGCCGGCGCAGCGCGAGGAACTCGAACACCGGCTCAAGGTCGAGGAGATCATCGACTTCCTGGAAATCCAGCACATCCGCAAGATTCCCGTCGGGCGGTTGCCCTACGGCCTGCAAAAACGCGTCGATCTGGCCCGCGCCCTGGCCATGGAGCCGCAGATCCTGCTGCTGGACGAACCGATGGCCGGCATGAACGTCGAGGAAAAGCAGGACATGTGCCGCTTCATTCTTGACGTCAATGACCAGTTCGGCACCACGGTCGTGCTGATCGAGCACGACATGGGTGTGGTCATGGATATTTCCGACCGCGTCGTGGTGCTCGATTACGGCAAGAAAATCGGCGACGGCACGCCCGATGAAGTCCGCGCCAATCCCGACGTCATCAGCGCCTATCTCGGCGCCAGCCACTGAGGAACCGAACCATGAGCTTCTTCCTGGAAACCCTGCTCGGCGGCCTTATGAGCGGCATGCTGTACTCGCTGGTGGCGCTGGGCTTCGTGCTGATCTACAAGGCCTCTGGCGTGTTCAATTTCGCCCAGGGCGCGATGGTGTTGTTCGCCGCCCTGTCCATGGCGCGTTTTTCCGAGTGGATACCGCAGTGGCTGGGTATGGACAACCTGTTCATGGCCAATCTGCTGGCCTTTGCGATATCGGTGGTGGTGATGTTCACCGTGGCCTGGCTGGTCGAGCGTCTGGTGTTGCGCCATCTGGTCAACCAGGAAGGCGCGACCTTGCTGATGGCCACGCTCGGCATCGCCTACTTCCTCGACGGTGTCGGCCAGACCATCTTCGGCAGCGACATCTACAAAATCGACGTCGGCATGCCCAAGGAGCCGGTGATGATGCTGGAAAACATCTTCGAAGGCGGCATCCTGATCAACAAGGAAGACTTCGTCGCTGCCTTTATTTCTGCCCTGTTGGTGGTGGCCCTGAGTATCTTCTTCCAGAAGACGGCAACCGGGCGCGCACTGCGCGCCGTGGCCGACGACCACCAGGCGGCCCAGTCGATCGGTATTCCGCTGGACCGGATCTGGGTCATCGTCTGGTGCGTCGCGGGGATCACGGCGCTGGTGGCGGGCATCATCTGGGGCTCCAAGCTGGGCGCCCAGTTTTCACTGTCCACCGTGGCCTTGCGGGCGTTGCCGGTGGTGATTCTCGGCGGCTTGACCTCGGTTCCGGGGGCGATCATCGGGGGTTTGATCATCGGCGTCGGCGAAAAGATCTCCGAGGTTTATCTGGGCCCCATGGTAGGTGGCGGCATCGAGATCTGGTTCGCTTACATGTTGGCGCTGATGTTCCTCCTGTTCAGGCCGCAGGGCCTGTTCGGGGAGAAGATCATTGATCGCGTTTAATACGAAGGGCTAGGAATGTTCTATAGAGAAAACGGTCAATTCAAGACGTCGTACCAGGCCGATCAGCAGATATTTCCCATTCCGCAGGATCGCTGGGTCATTCTCGGCATTGTCGCCTTCGCGTTTTTCGGGATTCCGCTGCTGGTCGATGAGTATCTGTTTCGCGCCATCCTCATTCCCTTCCTGATCCTTTCCCTCGCCGCACTGGGGGTCAATATCCTGGTCGGCTATTGCGGGCAGATTACGCTCGGCGCGGGCGCCTTCATGGCGGTGGGTGCCTACGCCGCCTACAATTTTTTAATCCGCGTCAGCGGCATGCCGATGCTGGGCGCCATCCTCTTGGGCGGGATTACTGCGGCCCTGGTCGGCATTGTGTTCGGCATCCCGAGCCTGCGTGTGCGCGGGCTCTATCTCGCCGTGGCGACGCTGGCGGCCCAGTTCTTCTGGGACTGGGCCTTCCTGCGGGTCAAGTGGTTTACCAACGACGCATCGTCGGGGTCGGTTTCCGTGGCGAATCTGCAGTTGTTCAACTGGTCGATCGAGAGCCCCACCGACAAGTATCTTTTCTGCCTCGGCATCCTGGTCGTGCTCGGCCTGATGGCGAAGAATCTGGTCCGCGGCAGCATCGGCCGGCAATGGATGGCGATCCGCGATATGGACGTGGCGGCCACCGTGATCGGCATTCGCCCGCTGTACGCCAAGCTCAGCGCCTTCGCCGTCAGTTCGTTTTACGTTGGCGTGGCGGGAGGCCTGTGGGGCTTTGTCCATCTCGGTTCCTGGGAGCCGGCGGCATTTTCGATCGACCGCTCCTTCCAGTTGCTGTTCATGGTCATCATCGGCGGCATGGGATCAATCGTTGGCAGCTTTTTCGGCGCGGCTTTTATCGTCATCCTGCCCATTTTCCTCAACCAGATGCTGCCGCTGGTGGGCGGCCTGTTCGGCTTGGAGGTTTCGATAGCACTGGTTTCGCACGTCGAGATCATGATCTTCGGCGCACTGATCATCTTCTTCCTCATCGTCGAGCCGCACGGAATTGCGCGTTTGTGGTCGACCGCTCGGGAGAAACTGCGCTTGTGGCCATTTCCGCATTGACGCCGAACCGCGAAGCGGAAGTGCCGGCCGCCGAAGGCGAGTTCCGGCGCGCAAGGCGGAGGCGCGCAAAGCGACATGGACAGGGGCGCACGGGCAGGTAAGATTGTCTGGCGTCGCATAAGGTTTTTTGCAGGCGTATCACTAAATCATCCTAGGAGGAGAAAAAATGAATCTACGCAAATTGGCTGTTGCCGCTTCGGTCGCAGCGATCGGCTTGTCCGCAGCACTCACCACGCCCGCGGCCTTTGCGGCCGAGGAGCAGTTCTTTCCGGTGCTGGCCTACCGGACCGGCGCCTATGCTCCTAACGGAGCACCTTGGGCCAACGGTTTCGTGGACTACATGAAGCTGACCAATGCTCGCGGCGGCGTCAATGGCGTCAAGCTGATCTGGGAGGAATGCGAGACCGGCTACGCCACCGACCGTGGCGTCGAGTGCTACGAGCGCCTGAAGGGCAAGCATGGTGGTGCCACCGCGGTGCAGCCTTTGTCTACCGGCATCACCTTCGCCCTGACCGAGAAGGCGCCCGGTGACAAGATCCCCGTCATCACCGCCGGCTACGGTCGCAGCGAATCGCAGAACGGCGCCGTATTCGGCTGGAACTTCCCGCTGGTAGGCACCTACTGGATGGGCGCCGACGTGCTGGTGCAGCATATCGCCAAGAAGGAAGGCGGCTTCGACAAGCTGAAGGGTAAGAAGGTCGCCCTGGTCTATCACGACAGCCCGTACGGCAAGGAACCCATCGCCCTGTTGCAAGAGCGCGCCAAGATGCACGGATTTGAAGTCCAGTTGCTGCCGGTCGCCCACCCTGGTGTGGAACAAAAGGCCACTTGGCTGCAGATTCGGCAGAGCAAGCCCGACTACGTATTCCTCTGGGGCTGGGGCGTGATGAATTCGACCTCGATCAAGGAAGCCCAGGCGACCGGCTATCCGCGCGAGAAGATGTACGGTGTCTGGTGGTCCGGTGCCGAGCCCGATGTCAAGGACGTCGGCGACGGCGCAAAGGGCTACAACGCGCTGGCCATGCAGCATGGCGCCGAGCCGAATGCCAAGGTGATCAAGGATGTGCTCTCTCTGGTGCATGCCAAGGGCCAAGGTACCGGTCCGAAGGAAGAAGTCGGCCAGGTGCTGTACATGCGCGGTCTGATCTCGGCCATGCTCCAGGTTGAAGGCGTACGTGCTGCACAGGGACGCTACGGCAAGGGCAAGCACATTACCGGCGAGCAGATGCGCTGGGGCCTGGAAAACATCAGTCTCGACCAGAAGGCGCTGGATGCCCTGGGCTTTGCCGGCGTGATGCGTCCGGTGCAAACCTCCTGCCTCGACCACATGGGATCGGCGTGGGCCCGCATTCACACCTGGGACGGCAAGAAGTGGAACTTCTCTTCCGACTGGTACCAGGGCGACGAGAAAGTGCTGCGGCCGATGGTGATGCTGGCCTCCAGCAAATACGCGGAAGAAAAGAAGATCAAGCCGCGTACGCCCGAAGACTGCAAGAAGTGACCTGCGGGTAAACACGGAGGTTCCGGACGGGGTGATCTGCCCCGTCCGGGTCCGTCCTGGAACATGATCCGCGCAATTCGAAAGTGCACATGACTACTGCCAACATTCTTCTCAACGTGAACAGCATCGAGGTGATCTACAACCACGTCATCCTGGTGCTCAAGGGCGTCTCGCTGTCGGTACCGCAAGGCAGCATTGTGGCTTTGCTCGGCGGCAACGGCGCGGGCAAGACCACCACCTTGCGCGCCGTGAGCAATTTGCTGCACGGCGAGCGCGGCGAGGTGACCAAGGGTTCGATCGAGTGTCGCGGCGAGCGCATCGAAGCGCTGACCCCGGCCGATCTGGTCAAGCGTGGCGTGGTCCAGGTCATGGAGGGTCGGCATTGTTTCGGCCACCTGACCATCGAAGAAAACCTGATGACCGGCAGCTACACGCGCAATGATGGTAAAGCGGCGGTGGCGCAGACCCTGGAAAAAGTCTACAACTATTTCCCCCGCCTCAAGACGCGGCGCACCAGCCAGGCGGCCTATACCTCGGGCGGCGAGCAGCAGATGTGTGCCATCGGCCGCGCCTTGATGGCCAATCCGACCATGGTGCTGCTCGACGAACCTTCGATGGGCCTGGCGCCGCAGATTGTCGACGAGGTATTCGGCATCGTCAAAGACCTCAACCAGAGGGAAAAGGTGACCTTTCTCCTGGCCGAGCAGAACACCAACATGGCATTGCGCTATGCCGATTTCGGCTACATCCTCGAAAATGGCCGCGTGGTCATGGAGGGTGCAGCCAAGGAGCTGGCCAACAACGAGGACGTCAAGGAGTTCTACCTCGGCATTTCCTCGGGCGAGCGCAAGAGCTTCCGCGAGTCGAAGCATTATCGCCGCCGCAAACGCTGGCTCGCCTAATCGGCCGCAGATCGCGCCGCATGGCGGCGTTGCTCAAGGGCTCGTTTAGCGCTGCTAAACGTCTCCCTCTCGCGCCTTGCCCTGCGACGCGCTTTGCGGCCTCACCAAACCTCGGAGCAACGTGACATGTCGATGTATTTTGACGCCCTCGAAACCCGCACTGCCGACCAACGAGAGTCGGCGCTGGCGACACGGCTGCCGCAGCAGATCGCCCACGCCAAGAGCAATGCCGCGTACTTCGCCGAATCGTTGAAGCACGTCAATGCCACGTCGATCACCTCGACCGCGGCTCTGGCCGGATTGCCGGTGGTGCGCAAGAGCGACCTGATCGCGTTGCAGAAGACCAGGCCGCCGTTCGGCGGCCTGGCGGCGTCGCAGTGGGGCCGTCTCGGCCGGGTGTTTTCCTCGCCCGGGCCGATCTACGAACCGGAGGGCCGCGGCGCCGACTACTGGCGCACGGCGCGAGCCCTCTATGCCGCCGGGTTTCGCGCCGGCGACCTGGTGCACAACAGTTTTTCCTACCATATGACGCCGGGAGCCTGGATTCTCGAAGCCGGCGCTCAGGCTTTGGGCTGTACCGTATTTCCGGCCGGCGTCGGGCAGACCGAGCAGCAGGTGGCGGCGATGGCCGACCTGCAGCCCAACGCTTATGTCGGCACGCCATCCTTCCTGCGCATCCTGCTGGAGAAGGCGGATGAACTCGGCATCAAGCTGCCCTCGCTGAGCAAGGCGCTGGTGTCCGGCGAAGCCTT
>MHZX01000119.1 GCA_001828935.1 Rhodocyclales bacterium RIFCSPLOWO2_02_FULL_63_24
AGCACGCGCGGATCCTTGGCCTCGACCGGCAGCTCGCTCTTGGCCTTGTTCTGGATTTCGCGGCGCAGGTCGTTGATGCGCTTGTCGAAGACACGCTCGTCGATGTCGCGGAAGCGCACCAGGATCGAGGCAATGTTCTCGCGCGACGAAGACATCACGAAGCGGATGTCGGCGACGCCCTTGATCGCGTCCTCCAGCGGCTTGGTCACGCGCTTCTCGACATCCTCGGCCGAAGCCCCGGGCAGCACCGTGGTGACCATGACCCAGTTGAAATTGATTTCCGGATCCTGCTCGCGCGGCATGGCCAGATAGGCCAGCGCACCCATGACCAGCACCACCGCGAAGGCGATGTTGGCCAGTGGATGGTTCTGGATCAGGCGGGAATAGAAGCTCATTCCCCCCGCCCCCCTTTCCGGGAAAGGGAGTGACGACAGTTCGCCGTCTTACGACGGCTCCATGCTGTTGGCTGCGCCCGCCTTGAGGCGGCTTTGCGGCAAGCGCGGTTCATTTCGCCGCGGCAGCCGGTTCGACGCGTACAGTCATCGCGTCCTGCAATGCATGGCGGCCGCGCATGACGATGCGCGCTTCGGGCGGAAAGTCGGCGCTGGCGGGACGGCCCTCCTGGGCCTGCGGCAACTCAAGGAATCGCGCCTTGTCTCCTTCGAGCACGAACACTCCGTAGCGGCCATTGCGGCGCAGGATGTAGTCGGCCGGAATGTGCGGGCGCGGGTCGCGCCAGATCAACCGGCCCTCGGTTCCCGGCGCCGGCGCGGCGCCCGAAAAGCGATGGCGCGCCTCGACCGTGCGCGCCTCGCGACTGATTGCGCCCGAGATGCGCAGCGGCATCAATGCATGTGTCTGGCCGGCGGCGGCGAATTCGACTTTTTCGGCGCCGGCCAGGCCTTCCGCATCGCGCGCCTGGACCTGGGCCACCACCTGCAGGTCGCTTGTGTCGGCCAAGGTCAGCAAAGGCGTGCCGGGCGCGGCGAGTTCGCCGACCTGCCCTGTGCGACTGCGCACGATGCCGTTGAAGGGCGCGGTGACGGTGCACTTCTCGACGCCGCGCCGCGCCGAATCGCGGTTCGCGCGCGCCGATTGCACATCGGCCTGGGTTGTCGCGAGTTCGGTCTCGCGCAGCGTCAGCGCCTCGGCGGAAATGAAATTCTTCTCGCGCAGGGAGCGTGCCCGCGCCGTCTGCGCCTCAGCTTGAGCCAGGCGTGCGGCGCTTTGCGCCAGCCCTGCCGCGGCGCGCGCCAGGGCCAGCTCGGCGTCCTTGGCATCGAGCCGCAGCAGCACCTGCCCGGCCTTGACGGCGTCGCCGCTGTCGACCGCGATCGCCACAATGCGAGCCGAAGTCTCGGCCGCGATCCGGGTTTCGTTCTTGCCCAGCACGGTTGCCGGCGCCTCGCGCTCGGGACGGAAGCCAAGGTCGGCGTAGGGAACGACACTGACCGCGAGCGGCGCGGCGGCGGCCGGTGGCGGCTCGGCCGGCTTCTCGCCGCAGGCGGCCAGCAGCAGCGAAAGAACCAAGGCAAGCAGAGCGGCGGATTTCACTTTGTTGTTCTCCGTTTGCCGGATGTAGCCGGCATCATGAGCCCGCGCAGGGCCAAGTCAAGGTGGGTACCCAGATAGACCTGCGGATCGTGCCCCGTGCCGCAGCAGGCGCCCAGCGAATAGCGCCAGATCACCATCATCAACACCGGCGCGAAGATCACGTCAATCGCGGTTTCGACGTCCACCGCGCGGAACTCGCCGGCAGCGATACCGCGTTGCAAGGTCCGGCGCATCAGCTCGCGGCCGCGCACGATCACGGTGTCGTGGTAGTAAATCGCCAGTTCGGGAAAGTTGCCGGCCTCGCTGATCATCAGCTTGGGCACGCCTGCCAAATGGGTGTTGCCGATGCGCTGCCACCATTCGCCGATCAGCGCCCGCAGCAGATCGGCGCTGCAGCCCGCGAAGTTGTCGACCAGGCCCGCACCTTCCTCCAGGATCGGCACGATGCCCTCCCGGATCACCGCCTTGAACAGGGCTTCCTTGCTGTCGAAATAGAGATACAGCGTGCCTTTCGACACCCCGGCGCGCGCCGCCACATCTTCCAGGCGGGTGCCGACGAATCCCTTTTCGACGAACAGTTCCAGGGCCGCCGCCATGAGTTCGGAGGGTCGCGCTTCCTTGCGGCGTTGACGCGGGTGAGTTGGCGTTTCCACAATGGCAAAATTAGTTACTGACCAGTCAGTAAGTATATAGAAGAGGCTGGCAGCGTCAACTCCACCGTGCGGCGTCCGGTGCTTTTCGTTCTGGATTGCGAGGGGCGCATAAGACATCGCGCTGAATTCGGTGGCGCCAGGGTTCTTGAGGTGGCGACACAGGGAAGTGGGGGGCTAACGGCAGTTACCCGAACCACCGCGCCCCACAGTTACTTCTGATATCGGCATCTGCGAAGCCGACTTGAGCAGGCTCCTTGCTCGGCCGCCAAGGTGCAAGAACCGGATGACGGGTTTACGCGGTAAGCTCGGTTCACGCCGCACGCGGCGGAGCCCTCGAGGGCGGCCGCCGCGACGACGCTGCCCAGGTCATCCGACATCCAAGCAAGGAAGCCCCCCATGCGAATCGAAGAAGAGCTCAAGCTCGATTTTCAGGACGTCCTCATCCGCCCCAAGCGCTCGACCCTGACCTCGCGCTCCGAAGTCGACATTTCGCGCGAGTTCGTGTTCCGCCATTCCGGGCGCAGCTACCATGGCGTACCGATCGTCGCCGCCAACATGGATACCGTGGGTACCTTCGAAATGGCGCTCGCCTTGGCCAAATACCGATTGGCTACGGCGCTCCACAAGCATTACGAAGAACGCGAACTGGCAAGTTTTTTCCAGGGTTTGCCGGCCGCAGCGCCGGTGTTCTATTCGATGGGAATTACCCGCGAGGACTATGAAAAGTTCTGCCGGGTCAAACAAGCGGTCGGCGATGCCGTTTCCTATGTTTGCGTTGATGTGGCCAACGGCTACACAAAGTCCTTCGTCGATTTTCTCCATCGCCTGCGCGACGCTCACCCGCAAATTACCATCATGGCGGGCAACGTCGTGACCGGCGAGATGGCGGAAGAGTTGATTCTGGACGGCGCGGATATCGTCAAGGTCGGCATCGGCCCCGGCTCGGTGTGCACCACGCGCAAAATGACCGGTATCGGCTACCCCCAGCTCTCCGCGATCATCGAATGCGCCGATGCCGCCCACGGGCTGGGCGGCCTGATCTGCGCCGATGGCGGGTGCACCTCGCCAGGCGACCTGGCCAAGGCTTTTGGCGGCGGCGCGGACTTCATCATGCTGGGCGGCATGCTCGCCGGCCACGACGAATGCATGGGCGAGATCACCGAACAGGATGGTGTGCGCAAGGTGCGCTTCTACGGCATGAGTTCGCGCGCAGCTATGGACAAGCACGCCGGAGGAGTCGCCAACTACCGCGCCGCGGAAGGCAAGGAGGTACTGCTCGACTATCGCGGGCCGGTCGAGAACACCGTGCAGGAAATTCTGGGCGGCGTGCGCTCCGCGTGCACCTACGTCGGCGCCCACAAGCTCAGGGAACTCTCGAAGCGCACCACCTTCATCCGCGTCGCGCGCCAACTCAATGAAGTGTTCGGCCAATCATGATGCCGGCGCGCGAAGCGCTATTTCCGGCATGCAAAGCACCGGCGCGCGAAGCGCAGTCCCCGGCATGCAAAGCATCCGCTCGCAGGGTGGACGCGCGGGAACGCAAAACGCGCATGCATAGATTCATCGCACTTGGCCGCAGCTCGCTGGCGCTGCTTGCGCTGCTGTTGGTAGCCGCCTGCAGCCACCACAAGGAGGATCCCCTGCCCCGCGGCACCAAGGTTCTGGCACTGGGCGACAGCCTGACCGCACCGCATGGCGTCACGCCCGACGAAGCCTGGCCGAATCTGCTGGCTGGGCAGACCGGCTGGATCGTGATCAATGGCGGCGTCAGCGGCGACACCAGCGCTGGCGCGCTGCAGCGCCTGCCGGCATTGCTCGATGAGCACAGTCCGCAACTGGTGCTGGTGACCTTGGGTGGCAACGACATGCTGCGCAAACTGCCGCAAGGACAGACCGTCTCCAACCTGGGCCAGATGCTCACGATGGTAAAGGCTCGCGGCGCCAAGGCCGTCTTGCTTGCGACGCCGAAACCGAGCATCGCCGGCGCAGTCTTCAATAGCCTGTCGGCAGCCGATTTCTACCAGGAGGTGGCCAAGGAGCACCAAGTGCCCCTGATCAAGGACGCATTGGCCGAGGTGCTCTCGACGACCGAACTCAAGGCCGATCAAATCCACCCCAACGCCGCCGGCCACGCCCTGATATCGAAAAAAATCTTCGATGCGCTCAAGACCATCGGCTATGCGGTCTAGCCGCAGGTGGGGTTTCGATCGGTCAGCGCGACTCCTTGATCAGTCGCCCGTTCGTGGGCTGTATGGGTCGCGCGTTGCTGCGATAGAGGCGCGAGAAGATCGCAACCTGGTCCGCCGAAACTTGCAAAGGCTGCTTCATCACCATCCATAGCACGCCTTCGGTGCATGGCGGCGTCGTCAGCGAGCCCATGTAAGTCCAGTAAGCGCGGTTTTCCGGCAGCAGTTGCGCGAGGTCGATGGGCTCCGCCGGAGTGACTTCCATGTCCCGGTCAAGCGGAATGTTGTTCCACAGGGTCTGGATCAACGGGTGTTCGCCGCCTTTCTCGAACAACACGGCAACCACCGCCAACTGCCCTTCGTCGTTCTTGTGCACCAGATGCGCCACCATGTCGTAGAGCTTGCCGTTCACGCGCTCTTCCGAGGGGCGATGAAAATGGAACTGGACCAGTTCGTAGCGCTTGCCCATGACATGCATGGCAAGGCCCTCGCCGAGATTGACCTGCAGGGTATGGCCGTTATCGACAATGCGGAACTGGCTCGGCTTGTACTCGAAACGTATGATTTCCAGGCTGACCTTGATGCCGTCGCGAATGTCGATAGGCGACTGGCGCAGGCCTTTGTCGCAGATCGCATACTCGCTGCGCAACTTGCCCCAGTTGCCAGGCGCACCGTCCCCTTCATAGGCCCAATGGATGTGCGCCAGACTTGGCGGATTCTGCGCATGCTCATCCGCCGGTTTTTTCCGCGCCGGTTTGCGCGGGCCGCTGGTGGCATATTGAAGTTCGCGCGCGCGCCTGTCGCCGGCCGACTCCGCCTGCACCGCCGCCGCGAGCGATGCCGCTTTGGCGGTTGCCCTCAGCTCGGGCTTTGCAGCCGGCTTGGCAGCTGCAGGGGGAGGCGCGGCGGACTTCATCCCGGCATTTGCCGCAGCCAAGTCGGCCGCGGCCTTGTCGATCGCCGGCAGCATGATGTGCCGCGGCCTTTCGCCGGAAGGTGTCGGCGCTGCGGTTGCGGCTACCGCAGGCGCAGCCGGAGCAGGTGTTGCGGCCGGGGCCGGCGACACCGGTTTGACCACAGCATCCGCGACCGGTACCACCCGCAGCTGCGCACCCTCGGCCAGTGTGCGCATGTCGGCGTGCATGGCGCTCGGCCGCTCGGGATCGTGCGTATCCAGCCCGACCGAACTGACCGCTTCCGCCGCCTCACCTGTGGTCCGCGCGTGGCAAGCCTCATTCAGCAAACGCTCGTCGATGCTGCCGGCTTGTACCCGGTTGGCACGCTGGCGCGACACCGATTCCTCTCGAACCAGGGCATCGCCGTTGAAATAGGCGCGACGCAGCGTGGTGAAACGACGGCCATCGCAGTCGTAGAAATTCTGTGCGTGGATCGCGTTGTACACGCCACCCGGGTCATTGACTTCGCGGCCAAGGAGAATGCGGCTCCAGCCCGTGATCCCGCTGGAGCCACGGGCGATGCGCGCCTTGTCGATCTCGATGATCTCGATCTTGCCGGCCACGACGCGTTGCCAGTCGGCGGCCTGGGCAGGAAGGCCAAGCCCCAGAACGAACGCCGTTGCGGCCAGGGTGGCGGCAATTACCGACGAGATGCGGAACACAGGCATGCTTCTCCCTTTATCCTTATTAGCTGCGGTCGCTGTGCTCACCATCGATATCTGCGAAAGATACCATCCCCGCGCCCTGCAGGGACATAAAGCCGACCTTAGCCTTCACTGAACGTAGTTTCGAGCTTCTTTAGCTTACGGCCCTGAATTGCAATACTTTAGCGCGGATCCGGCGCTAAGCATACGGGGCCTCTGCCGGAAGTGTCCTTTCACCACCGCGGGTTGCATTCGCCCGGCCTTTCCAGTAGTTTCGACCCTCTGCCCCAGCCCACACCGAATGCCCCATGAATGCCACTGAAAAATTCATCGCCGCCGACGCGCACGTCGATGCTGCCGCGATCGCCCCCTTGCCCAACTCGCACAAAATCTACGTCGCCGGCAGTCGTCCGGACATTCGCGTGCCGATGCGCGAAATCGCCCAGAGCCCGACCGCCGACGTGCCCAATCCGCCGATCACCGTCTATGACTGCTCTGGTCCCTACACCGACCCGGCGGCGACCATCGACATCCGCAAGGGCCTGCCGGCACTGCGCGCCACCTGGATTGCCGAGCGCGGCGACACCGAGGAGCTGCCCGATCTTACGTCGGAGTACGGCCGTCAGCGGGCCGCTTCTGCCAACAGGAACGCCGAACTGGCCGGCCTGCGTTTCGATCTCGGGCGCAAGCCGCGCCGCGCGCTCGCCGGCAAGAACGTCTCGCAGATGCATTACGCGCGGGCCGGCGTCATCACGCCCGAGATGGAGTACGTCGCGATTCGCGAGAACCAGAAACTCGACGGCCTCGAAGACCTGCTGCGCCAACAGCATCCCGGCCAGAGCTTCGGCGCCTCGATCCCGCGCGTGATCACGCCGGAATTCGTCCGCGACGAGGTTGCCCGCGGCCGCGCCATCATCCCCAACAACATCAACCACCCGGAGTCCGAGCCGATGATCATCGGCCGCAACTTCCTCACCAAGATCAACTGCAACATCGGCAACTCGCCGCTGGCCTCGACCATCCAGGATGAAGTGGACAAGATGACCTGGGCCATCCGCTGGGGCGGCGACACGGTGATGGACCTCTCGACCGGCAAGAACATCCACGAAACCCGCGAATGGATCGTGCGCAACGCCCCGGTGCCGATCGGCACCGTGCCGATCTACCAGGCGCTGGAAAAGGTCGATGGCAAGGCCGAAGACTTGACCTGGGAAATCTTCCGCGACACCCTGATCGAGCAGGCCGAGCAGGGTGTCGATTACTTCACCATCCATGCTGGCGTGCTGCTGCGCTATGTGCCGTTGACGGCGAAACGCATGACCGGGATCGTCAGCCGCGGCGGATCGATCCTGGCCAAGTGGTGTTTGTCGCACCACAAGGAAAACTTTCTCTACACCCACTTCGAGGACATCTGCGACATCATGAAGGCCTACGACGTCGCCTTCAGCCTCGGCGACGGCCTGCGCCCCGGCTCGATCTACGACGCCAACGACGCGGCGCAGATGGGCGAACTGGAAACCCTGGGCGAACTGACCAAGATCGCCTGGCGGCACGACGTGCAGGTGATGATCGAAGGCCCCGGCCATGTGCCCATGCACATGATCAAGCACAACATGGACGAGCAATTGCGCCTCTGCGGCGAAGCGCCCTTCTACACGCTGGGCCCATTGACCACCGACATCGCACCGGGCTACGACCACATCACCAGCGCCATTGGCGCCGCCATGATCGGCTGGTACGGCACCGCCATGCTCTGTTATGTGACGCCGAAGGAACACCTCGGCCTGCCCGACAAGAACGACGTCAAGGACGGCATCATGGCCTACAAGATCGCCGCCCACGCCGCCGACCTGGCCAAGGGCCATCCCGGCGCGCAGGCGCGCGACAACGCGCTGTCCAAGGCGCGCTTCGAGTTCCGCTGGGAAGACCAGTTCAACCTCGGCCTCGACCCCGACAAGGCGCGCGAATTCCACGACGAAACCCTGCCCCAGCACGGCGCCAAGCTGGCCCACTTCTGCTCCATGTGCGGGCCGCACTTCTGTTCGATGAAGATCACCCAGGACGTTCGCGACTACGCGGCCAAGATCGGCGTTTCGGAGCAGGAAGCCCTGAACAAGGGCATGGAGGTCAAGGCCGTCGAGTTCGTCAAGGCGGGCAGCGAAATCTACAAGGCAAGCTGAAAGTCGGCGCTGATGAAGCCCCTGCGCTACAAGGCGGTCGAGAAAAAAACGCTCTCCGCGCCGTAGCGGATGGCGAGGCGGCGGTCGAGCACGCCATGGACTGCCGTCCCGGCTGCGGTGCCTGTTGCATCGCGCCTTCGATCAGCAGCTTGCGCAAGGCGGCGGGCGAGCCCTGCCGCCATCTCGACCCGGACTTCCGCTGCGCGCTATTCGGCTCGGCGGAAAGGCCCGCCTGCTGCTCCGGGCTACGACCGTCGGCGGAAATGTGCGGCAATGATCGACACGCAGCCCTGAGCTGGCTGGCGGCGCTTGAACAGGCCACTACGCCGCCCAATACTGGTCGAGATTCTTGACGCCCCACTTCTCGGCGTCTTCGCGAGCGACGATTTTCTCGGTGTTTCCCGCGCGCGCAAGGTCGATCAGTTCGGGCGGAATGTAGGACATCGACCTGGTCGAGAAGAAAACCTTGATACGCGGCGTCAGCAAGGACTTTTCGGACTGCTCGGCAACCACGCCGAGGCGGTCTGAACTCAGGCGCACCAGAGAGCCCACGGGATAGATGCCGATGCTCTTGACGAAGGCCTGAAAAATTCTCATGTCGAAATGGCCGTTGCACCACTCGGTCATCTTGCGTATCGATTCGGCGGGATCCCAGCCGGCCTTGTAAGGGCGGTTGGAGGTAATCGCGTCATAGACATCGCAGACCGCGCCCATCTTGGCGAAAAGGGTTATCTGCTCGCCCTTGAGTTGGTTCGGGTAACCGCTGCCATCGATTTTTTCATGATGATGCAGACAGACATCGAGCGGGACGAGCCCCACGCTGCCGCCTTCGACCAGCAGGCGATGTCCCTCCACGGGATGGCCCTTGATGATGCGGAACTCTTCTTCGGTGAGCTTGCCCGGCTTGTTCAGCACTTCCATCGGCATCAGCGCCTTGCCCAGGTCGTGCAGCAGACCGGCCATGCCGGCATCGCGCGTCTGCTTGTCGTCGAGGCCGAGTCGGTTGGCCAGCGCCACCATCAGGGCGCAGACGGCGACCGAATGCATGTAGGTATAGTCGTCGGCGGTCTTGAGCCGCGCCAGGCTGATCAGGGCGCCGGGATTGCGCATCACCGAAGAAGAAATTTCATCCACCAGTTCGCCGGCCGCCTCGCTGGAAATCGCCTGGCCCATGCGCACTTCCTGGAACATCGAGACCACGGCGCTCTTGGCCGTGGCGCAGATTTTTACCGCGCGCTTGACCTCCTCGGTCAGCGGCACCTGCTTCGGCGGTACGATCTGCTGTGGCGTGCCGGTAACGGCGGCATTCATCAGCGCCTGATCAACCTCCGCCTCCACTTCTTCCTTGCTTTCGGCGACGGCAGGCACGTCGAGACCTTTTTCGACATCGATCCAGACTTCCTTGATGCCGCTGTCGATGACTTCACGGATGACGTCCTGGTCCTTGACGATGAACTTGGTGCGCCAGAAGGGATGCTCCATCCACGAACCGCAAAGTTCTTCGAGGTGCATGCCGACACGCAGGTGCTCGACGCCGATCTTTTTCAACATGCTAGACTTTGCGGCCGTTTCTGGCGGTCACTTATTCTCCTGCCATGGATTTTCACCCCTTGCTCCAGGCGCTGATACTCGGCGTCGTCGAAGGCCTCACCGAATTCCTTCCCGTCTCATCTACCGGTCATCTTATCTTGGCTGGCGATGTTTTGCACTTCAACGATGAGAAAGGCAAATTGTTCGAAATCGTGATCCAGTCCGGCGCGATTCTCGCGGTCTGCTGGGAATACCGCGAGCGCATCATGGGCATTGTTCGCGGCCTGCCGCGCGAACCCGCCGCACGGCGCTTCACCCTCAATCTCGCGGTCGCCTTCATGCCGCTGGCGGTGCTGGGCCTGCTCTTCGGCAAGGTGATCAAGGCCAACCTGTTCAACCCGGTGACCGTGGCGACCACCTTCATCCTGGGCGGCTTCGTCATCCTCTGGGCCGAACGGCGCGAGCATCGGATTCGCATCGACAACGTCGAAGACCTCGGTCTTGGCGATGCCTTCAAACTCGGCCTGGCGCAAGCCTGCGCGCTGATTCCTGGCACCTCGCGCTCCGGCGCGACGATCATCGGCGGCCTGCTGTTCGGTCTCTCGCGCAAGGCGGCAACGGAGTTTTCCTTCTTCCTCGCGATTCCCACCCTGCTGGCCGCCACCGCCTATCAACTCTACAAGGAGCGCCACCTGCTGGCCATGGACGACCTCGGCATGTGGGCCATGGGCTTCGTCGCCTCCTTCGTCTCGGCCTTCCTCTGCGTGCGTTGGCTGCTGCGCTTCATCGCCACCCACGACTTCACGATCTTCGCCTGGTACCGCATCGCCTTCGGCGGCGTGGTGCTGGCCACCTGGCAACTCGGGCTGGTGGACTGGAGCGCCGGGTGATCCTCTATCTGCATGGCTTCACCAGCGGGCCGCAATCGCACAAGGCGCAAGCCCTCGGCACGCGCATGCGCGAACGCGGCCTCGGCGAGTTCTTTCTCAGCCCGCAATTGCCGGCATCGCCGCGCACGGCGATTGCGCTCGCCACCGACCTGATCGCCCACCACGGCGTCACGACCGTGGTTGGCTCGTCGCTCGGCGGCTACTACGCGACCTATCTGGCGGAGACCTTCGATCTCAAGGCGGTCCTGGTAAACCCCGCCGTGGTTGCCCACCTGTCGCTCCAGAGCTATGTCGGCCAGCAACGCTGGCTATATACCGGCGAGCCCTTCGACTTCACCCGCGAGCACATCGAAGAACTGCGCGCCATCGAAATCCCGGTCTTGGGCAAACCGCAGCGCTTCTGGCTGCTGGTCGAAAAGGGCGACGAGACGCTCGACTACCGCCACGCCGTAAGCCGCTACGCCGGCGCGCGGCAAACCGTGCTGCCCGGCGGCGACCACAGCTTTACGCGCTGGGGCGACTACCTCGATCCGATCATCAGCTACGACGGACTGACGTGAGCGGCACATCACCCGTGGCGACGCCGGAAAATACCCGCCTGGGTGTCTTCGCCGGACTGGCCGCCTACCTGATCTGGGGGCTGGTGCCGGTGTTCTTCAAGCAGATCGCCGAGGTGCCGGCCGATGAGATCATCGCCCACCGCGTGCTCTGGGCCATGCTCTTGATGACGGCGGTGATCGGCTTCGGTCGCGGCTTCGGCGCCGCCTTGCGCACCGCGCGGATTCCCAGGCAGCTCGCACGCATCGCGCTGGCCTCGGCCATGGTGATGATCAACTGGCTGACCTTCGTCTGGGGCGTGAATTCCGGCCACATCCTGGAAACCAGCCTGGGTTACTTCATCCTGCCCCTGTTCAATGTCGCGCTCGGCGTGCTGGTGCTCAAGGAACGCCTGCGCCCGCTGCAATGGCTGGCGGTGCTGCTGGCCGCGCTCGGCGTCGGCATCGAGGCCGCGCGCGTCGGCGGCCTGCCCTGGATCTCGCTGGTGCTGGCCGCCAGCTTCGGCATCTACGGCCTGCTGCGCAAGCAACTGCCGCTGGATGCCGCCAGCGGCCTGTTTCTCGAAACCGTGTGCATGATGCCCTTGGCGCTGGGCTGGCTGCTCTGGCTGACGTTCAACGGCGAGAACCACTTCGGCGGCACGGCAGGGCTTCTCACCGCGCGCGACCTGCTGCTGGTCGCCACCGGCGCGGTCACGGCCATTCCGCTGCTGCTGTTTGCCGTGGCGGCGCGCCGGCTGCCGCTCAACATGCTCGGCTTTCTGCAATACCTGGCGCCGTCCATCACCTTCCTGCTCGCCGTGTTTGTCTATGACGAGCAGTTGAACCTGTCCCGCACGCTGGGGTTTGCCGCGATCTGGGCCGGTCTCGCCGTGTATAGCGTCGATCTGCTCAGGTCGGCCGGCAACCGGACCGTCGCCGTCCCATGAGCTTCGATCCCGCCCAGTTCAAACGGCTTGAACGCGCCGGCTACAACCGCATCGGGCCGCGCTATCTGGCAGCCGCCGGCGCCCGCGGCGAACTGGCCGCAGCGTTGCTGGACCGAGCCCAACTGGTGCCGGGACAGCGCGTGCTCGACTTGGCCAGCGGCCCCGGCCTGCTGGCGCGCGACGCGCGCGAACGGGTGGGCGCCGCCGGCCTGGCGATCGCCAGCGACATCAGCGAAGGCCAGCTCGCCTGTTGTCCCGATCTCCTACGGGTGGCCGCCGACGGTGAAGCGCTGCCGTTCGCCAGCGCCAGCGTCGATCGGGTGCTGTGCGGCCTCGGCCTGATGTTCTTTCCCGACGAGCAAGCGGCCTTGCGCGAAATCCGCCGTGTGTTGCGGCCAGACGGACTGCTCGCGCTGTCGGTGTGGGGACCGGCGGCAGAAGTGCCGCTGGTGGAGACCGCGCTGTCCTGCATGCGCCGCCTGCTGCCGCCACCGAAGGTAGTGCGCCCCTCGATCTTCCGCTTTGGCGAGGCGGACGAACTCGCGCGCCGTCTCGCCAGCGCCGACTATCGCGCTATCGAGATTCAAGCCTACCGCCTCGCAGTCGAATTCGCCGACGCCGCGGCCTACTGGCAGGGCTTTCTCGACCTCGCCGGCGGCGCCGCGGAAAGCCTGTCGCGCCTGCCGGCCGAAAAGCAAGCGGTGATCGCCGTCGCGGTCGGCGAAGACCTTGCGCCACATGCGGTGGCAGGCGGCTACCGGCTGAGCAGCACGGTCCTGATCGCCACCGCCAGACCGGTATAATCCGTCCCCCGCGTTTTCCGCTCGCGCCCCGTGGCGCTCCCATCCCGATGAATGTCCTGTTTGAAGAGGACGGCGCGTTTCGTGCCGGCACCGTGCTTGCCGACAGCGTGACTTCCTTGCAGATCGAACTCGCCTCGGGCAAGCGCACCAAGGTAAAGGCGGGCAACGTGCTGCTGCGCTTTGTGACCCCGGCGCCGGGCGAACTGCTGGAGCGCGCGGAGGCCGAGGCCGAGGGTATCGACGTGGAGTTTCTGTGGGAGGTCTGCGGCGAGGACGAATTCGGCTTCGAGCAACTGGCCGCGGAATACCATGGAGCCAAGCCGGAGTCGGTGCAGTCCGCGGCGGTTCTGCTGCGCCTGCATTCGGCCCCGATCTATTTTCATCGCAAGGGCCGCGGCCGCTTCCGCAAGGCGCCGCCCGAGATCCTGCAGGCGGCGCTGGCCGGACTGGAAAAGAAGCGCCAGCAGGCCGCAGCCATCGAGCGCATGGCCAGGGAACTCAAAGACGGTGCACTGCCCGCCGAGTTCGCCGCCATCCTGCCGCAACTCATCTACAAACCCGATCGCAACCGCGGCGAGACCAAGGCCCTCGAAGCCGCCTGCGCCGACACCGGAAAATCCGCCGCGCGCCTGCTGTTCGATTGCGGCGCATTGCCTTCGACCCATGACTACCACCTCGGCCGCTTCCTGTTCGAGTTCTTCCCCGAGAGCAAGGGCGGTACCGGCTTTCCCTATTTTGCCGCGCCGACAGAGCCGGTCGAGCTACCGCTTGCTGCCGTCGCCGCTTTCAGCATCGACGATGCACACACTACCGAGATCGACGACGCGTTTTCGGTTACCGCAAGAGATGGCGGCGGTTGGCGGATCGGCATCCACATCGCCGCGCCGGGCCTGGGCTTCGCGCCCGACTCCGACTTGGGCCGCATCGCGCGCGAACGCTTGTCCACGGTGTATATGCCGGGACGCAAGATCACCATGCTGCCGCAGGACATCGTCGAGCATTTCACGCTGGCCGCGGGCCAGACCGTGGCCGCGATTTCGCTGTATCTCGATGTCGCCGCCGACTACCGACTGCTCGGCCACGAGACGCGCATGGAACGCGTACCCATCGTCGCCAATCTGCGCCACCACGACATCGAGCCGCTGTTCAACGCCGACACGCTGGCCGCCGGCCTGCCGGAGTTTGCCTACCGCGACGAACTCAAGCTGCTCTGGGAATTTGCCCAGGTACTGGAAGCCGGACGCGGCAAGCCCTCCGACAACAGCACGCGCAAGGACTACAACTTCGTCGTCGACTGGAACGCCGACAGCGACATTGCCGCCGAGCCGGGCAAGGGCCGGGTCGCTATCGACGAACGCGCCCGCGGCAGCCCGCTGGACACCCTGGTCGCCGAGCTGATGATCATGGCCAACGCGACCTGGGGCGCGATGCTGCGCGACGCCGGCATTCCCGCCCTGTACCGCGTGCAGACGGCGGGCAAGGTGCGCATGAGCACGGTCGCCGCGGCGCACGAAGGACTCGGCGTCGAGTGCTATGCCTGGTCGTCCTCGCCCTTGCGGCGCTATTGCGACCTGCTCAACCAGTGGCAGCTGATCGCGCTGCTGAACAATGAACCGCCGCCGTTCGGACAGAAGGGCGCACCGAAGTCGGCTGAGCTGCTGGCCGCGATGCGCGATTTCGAGCTGACCTATGCCGCCTATGCCGAATTCCAGCGCGGCATGGAACGCTACTGGTGCCTGCGCTGGCTGCTGCAGGAGGACCGACAGGTGGTGCTGGCGCAAGTGCTGCGCGAGTCCCTGGTGCGCCTCGACAGCATTCCGCTGGTGATCCGCGTCCCTTCGCTGCCCGAACTGCCGCGCGGAGCGCGGGTGCGACTGAGCGTCGAGGCGATCGACCTGCTGGAGGCGGAGGGGCGCTTCCGCTATCTCGAACTGGCGCCTGAATTGGCCTCGAATCAAGGCTCTGATGCCGCCTTCGGCGGCGCAGAGGACGAGGAAGTCGGGGAGTAAAATCGGCGAAGTCATGCCAAACTCCCCCAGTCCGTCGCGCGCCTCCGGATCTTTTCTGCCGCCCATGCCGGCGTTTTTCGCCGCAATGGATGCACCGCGACGCAACCTGACCCTGGCGCTGGGCGCCTCGCTGCTGATCCACGCTGTCGTCCTCGCGATTCGCTTCACGCCGCCGGATTTCATCGACAAGGCGCGCGAACGGGCGCTCGACGTGATCCTGGTCAACAGCAAGAGCAAGAGCCGACCCAACAAGGCGCAGGCCAAGGCACAAACCAGTCTCGATGGCGGCGGCAACACCGAGGAAGACCGTCGCGCCAGGACGCCGCTGCCGCCATCGCCGAATACCAGGGAAGGCCGCGAACTGCTCGAAGCGCAGCGTCGCGTCGCCGAACTCGAAGCGCAGCAGCAGGAAATGCTGACGCGGCTGGCGAGCGAAAAAGCCATTGCCGCGAACAAGAACCAAAACAAGCCGACGCCGACCCCGGAACCCAGCCGTTCCGGGGTCGACCTTGCCAATAGCGCGCTGGCCATCGCCCGCATCGAGGGCCAGATCTCACGCCAATTGGACGAGTACAACCAGCGGCCGCGCAAGAAATTCATCGGCGCCCGGGTCGAGGAGTACCGCTTCGCGCAATACGTCGAGGACTGGCGGCAGAAGATCGAACGCATCGGCAACCTGAACTACCCCGATGCCGTCAGGGGCCGCCTCTACGGCAGCCTGGTGTTGACCGTGATCATCAAGGCCAACGGCGACCTGGAGCGCGTCGAGGTCAGCCGCTCCTCGGGCAAGAGCCTGCTCGACGACGCCGCGCGCCGCATCGTGCAGATGGCCGCGCCCTACGCCGCCTTTCCCGACGCCATCCGGCGCGACACCGACGTGCTGGAGATCACCCGTACCTGGACCTTCACCAACGCCGATCGCCTGCGTTCGGACTGACTCCGACCGCCATAGCCTTCATGACTGATCGTTACGCCGTTTTCGGCAACCCTATCGGGCACAGCCAGTCGCCCCGCATCCACGCGCTGTTCGCGGCGCAGACCGGGCAGGACATCAGCTACCAGGCCATCCTGGCGGAGCGCAATGGCTTCGCTGCCGCCGTAGATGCCTTCGTTGCGGCGGGCGAGGGGCCGGCCCGCGGCGCCAACGTTACCGTGCCGTTCAAGGAAGAGGCCTTCCGCCTTGCCGCGCAACGCACGCCCCGCGCTGAAGCCGCCGGTGCGGTGAATACCCTGAGCTTCGAAGCAGGCGCCATCATCGGCGACAACACCGATGGCGCGGGACTGGTGCGCGACCTCAAGCACAATCTCGGCTGCGACCCGGCCGGGCGCCGCATCCTTCTGCTGGGAGCCGGCGGCGCCGCACGCGGCGTGATCCTGCCGCTGCTGCTGGAAGATCCCGCCGAACTGGTGATTGCCAATCGCACCGAGGAAACGGCGGCCCGCCTGGCCCTTGAGTTTGCCAATTCGTTTTCCCGACTGCCCGGCTGCACGGTCGGCGTAACACCCGATGGCATGGGCTTTCCCGGCCTCGCCGGGCGAGCGTTCGACCTCGTCATCAACGCCACCTCGGCCGGGCTCAGCGGCGCCGTACTGCCACTGCCGACTTCCGTTTTCGCGCCGCGCTGCGTCGCCTATGAAATGGTCTATGGCCGCGTCACGCCCTTCATGAATCAGGCGCGCGACGCCGACGCTCGCGTTGCCGACGGGCTCGGCATGCTGGTGGAGCAGGCCGCCGAGGCCTTCTTCGTCTGGCGTGGGGTGCGCCCGCATACCGCGCCGGTACTGGCAGCGCTCAAGGCGTCATGAATGACTGGCGCCGGACCGCCCCAAGGCGGGCGCAGCGTATCACCTGGAGGTCGGCATCTGGCCGACCGAACTACCCTCACCCCCTTTCCCGGAAAGCGGGTGAGGGGAAATGTCGATCATGAGACCCGCGCCGCGCTGGCTCAAAGTGGGGCTCGCGGCAATCGCGGGTTTGCTGCTGCTCTGGCAAGGCTGGTACCTGGGTTGGGTGATCTGGTGGAAATGGGTGAATCCCGGCACCACCAGTTTCCAGAGTCAGCGCCTCGATGAAGCGCGGCAAAAGAACCCGAAAGCCGAGATCAAGCGTCAGTGGGTGCCGTACGAACGAATTTCGGTGCACCTCAAGCGCGCCGTGATCGCCGCCGAGGATGACAAGTTCATCGATCATGAGGGCTTCGACTGGGAGGGCATACAGAAGGCCATCGAAAAGAACCAGAAGAAAGGCAAGGTGGTGGCCGGCGGCTCCACCATCTCCCAGCAACTGGCGAAGAATCTGCTGCTGTCGCCGACCAAGTCGGTTTTGCGCAAGGCCGAAGAGGCCATCATCACGGTTTGGATCGAGCTGCTGTGGGACAAGCGGCGCATCCTCGAGGTCTATCTCAACGTCGTCGAATGGGGCGACGGCGTATTCGGCGCAGAGGCCGCCGCACGGCGCTATTTCGGCATCTCCGCGGCCCAGCTCGGTGCCGAACAGGCGGCGCGGCTGGCGGTCATGCTGCCCGCCCCGCGCCGCTACGAACGCAATCCCTGGTCGGCTTACCTGAACGGCCGCGCCCAACTGATTCTCGGCCGCATGGGTGGCGCGGAAGTGCCATGAATCATGACGAAGGCGACTAGAATACGGCCGCCATGTCCGAGATCCTGAACCCGCCCGTTGAAGACGATGCCGAGGCGCGCCAGCGCGCCGAAGAGCAGGAGACCCTGCGCGAGGTCGAGGACCTGATACGCCGCCAGGAATGGACGGCGCTGCGCGCGCGACTGGAACCGCTGGCCGCGGAATCCGTGGCGCGCATCCTCGATGCGCTGCCGCCCGACGAGAGCGTCCAGGTCTGGGAACTGCTGGACAAGGAACAGGGCGAGGACGTACTCGAGGAGCTATCCGACGCCCTGCAGGACTCACTGGGAGAGGAGCCGGACGAAGCTCCCGCTGCACCGCCCGGCGACATGCCTCGCGCACAGCAGGCGAACGAAGCCCAGCGCAAGCCGGCGACGGTCAACGCCTTCGAGTTGAAGAACGGCCGCCTGCGCCAGATCCAGATCGACAGCAAGGAAGACCTCGCCGCCACAGCGCCGATCTGGGTCGACCTGCTCGCCCCATCGAAGGAGGAAAGGAGGTGGGTCAAGGACATCTTCGACCTCGACCTGCCGGATGCCGACGACCTCACCGATATCGAGGAATCGGCGCGCTTCTATATCGACGAAGACGCTGCGGTGCATCTGCACTCGGACTTCCTGCTCGACAAGGAGGACGAATCGCGCAACGTTGCGGTGGCCTTCGTCCTGCACAACAATATCCTGTTCTCGATGCGCGACGAGGAGCTGCCGGTGTTCCGCCTGCAGCGGCTGCGCGCGCGGATCCAGCCGGGCTACGTCACCGACGGCAAGGACGTGCTGCTCGACCTTTACGACGCCGACGTCGAATACTCCGCCGATGCGCTGGAGGACATCTACGCCGAACTGGAGAAGGTCAGCCGTACTGTACTGACGCCGCAGGTCACCGACGACGAGGCGGCCGAGATTCTTTCCGATATCGCCAATGAAGAGGACCTCAATGGCCGCATCCGGCGCAACGTCCTCGATACCCGACGCGCGCTCTCTTTCCTGATGCGCAGCCGGCTGCTGTCCAGCGACCAGCACGACGACGTCCGCCAAATCCTGCGCGACATCGATTCGCTGGATGGGCACACGTCCTTCCTGTTCGGCAAGATCAACTTCCTGATGGATGCCACGGTCGGCTTCATCAACATCAACCAGAACAAACGCATATCCAAACTGACCACCATCAGCGTGGTGTTCGTCCCGCTCAACATCATCGCCGGCATCGGCGGCATGAGCGAGTTCTCGATGATGACCCAGGGCATCCCCTGGCCGGTTTCCTACGGCGCCTTCGTCGTCGCCATGGGCCTCGTCGGCTGGGGCACCTACGTCACGCTGCGCTGGCTGGAAACCCGCAAGGCGAGGAAGCTGCTCGCCGCCCGGCGCGCCGGACGCGAGGCCTGAGCGCCGCCGACGTCGGGCGCTACTTCGTCACCAGCTTGAGGCCGAGGATGCCGGCCACGATCAGGCCGATGCAAACCAGCCGGGCGACCTCGCGCGATTCATTGAACAGCGCCATGCCAAGTAGCGCCGTGCCGACCGCGCCGATGCCGGTCCACACCGCATAGGCAGTGCCCACCGGCAAGGTTTTCAACGACCAGGCCAGCAGCAGCACCGAGGCGGCCATCGCCGCCAGCGTCCAGGCGCTCGGGGTCAGACGCGTGAAGCCTTCGGTGTATTTGAGGCCGATGGCCCAGGCCACTTCGCACAAGCCGGCGACCAGAAGGACGATCCAGGCCGCCGCGGAGCTGAGAACCGGCATGGTCGCCATACCGCCAGCGCCGACTCTCAGCCGGCAGCGAAGATCGCCTCGGCCGCCGCCACCGTTGCGGCGATGTCGGCATCGCTGTGCGCGGCCGAGACGAAACCCGCCTCGAAGGCCGAGGGCGCCAGGTAGAAGCCGGCATCCAGCATGGCGTGGAAGAAGCGGTTGAAGGCGTCCTTGTCGGTGACCATCACTTGGGCATAGGAGGTCGGCGGCGTGGCGGCGAAATAGACGCCGAACATGCCGCCCACCGACTGTGCCGAGAACTTCACGCCGCGCCGTTGCGCGGCGGCAGCCAGCCCCTCGACCAGGGCTTTGGTCTTCGCCGCCAGTGCTTCGTAAAAGCCTGGCGCGGCGATCTTCTTCAACGTAACCAGGCCCGCCGCCACCGACAACGGATTGCCCGACAAGGTGCCGGCCTGGTACACCGGACCCAGCGGCGCAATTTTCTCCATGATGTCGCGCCGGCCGCCGAAGGCGCCGAGCGGCATGCCGCCGCCGACCACCTTGCCGAAGGTCGACAGGTCCGGCGTGATGCCATACAGGCCCTGCGCCGACCCCGGGCCGACGCGAAAGCCGGTCATCACCTCGTCGAAAATCAGCAGCGCCCCGTGCTGGGTGCACAGTTCGCGCATCGCTGCGAGGAATTCGGGCTTGGGCGCAATCAGGTTCATGTTGCCGGCCACCGGCTCGACGATCACGCAGGCAATGCTCTTGCCATGTGTGGCGAAGGCCTCGCGCAGGCCCTGAGCATCGTTGTAGTCGAGCACCAGAGTGTGTTGCGCAAGATCCGCCGGCACTCCCGCCGAGGACGGGTTGCCGAAAGTCAGCAGACCCGAGCCGGCCTTGACCAGCAGGCTGTCGCCATGCCCGTGGTAGCAGCCCTCGAACTTGACGATCGCGTCGCGCCCAGTAAAGCCGCGCGCCAGGCGGATGGCGCTCATGGTGGCCTCGGTGCCGGAGGAGACCAGGCGCACCATGTCCATGCTCGGCACCCGCTGCACCAGCAATTCGGCCAGTTCGATCTCGGCCTCGGTCGGCGCGCCGAAGGAAAGCCCTTTCGCCGCGGCCTCCTGCACCGCATACACGGTGTCGGGATCGGCGTGGCCGAGAATCAGCGGACCCCAGGATCCCACATAGTCGATATAGGACCTGCCGTCGGCATCCCAGACCCGGGCACCCTCGCCGCGCGCAAAAAACCGCGGCGCGCCGCCCACCGAGCGGAAGGCCCGCACCGGCGAATTGACGCCGCCAGGAATGGTTTTCTGGGCACGAGTGAAGAGTTCTTCGTTGCGAGTCATGACAGAGTCCTGTTTATCCGGTAAAGCGGGGGAAGGCGTCGGCGCCGCTCAGGATACCCGCCGCGCGCCTGGCTCGAACAGCGCCTGATAGGCTTCCGCCCGCGCCTTGATGTCCATCGCGTCGAACAGGTCGCTGACCACGGCAATCATGTCGGCGCCGGCGGCGATCACCTGCGGCGCATTGTCGAGCGTAATGCCGCCGATGGCGGCGATCGGCAAGCCAAAGCGCTTGCGCGCGGCACCCAGCAGCTCCAGCGGCGCGCGCACCGCCGCGGGCTTGGTGCGCGAGGGGAACATGGTGCCGAAGGCAAGATAGTCGGCACCTGCGGCGGCAGCTTCTTCGCCGCGGGCAAGTTCGTTGTAGCAGGAGACGCCGAGGATGCGCTTTGGTCCCAGGGCATCGCGCGCCGCGGCGAGCGAACCTCCGGGCGCGTCGTCGCGTCCGATGTGGGCGCCGTCGGCGCCGATCTCCACCGCCAGCCAGACATCGTCGTTGATGATCAGTTTGGCGCCCGAGGCGCGGCAGATGCGCAGCATCTCGGCCGCCTGTGCCCTGCGCAGCGGGTGTGGCGCCACCTTGTTGCGGTATTGGACAAGTGGCGCCCCCCCGTCCAGCGCCGCCTTGACCAGCGCCGAAAGACGCGGCAACAGGTGGTCGTCGACCGTGACCGCGCACAGGCCTGCGAGCTTCATCGCACGATACCCTCGATCAGATGCCGCACATCAGGTTTCATCCGCCTCGTCATCCTCTTCCCGCGACCAGAACAAGCGGTCGGGAATGAATTGTCCCATGCCGGGCCGAAAGCCGGCGGCCAGCGTGCGCCAGGTGTATTCCTGGGCACCCATCACTGCTTCGGCGACGTTGACTCCGCTGGCAAAGTGGGCCGCAATGGCCGAGGCCAGCGTGCAGCCCGAGCCATGATAGCTGCCCGGCAGGCGGTCCCAGCGATCGGTGCGCACAGTGCCGTGGCTGCCGTAGAGCGTATTGATGACCTGCGGCGTGCCTTCGTGGGTCCCTGTCACCAACACGTACTCACATCCGGCATCGATCAGGCGGTGGGCACAGTCGGCGAGATCCGGCCCGAGGCGGCTATCTTCGCCGGCCTCCCCGATCTCCTGCGCCAGGCGCCGCGCCTCCAGGCTGTTGGGCGTCAGCAGCGTGGTCTGGGGCAGCAGCAGGCCGATCATGGCCTCGATCATCTCCTCGTCGGCAAACTGGTCGCCGCGCCCCGAGGCCAGCACCGGATCGAGCACCACGGGAATATCGGGGTAGTCCGAAATGATTTCGGCGATTGCGGCGATGACCTCGACGCTGCCCAGCATGCCCAGCTTGAACGCCGCCACCGGCATGTCTTCGAGCAGGGCGCGGGCCTGATCGGCCACCCACTCGGCATCGATCGGCAACACGCCCTCGACGCCCGCCGTGTCCTGTACGGTAATCGCCGTGACGACAGACAGCGGGTGGCAGCCGAGGCTGGCCAGCGTCAGGATATCGGCCTGCAGCCCGGCGCCGCCGGTGGGATCGGAGGCAGCGAAGGTCAGCACGATGGGCGGCGACAGGCTGGCGGGAACGGCAACGGTCATAAATTTCCTGACCCGACCCGGACATATCGGGCGGTGAGCGGCTTGGGTTAATATTCTGCGATTCTATCCGAACGGATACCGTCCCCGACGCCAGCGCACGGGGAGATAACCCTACAGCCGCGTCATGACCAGCGAACCGAATTATTCAAAATGGATGTGTCTGATCTGCGGTTTCATCTACGACGAAGCGGCCGGACTGCCGGACGAAGGCCTGGCGGCCGGCACCCGATGGGGCGACATCCCCCCCAACTGGACCTGCCCGGAATGCGGTGCGCGCAAGGATGACTTTGAAATGGTCAGAATCTAAGTATGATTAAGGCGGCGAGGCGCTACCTTGATTCAAACGCAGCAACCTTACGGCGGCGGGAGGACATGGGCAGCGCTCGTGAAGGAAGGGGATTCCATGACGTTTGTGTTGTTGCGCCCCTGCTCGCCACCGTTGAAGTTTGCATCCGGCATGGAGTGACGTGAGCGAAATACCCCAGCTTTCCGGCATCAAGGTGATGGTGATCGACGATTCGAACACCATCCGCAGGACTGCGGAAATTTTCCTGCTGCAGGCCGGAGCCCAGGTGGTGCTGGCCGAGGACGGCTTCGATGCGCTGGCGAAGATCAACGATCACCAGCCCGATGTGGTTTTCTGCGACATCCTGATGCCGCGACTCGATGGCTATCAGACCTGCGCGCTGATCAAGAAGAACCCGAAATTCGCAGCCACCCCGGTGATCATGCTGTCCTCCAAGGATGGCCTCTTTGACCGTGCGCGCGGACGCATGGTCGGTTCCGACGAATACCTGACCAAGCCCTTCACCAAGGAGAGCCTCCTCAAAACCGTTGCCGCACACGCTGCGCGCCAATGATTTTCTCGCGAGCCAGCCACCATGCCCATCAAGACCGTTCTGATCATTGACGATTCCCCTACCGAACGCCACATCCTGAGCCAATTGCTGCTGGGCAACGGCTTCCAGGTCAGTACCGCCGAAAACGGCGAAGAGGGCATCGAACGGGCCAGGCAGACCAAGCCCGATCTCATTCTCATGGATGTGGTGATGCCCGGGGCCAACGGCTTTCAGGCTACCCGCGCCTTGTCCAAGGACGAAGCGACCAAGGACATTCCCGTCATCATCTGCACCACCAAGAACCAGGAGACCGACAAGGTCTGGGGCATGCGCCAGGGCGCGCGCGATTACATCACCAAGCCCATCAACGGCCCGACCTTGCTGGCCAAGATCGCCGCTCTCGGCTAAGCCCCCGCCATGGCCAATCGCATCAGCCTGCGCGAGTTCCAGCAAAGCCTCTCCGAGCGGCTGCTGTCCGCCAAACGCGGCGAAGGCGGGCAGGCCTTGCTCGGCATCGAATCCGGCTCCGACGATCTTCCCGGCGGCAGTCGCTGGCTGATCGATCTGGCCGACTCGGGCGAAGTGGCGCCGTTGCCGTTGCTCACGCCGGCACCCTTGACCAAGCCGTGGTTCGCCGGCATCGCCAACATTCGTGGCGTGCTCTACGCCGTGGTGGATTTTTCTGCTTGGCGCGGCGGCGCGCCGACGCCTTGCAACGCGCAGTCGCGCCTGCTGCTGGTCGGCGCCCGGCACGGCATCAACAGCGCACTGCTGGTTCGACGCGCGTTGGGACTGCGGCCGCAATTGCAGATGCATGCGGCAAGCGAAGTCGGCGCCGGCACTACGGCGCACGAAGTCCCGCCCTGGCTGGGCGGCCGCTTCAAGGATACACAGGACGTCATCTGGACCCAGTTGCGCATCCCGGCTTTGCTGGCCGACCCCAACTATCTCGACATCGCTCTCTGAGCGTTCCGGAAAGAACCCGCCATGGCCTTCGATCTCAAGTCGCTGTTCCGCAAAACCGCCGCGCCTGCTGCTACGGAAGCGCCACGCCGCAAAGTCCTGCCGCTGATCGGGTACCTCAGCGTCGAGCTCCAGTTCCGCATCCTCGGTACGATATTCCTGCTCAGCCTGCTGATTACGATCGCCGCCATCTTCATGCAAGGCCAGGCCACGGCGCGGGGTACCGGCTACCTGTCGGTAGCGCGCCACATAGCGCCGTTGACCCAGCAAATTCCCAAAGCCGCGCTCGGCGCAATGCAAGGACATCCGGAGGGCTTCGCCGAACTGCGCGATGTCCGCAACAACTTCGGCAAACTGCTCGAAGGCCTGATCGAAGGCGGCGAAGTCAAGGGCACCAAGGTGTCGGCCACCAGCGTCGATTCGCGGCCGGCGCTTGACGAATTACGCGATGTCTGGAGCAAGCGCAGCGCGATCGTCGGCCAGTTGCTGGCGCAGGAAAGCCGCCTGGCGGCGATCGGTCGCCTGGCCAGCGAATCGGTGCAGCAGGGTCATGCGATGACCGAAGCGGCAGAGGCCGCCGGCGGCAAGCTGCCCTACCTGACCGAGCGCATCCTGCGCGCGTCCACCCAGCTCGCCCTGGCGCCCGGCTTCGATGAAACCCTGGCCGTGCAGCTGGCGAAGGATATTGCCGGCGCGCTGGAACTGGCGCCCGCCGGCACCCAACTGGCAAAGAGCCTGAAAGCCATGGAGCCGGCCATTGCCGTCCTGTCCGGCGATCTCAAGCCGCTGGTGCAGGCGCGCAATGCCGGCAATACCCTGGTCACCGGCTGGCGCGGACTGACCTCGATTTCCGAGAATCTGGTCAAGACCTATGAAAGCGAGATCGCGGCGCAGGAGGCCACCTCGCTCTCTGCCGCCATCTTCGGCTCGCTGGCCCTGGTGATGCTGGTGCTGATGGTCAAGGCCTTCAACGACGAAGGTCTGCGCCGCAGCGATGAGGCCAACCACCAGCGGCGCCTCGCAGAAGCCGCCAAGGATGCCACGCAAGGCGCCATCCTGCGCCTGATGAACGAAATGGGCGACCTCGCCGACGGCGACCTGACGGTCCGCGCCACCGTTTCGGAGGACATCACCGGCGCCATTGCCGACTCGGTGAATTACACCGTCGAGGAACTCGCGGTACTGGTCCGTCGCATCAACGATGCCGCCGAACGCGTAACCCGCGCCTCGACCGCCGCGCAAAGCACCTCCAACGAACTGCTGGCCGCCACCAAGGTGCAGTCGGCCGAAATCCAGAACGCCAACGCAGTGGTTCTCGAAATGGCCGACTCGATGAAGACGGTATCTTCCTCGGCCCTGGAATCGGCCCGCGTCGCACGCGCCTCGCTCGACGCCGCGCAGAAAGGCGCCGCCGCCGTAGCGAACTCGATTTCGGGCATGAACGAAATTCGCAGCCAGATCCAGGAGACTTCCAAGCGCATCAAGCGGCTTGGCGAATCCTCGCAGGAGATCGGCGAGATCGTCGAACTGATTTCCGACATTACCGAACAAACCAACGTGCTGGCCCTCAACGCCGCCATCCAGGCCGCCTCGGCCGGCGAGGCGGGGCGCGGCTTCTCGGTGGTGGCCGAAGAAGTGCAGCGCCTGGCCGAACGCTCCGGCGAGGCGACCAAGCAGATCGCCGCCATCGTCAAGACCATCCAGACCGACACCCACGACGCCGTGGCGGCCATGGAACATTCGACGCAAGGCGTGGTGGAAGGCGCCAAGCTGTCGGATGCCGCCGGCCAGGCGCTCAACGAAATCTCCAGCGTGTCGCAGGATCTGGCCCGCCTGATCGAAGCGATTTCGAGCGACACCCAGGCGCAGGCCGACATCGCCACGAAGGTGGCGGACTCGATGCAGGGGATTCTTCACATCACGGGCCAGACCACCACCAACACCCAGGAAACCGCGGTATCGATCGGCGAACTGACCGAGCTCGCGGTCGAACTCAAGGGCTCGGTTTCCGGCTTCAAGGTGTGAACGACAACGTCATGGACCCCGTCGCAGTGTATAGCCTGTCATGAGCATGGATCTCGACATCGGTCCGCTGTCCTGGGTCAAGGGTGAAATCGACCTTGCGCTGGAGCGCGCCGGACACGATCTCGCCGCGTACGCAGCCGACCCTGCCGGCGGCGGGTTACAGAAGGCGCGTGCCGGCATGCACCAGGCCCACGGCGCGCTGGCCATCGTCGGCCTTGACGGCATCACGGAATTCGCCAATGCGATCGAACAACTGCTGGCGGCGCTGGCCGATGGCGCAGCGCCGGACGTGGCCGCCGCGATAGCCGCGGCGCAGGATGGGTTTGCCGCGCTGCGTGGTTATCTCGACGACCTGATGGTGGGCCACCCCGACCAGCCGCTGAAGCTTTTTATTCCCTATAGCGCGATGGCCGTGGCGCGCGGGCGGCCCGCGCCCGTACCCGCCGACCTGTTTTTCCCCGACCTCACCCAGCGCCCGCCGAAGCGCGACAAGGAATCTCCGCCCCTGAGCCCCGAGTCTCTCGCGGCACGCCTCAAGGCGGCGCGCCTGGGTTTCGAGCGCGGCCTCCTGAAGTGGCTCAAGAGCGATCCCAAAGGCATCGCCGAGATGAAGGTCGCGGTCGCCATGATCGAAATGACCCGCGGCACGCCCGCCGCGCGCGCCTACTGGTGGATTGCGCTGGGCGTGCTCGAGGCGCTTGCCGCCGACGGCCTGCCCGACGCGACCGAGGCCAAGCGGTTTGCCATGCGCCTGGGCGCGCAGGCCAAGAAGCTGATCGAAACCCAGGCCGAGCCGGACGAAAAGATCTTGCGCGAGGCGCTCTATCTGGCCGCCTGCGCGACCAAGGGCGGCGAGGCGCTGGCCATCGTGCGCGCCGCCTACCGTCTGGACGGCATGGTGCCGGCGGCAACGCCCTCGGAAACCGAACGCCTGCTGCCCCATATCCGGCGCTTGCGCGACTTCCTGGCGGCCGCCAAGGAAGACTGGAACCGCCTGTGCGCCGGCAGCGCAGCGGCGCTGCCGCCATTCCACGAACGCACGGCGAAAATCGCCGAAGAAGGCGCGGCGACCGGGCAAGCCGACTACGCGCGGCTGACCGCGGCCATTCTCGAACTGACCGACCAGTTGCGCCGCGATCCTACCCGCCACAACGAGATCATGGCACTGGAGATCGCCACGGCGCTGCTGCTCGCCGAATCGGCGCTGGAGAATTTCCAGTCGCTGGATGCCGACTTTGCGCATTCGGCAAATACCGTTGTCGACCGTCTCGCCGCACTCGGGCGTGGCGAGGAACTCGGCATGCTGGCATTGCCGCATCTCGACGCCATGTCGCGTCGCGCCCAGGAGCGCCTGCTGCTCGAATCGGTAGCGCGCGAAATCCGTTCCAATCTTGGCGCCATCGAACAGACGCTGGATGCGTTCTTCCGCGACACTTCGCGCCAGGCCACGCTGGCCGCGCTGCAGCATCCGATCGGCCAGATCCGGGGCGCGCTCATGGTGCTGGGCCAGGATCGCGCCAATGCCATACTTGATGAATGCGCGCAGGCAGTCGAGCGCTTCGCCGCAGCAGGCTTCACGCCGCAGCCCGGCGACTTCGAGGACGTGGCGAAAAAGCTTTCTGCACTGGGTTTCTTCGTCGCCCAACTGCAAAGCGGCGCGGCCGATATCGATGCCCTGCTCGAACCGCAGAAATCCGCCGCCACTCCCGGCAGCGGGGAAGCCGAGCCGGTTGCGGTGGAAGCCGCTATGCCGCCAGCAACGGATCGGGGCGAGGAGCCCCCTGTCGCGGCCCCGCCGATACCGGAACCCCTACCGAGTGCCGAGCAGACCGCTGCCGAAGCGCTGCCCGACTTCGAAGTCGAGGTGCCGGCAGCCCCGCCCGAACTTCCGCCAACGCCCCTCGCCGCGCCTGTCGAAACCCCGGCCCCGTCGGCCGAAGCCTCGCGACTGGTGGATGCCAGCGCGGAAGAAGTGGACGCGGAGCTGCTCTCGATTTTCCTTGAGGAAGCCCGCGAAGTACTGGCAACCATCGGCGAACATCTGCCGCTGGTGCATGCCGCGCCAAGCGACCAGGGCCCGTTGCTAACGCTGCGCCGCAGCTTCCACACCCTCAAGGGCAGCGGCCGCATGGTCGGCCTGACGGAACTGGGCGAAGCGGCCTGGGCCGTGGAGCAGGTACTCAACGGCTGGCTGCATGAGGCGCGCACCGCCTCTCCCGCCCTGCTCGACATGCTCGATCTGGCGGCGGAGATTTTCAAGGCCTGGGTCACGCAACTCGAATCCGGCGGCGGCAGCCATTTCGACGATGTCGAATTGGTCCGGCGCTGCCGGGTTCTGGGCGGAGCGGAAGATGCGGAGGCCGAGATCGCCGCAGCGCCAGCGCCGACTGTTGAAGCAGTCCCGCCAGAGGAGACTCGACCCGAAGAAAGACCGTCAGAGGAAACGACAGCCGAGGAAGCCGCGTTTGAACCCGCGCCTGCCGCAGAAAACTTGCCGGCAGAAGCCGCGAAGGAAATCCAGCCTTCCGCCGAGGTTGTCTCCTTCCCGGCCCCGCCGCCGGTCCGCGTCGGCGATCTGGAAGTCGCGTCCACGCTCTACAACCTGTATCTCGGCGAAACCCGCGAACACGTTGCCACGCTGCAGGCCCGCCTTGGCCTCGAAGAGGTCCCCGGCAACGAGGCGATCCGCGCCGCGCACACCACAGCCAGCATTTCCGCGGCCACCGGCTTCATGTCGATTTCCAGCCTCTCCCGCGCCCTGGAGGATGCCTTGGTGCGCCTGTCGCTGATGGAGGCAATCCCCACCGAGGCGCAGCGTTTTGTTTTCGCGCGCTGCGCCGGTGCCCTCGAAGGCATGCTCGGCGCCGTCGCCGAGCGGCGCATGCCGGGCAAAGAGGCTGATCTCACCGCCGAGCTGAACGCGATGTTGCCGGTGGCCATTGCGGCAGCCGAACTTCCCGCGGCAATACCGGCTGTCGAGACGCCCGGACAGGCCGCGCCGCATGAACCCGGCGAACCGCCGGCGGGACCGGCCGTGCCGGAAATCAGCCTGACCGCGGCGGAGCGCCGCGCAACGCGGCTTGAAGACGAAGTCGATCCGCAGGTACTGCCACTCTTTCTTGAGGAAAGCGTCGACCTCATGCGCGAGATCGGCGAAGGGCTGCGCGAATGGCGTGCCGCGCCGACCGACGGCGAAATTGCCCGCGCCCTGCAGCGTGCCCTGCACACGCTCAAAGGCAGTGCGCGCATGGCCGGTGCCATGGGCTGCGGCGAATTGTTGCATTCGATGGAAGACCGCATCGACCAGGCGACCGCCATGCAATCGGTGCAACCGACGGTCATCGACGGACTGGAAACCTCTTACGACCGTGCAGCGATGCTGATCGAGCACCTGCGCAATCCCCGGGCAGCCGCAGCCGGGCCGCAGGCAGCGCAGCGTCCTGCGACCGGCGCCGATGTCTCCGTCGAAGCGCAGGCAACCGAGCCGCCGCCGCTTGCGCATGAGGAGGCGGCACCGACCCATGCCGTAACGGCAACCGCGCCCACCGCCTTCGTGCCCGCGCCGCAGGTATACCTGCGGGTGCGCGCGAGCCTGGTGGACCAACTGGTCAATGAAGCCGGCGAGGTCGCCATCGCCCGCGGCCGGATCGAGGGCGACCTTCTGGCATTGAAGGCATCGTTGTTCGATTTGACGGAAAACGTGATTCGCCTGCGCAAGCAACTGCGCGAGGTGGAAATCCAGGCCGAATCGCAGATGCAGTCGCAGCAAGCGCTGGCGAACGAGCGCGGACAGCAGTTCGATCCGCTCGAATTCGACCGCTTCACCCGCTTCCAGGAGGTGACGCGGATGATGGCGGAAAGCGTGAACGACGTGGCCACGGTGCAGCAGAACCTGATGCGCAACCTCGACCATGCCAATGCCGCCGTGGTGGCACAGGCGCGCCTCTCCCGCGAACTCTCGCAGCGCATGATGGGCGTGCGCATGGTGCCCTTCGAAAGCCTGGCCGAGCGCCTGCATCGCGTGGTGCGGCAGGCTGCCAAGGATTCTGGAAAACGCGCCAACCTGGATATCCGTCACGGCCAGACCGAACTCGACCGTTCCGTGCTGGACAAGATGGCCGGCCCGCTTGAGCATCTGCTGCGCAACAGCGTCGCCCACGGCCTCGAAGACCGCGACGCGCGTGCGGCGGCGGGCAAGGAAGCGATTGGCCAGATCACCGTGTCGCTGGCGCAGGAAGGCAATGAAATCGTGATTGCCATCGCCGACGACGGCGCCGGCCTCGACTTCGAGCGCATTCGCCGGCGCGCCGTCGAACGCGGCTTGATTGCAGCGGACGCGACGATCGACGAAGCAAGCCTGATCCAGCTCATCTTTCAACCCGGATTTTCCACCGCCGACGAACTGACGGCGCTCGCCGGCCGCGGTGTCGGCATGGACGTGGTGAAGAGCGAGACGACCAGCCTCGGCGGCCGCATCGAAGTCACCACGACCACCGGCCAGGGCGCCACCTTCCGCATCTACCTGCCGCTTACACTGGCGGTCACCAAAGTGGTGCTGGTTGGCGCCGGAAATCGCCGCTACGCCATTCCGTCATCGATGATCGAGCAGGCCAACGAACACAAGCCCGATGCCGCGGCAGAAATCCGTGACGCCGGCGTCGCCGAGTGGCTGGGCAAGCGCTACCCCTACCATTATCTCGCCGGGCTGCTCGGCGACACCGGCGCCATACCGCCACCGGCGCGGCGGCACTGGATACTGCTGATCAAGGGCGGCACCGAACGCGTCGCGCTGGAAGTCGACAACCTCAGCGGCAACCAGGAAGTCGTGGTCAAGGCCCTGGGGCCGCAACTGGCCCGCGTCCCGGGCCTGGCCGGGGCGACGGTGCTGGGCAACGGCGAAGTCGCGCTGATCATCAACCCGATCGCGCTCGCGGCGCGCGCCGTCGCGCGCAGCATCGCCCCGCCGTCGGCAACTGCCGTCGCCGCGGCGACGCTGCAGCCCGCTGCCGCGGCGGCAGCCGTGATGGTGGTCGACGATTCGCTGACCGTACGCAAGATCAGCGGCCGCCTGCTGGCGCGTCATGGCTATCACGTGCTGACGGCCAAGGACGGCGTCGATGCGCTGGAGCAGTTGCGCGAGGTGGTCCCCGATGTCATGCTGCTGGACATCGAGATGCCGCGCATGGATGGCTTCGACCTGGCGCGCAACATTCGCGCCGACCAACGCCTCAAACATATCCCGATCATCATGATCACCTCGCGCACGGCCGACAAGCACCGTCAACATGCGGAAGAGATCGGCGTCGATCACTACCTCGGCAAGCCCTACGACGAAGAGGACCTGCTGACCCGCATCCGCGACTGCATCGCAAAACCGCGCAAGGCCAGGTAAGCCGGACGGCACACCCCGGAACAAAGGATATCCCGATGACCCAGCAAGCAAATCCGCGCCCCTTCAAGGTGCTCGGCATCCAGCAAATCGCCATCGGCGGTCCCTCCAAGGATCGCCTGAGGAAACTCTGGGTCGATATGTTCGGCCTGACCGTAACCGGCAATTTCGTCAGCGAACGGGAGAACGTGGACGAGGACATCACGGCCATGGGCAGCGGCCCCTTCAAGGTGGAAGTCGACCTGATGCAGCCGCTCGATGCGGCGAAAAAGCCCGCCGTCCATGAGCCGCCGCTCAACCATGTCGGACTCTGGATCGACGACCTGCCGGCCGCCGTCGAATGGCTCGCGGCGCAGGGCGTGCGCTTCGCTCCAGGAGGCATTCGCAAGGGCGCGGCCGGCTATGACATCACCTTCCTCCATCCCAAGGCCAACGAGCAGTTCCCGATCGCCGGCGAAGGCGTACTGATCGAACTGGTCCAGGCTCCGGCGGACGTCATCGCAGCCTTCGCGCGGCTGGCTTAAGCCGCGAATACCCGGTAGCCGCCGCCGGCATTCTTCGCCGCATACATGGCCTGATCCGCGCGGCGCAGCAGTTCCGCCGTGGTCAGCTCGCCCGAGGAAAACAGGGCGATGCCGATGCAGGCGCCGGATTCCAGCGGCAGGCCGAGCACGCGCATCGGCTGGCTGAGGTCGGCGACGATCTTGGCCGCCACCCGCTCCGCATCGGCGACATCGCCGATACCATGCAGCACGACGACAAACTCGTCGCCGCCGAGACGCGCCACCGTATCCACCTCGCGCACCGCGACGCGCAGCTTTTCCGCCACCAGGCGCAGTACCTCGTCGCCGATGGCGTGGCCGTAACCGTCGTTGATCTTCTTGAAGCGGTCGAGATCGATCAGCAGCACCGCTATCAGTCCATGGCTGCGCCGCGCATGCTGCATCGACTGCAACAGCCGGGCATCGAGCAGCAGACGGTTGGCGAGGCCGGTCAAGGCGTCGGTGTGGGCCAGCGCCTGCAATTGGCGTTCGCTCTCGCGCAGGCGGGCATTGGCCGCTTCCAGCTCCTCGGTGCGCTCCGCGACGCGCCGTTCCAGGTTGGCCTCCGAGCGTTGCAGGGCGCCCACCAGTTGCTGCTTGGCGGCGAGCGCCTCGCCCTGGGCCGCATCCTTCTCGTGGCGCAGGCCGTTGATGCGATCGGCCAGTGCAAAGGACAACAGCAGCATTTCCAGCGCGGAGCCGATCTGCATGGCGTAGAAACTGACGAAGGTGGTGGGCAGCAGGTCCAGGTTGCGCAAACCGACGATGGCGACACCGAACAACAGTATGGTCCACGCCAGCAGGAAGGTACGCGCGCCGGGCTGGCCGATGCGCCAGCAGCGCAGACCGGCCACTACCGCGACCAGGGAAAACGTGACGCCGGTCAGCGAGGTGAGGATCGCTGCCAGGCGGTAGGGCGCAATCAGGGGTGCCACGACGCACAAGGCAAACAGCGCGGCGAGGCCGGTCACAGCGCCGTCGAGGCGCGGCACGCTGCGCCGCGTGGCGAGGAAGCCGCGCGTAAACAAGGCGCCGAACAGGCCGGTCGCGGCGAAACCGACGGTAAACGCCAGGTTGCCCCATTCCGGCCAGTTGGGCCAGAGAAACTCGTTGCCCAAACCGTTGAGGGAAAGCTGTCCGACGGCCATGCTGGCAGCGAACAGGACATAGGTGAGATAGGTGTGATCGCGCAGCGAAACCCAAAGCAGCAGGTTGTAGAGCGCCAGCGCCAGCAGCATGCCGAAATACACCGAAAGCAAGGCGTAGCCGGCCTGCGAGTCCTGCCAGAAAGCCTGTACCTGCCACAAGCGCAAGGGAATGGTCAGGGTGCCTTCCGAGACGACGCGCAGCAAGACCGTGCTGGTGCCGGATTCATTCAGATGGACGGGAAAAACGAAGTTGCGATGGACCAAGGGTCGCGCCGCAAACGGCAGGCGGTCGCCGGTAACCACATGTTCGCCGCCGGGGCCGAAGTATTCGATGCGGTCCAGCGTAGGAAAGGCGACTTCCAGCAGCCAGTCGCGCGGCGCGCCCGAAGCGGCCTCGATCTCGAAGCGCAGCCACCATGCGGACGACGAGTAGCCGAAATTTATTGCCGCATCTGGCTGCACCGACGTGGGACGAAAGTCGGCGCCACGGTCCTGCACCTCTGCCAACGACAAGCGGCCGTCCGGATCTTCGAGCACAGACACCTCGGCCGCCAGGGGATGCGACACAGTGCCCGGCGCCAGCCGCACAGCCGCAGGCGAAGACCCGACATGGCAAGCCCAACAGCACAACAACAACAGAAAACGAAACATAGCGAAGTTTCAGTGAGGGCCAATGCTCGCGGAAGCCAGCGTCATGCCGTAAGCAGGGAAATGCGGCGCGGGACGAGCCGGTTGGAATCGCCGCCAAATTCTATACGATTGAATACCGCAGCCAGCGCAAGCGCTCCGCCTCGTAAGCTATCCCGCAAATGTCGGCTGCGGTTTCATTGTCGTCCTGCGATTCGTCAATCGGAACACCGCCGCCATGCAAAGAGTCGGCGCTGGCGCGACGGTGAAAGTAGAATCCCTGCGCAAGCCGAGGCCGCGAACAGCGACATAACCACGACCAAACACGAAAGCCCTCTTCATGCGACTCCCCGCTACAACCATGACCTTGCTTGCCGGCCTCGCCTGGTCGTTCGCGGCAGCGGCCGAGGACGCCCCCGACTATGCAGGCACGACATTGATCGGCGACTGGAACGGCGCCCGCAGCGCGTTATGGCAGAGCGGCGTGGCGCTGGAAGCCGGTCTCAAGCTCGACAGCCTGCGCAATCGCGGCGGCCTCATGGATGGGGGACAAACGGTCACTCACCTCGAATTGAAACTGCGCGCCGACCTGCAAAAATTGCTCGGCTGGAACAATGCGGTGGCGTACGTGAACACCGACACCGATGGCGGCGCAGGCATCAACGCACGACGCACCGGCAGCCTGATGGGCGTCAGCAATATCGAGGTTCCGGTGCAGACCACGAGATTGTTCCATGCCTGGGTGCAGAAGGGATTCATCGACGACCGTCTGTCCGTTCTGGTCGGCATCTACCCGATCGATTCCGAGTTTTTCACCATGGACTCGGCGGCAACGCTGGTCCATCCTGCCTATGGCACGCCCGCCGACCTGGCGCTGACCAACGCGCCGTCGGTATTCAACAACGCCGCCTTCGGCATCCGTGGCAAATTGCTGTCCGCGGATCGCGAACTGTATGCCATGGGCGCCCTGATGGACGGCATACCCAATGATCCGGCGCGCCCGAAAGCCACCGCCATCCGCTTTGCCAAGGGCGACGGCGCGTTCGTCATCGGCGAGCTTGGCTGGATGCCGCTGGAAACCGGCCATACCTTCGAACCTATCGACCCATCCAGGGTGAGGCCGACGCCGGAACTCGTGGCCCACGAAAAATACGGCGGCCTCAGCAAGTATGCCATCGGTTTTTGGCGCTACGGCAATCGCGTGCCCGACCAGCTCGATGTCGATGCCGACGGCAACCCGCTCCAGCGCCGCTCGCAGGGTGGCTATGTGCTGGCCGAACGAAGCCTGTTCAGCCTCGGCGGCGAAACCAACCGGGATGTCACGGCCTTCGGTCGCTATACCTTCAGCAGCGGCCATTCGACTTCGATAGACCGCATGTGGAACCTCGGCCTGCGCGTCCGCGGCCCGCTCGCCAGCAGGCCGGACGACAGTATCGCGCTGGGCTGGACGCGCGGCCGCCTGGCACCGAAGTGGCGCGCCGTGCAGGCAGCCGCCGGCACCGATACAGTCGCCGCGGAAGAGGCCGTCGAGATCACTTGGCGCGTCGCGATCACGCAATGGTTCCAGGTGCAGCCCAATGTCCAGCATGTCCGTCATCCAGGCGGCGCAGCAGCGACTCGCAACGCGACGCTGATCGGCGCGCGGATCGAACTCGCTTTCTGAGCGCAGGCGAATCCGACGGGTCCGTAAAAGTCGGCGCTGGCGGCACGGCGCCAATCGGTGTCAGCGCCGCTTGCCGCAGGCTTGTCTACTTGAAGGCGATGATGGCCTGATCCACGGCCAGGCTTTCGCCCGGCTTGGCCAGCAGTTTCTCCACCACGCAGTCGCGCTCGGCCTTGAGCACGTTCTCCATCTTCATGGCCTCGATCTTGGCCAGGATTTCGCCGGCCTTGACCTCCTGTCCCGCCGCGACGGCGATCTGTGTCAGCAGGCCAGGCATCGGCGAGAGCAGAAACTTCGACATGTCGGGCGCCGCCTTGAGCGGCATCAGCGCGCGCAACTCGGCGGTGCGCGCCGACATCACCTGCATGTCGGCCTGCACGCCCCAATGGAACAGCCGATAGACCAGCCCGCGCCGCTCGATCTGCATGCAGATCGCCAGGCCGTTGAGCGTCGCCACATACAGCGGATCGCCAAATTGCCAATCGGAGCGCAACTCATAGCGCTCGCCGGCAAAACTGACATCCCAGCCGCCGTCGGCCTCGATCACCTTGGCCTGGTACTGGGTAGCCCCCAGTGCCACGACGAAATCCTCGCCGGCGACAAATTCATGTCCCGGCATCTGCCCGGAGATGGTCGCATTGCGCGCCAGATACTGGCGGTGAATCGCCGCCGCGACTGCCACCAGCATCGCCGGATCGTCGTGCGGCACGTCGGCGGCATTGAAGCCCTTGGGATACTGCTCGGCGATCAGCCCGGTGTTGAAGTCGCCAGAGAGGAAGCGCGGATTCTGCATCAGCGCGGCCTGGAAGGCGATGTTGGAGGCGACACCGCGGATCACGAACTGGTTCAATGCATCCCGCATGCGAGCGATGGCCTGGTCGCGGGTCGAAGCATGAACGATCAGCTTGGCGATCATCGAGTCGTAGAACATCGAGATCTCGCCGCCCTCATAGACGCCGGTATCGACGCGCACGCCATGCACTTCCGGCGGCGGCAGGTACTTGACCAGGCGGCCGGTGGACGGCAGGAAGCCGCGGAAGGGGTCCTCGGCGTTGATCCGGCATTCCATGGCCCAGCCGTCAAGCTTGACCTGGTCCTGGCTGAAAGGCAGCTTCTCGCCAGCGGCAACGCGGATCATCAACTCCACCAGATCCAGGCCGGTGATCAGTTCGGTCACCGGATGCTCGACCTGCAGGCGCGTGTTCATTTCCAGGAAGTAGAAGCTCTTGTCCTTGCCGACGACGAACTCGACGGTGCCGGCGCTCTGGTAGTTCACCGCCTTGGCCAGCGCCACGGCCTGCTCGCCCATGGCCTTGCGTGTCGCCGGGTCGATGAAGGACGAGGGTGCCTCCTCGATGACTTTCTGGTGGCGGCGCTGCAACGAGCATTCGCGCTCCCACAAATAGATCGTGTTGCCGTGGGCATCGCCGATCAACTGGATCTCGATGTGGCGCGGCTCCTCGACGAACTTCTCGATAAAAATTCGATCGTCGCCAAAGGCATTCTTGGCTTCCGTGCGGCAAGCGACAAAACCTTCGTGGGCTTCACGGCTGTTGTAGGCCACGCGCAGGCCTTTGCCGCCGCCGCCGGCGGAGGCCTTGATCATCACCGGATAGCCGATGCCCTTGGCGATCTCCATGGCCTGCTCCGGCGTGTCGATGGCTTCGTTGTAGCCGGGGATGGTGTTGACCTTCGCCTCGTTCGCCAGCTTCTTCGAGGCGATCTTGTCGCCCATCGCGGCCATCGAGTAGTGCTTGGGGCCGATGAAAATGATGCCGTTGTCTTCCAGTTGGCGCGAGAACTCCGGGTTCTCCGAGAGAAAGCCGTAACCCGGATGCACCGCCTCGGCGCCGGTCTGCTTGCACGCCGCGATGATCTTGTCGATCACCAGATAGGATTCCTTGGAGGGCGGCGCACCGATGCAGACCGCCTCGTCGGCCATCTCGACATGGCGCGCATCCTTGTCGGCCTCCGAATACACGGCGACCGTGGCAATGCCCATCTTGCGGGCAGTCTTGATGACGCGGCAGGCGATCTCGCCACGGTTTGCAATCAGAATCTTCTTGAACATGTTTTTGTCTCCGACGCTTACAGCGGAATATTGCCGTGCTTGCGCCACGGATTCTGGATGTCTTTGTTCTTGAGCATCGCCAGCGAGCGGCAGATGCGCTTGCGCGTTTCGTTGGGCATGATCACGTCGTCAATAAAGCCGCGCGCCCCGGCGACGAAGGGATTGGCGAACTTGGCCTTGTACTCGGCCTCGCGTTCGGCCACCTTGACCGGATCGCCCTTCTCTTCGCGGAAAATGATCTCGACCGCGCCCTTCGGCCCCATCACGGCAATCTCCGCCGAGGGCCAGGCGAAGTTGACGTCGCCGCGCAGGTGCTTCGAGGCCATCACGTCGTAGGCTCCGCCATAGGCCTTGCGCGTGATCAGCGTCACCTTCGGCACCGTGCATTCGGCATAGGCATACAGCAGCTTGGCGCCGTGCTTGATGATGCCGCCGTATTCCTGCGCCGTGCCGGGCATGAAGCCAGGCACATCGACCAGGGTGATGATCGGAATGTTGAAGGCGTCGCAGAAGCGCACGAAACGCCCCGCCTTGATCGATGACTTGATGTCGAGGCAGCCCGCCAGCACCATCGGCTGGTTGGCGACGATGCCCACGGTCTGGCCTTCCATGCGGGCGAAGCCGATCAGGATGTTTTTCGCATGGTCGGGCTGGATCTCGAAGAAGTCGGTGTCATCGACCATCTTGAGAATCAGCTCCTTCATGTCGTAGGGCTTGTTGGGATTGTCCGGCACCAGCGTGTCGAGCGAGAAATCGAGGCGATCCGCAGGATCACTGGTGCTGCGCACCGGCGGCTTCTCCTTGTTGTTGAGCGGCAGATAGTTGAAGAAGCGGCGCAACAGCAACAGCGCGTCGACGTCGTTTTCGAAGGCCAGGTCGGCGACGCCGGATCTGCTGGAGTGCGTCACTGCGCCGCCGAGTTCCTCGGCGGTCACTTCTTCATGCGTCACCGTCTTCACCACCTCGGGGCCGGTGACGAACATGTAGGAGGAATCCTTGACCATGAAGATGAAGTCGGTCATCGCCGGGCTATACACCGCGCCGCCGGCGCAGGGACCCATGATCATCGAGATCTGCGGGATCACGCCGCTGGCCATGACGTTGCGCTGAAACACATCGGCATAGCCGCCGAGCGCGGCGACGCCTTCCTGAATGCGCGCACCGCCGGAGTCGTTCAAGCCGATCACCGGGGCGCCGACCTTGAGCGCGTGATCCATGATCTTGCATATCTTTTCCGCGTGCGCCTCGGAGAGGGCACCGCCGAACACCGTGAAATCCTGCGAGAAGACGAACACCATGCGGCCGTTGATGGTGCCATAGCCGGTCACCACGCCGTCACCGGGGATGTGGCTGTCGCCCATGCCGAAGTCGACGCAGCGATGCTCCTTGAACATGTCCCACTCTTCGAACGTTCCATCGTCGAGCAGCATTTCGATGCGTTCGCGCGCGGTCAGCTTGCCCTTGCTGTGCTGGGCGTCGATGCGCTTCTGGCCGCCGCCGAGCGCCGCCCGACCGCGCTTTTCGTCCAACTGGTGAATGATGTCATGCATACGAAAACCTCCGATCGAACAAACTAGGAATGAGGGGTCATCAACCCAAGCAGGCGCCGCGCGGCCGCCGTCGGTGTGGTCATACCGGTCTCGACGGAAACTGAGAGCTCGGCCAGGGCTGCCTTCACGACGGAATGCTCGCGAAAGCGGCTGCGCAAGCCCGAATCGATCTGCTGCCACATCCAGGCCAGCGCCTGGTGGCGCCGCCGCGCCGCGAACTCGCCGGTGGCCGTCAGGGAACTTCTGAACGTTTCGATCACCTGCCAGAATTCGGCAAGGCCGTCCTTGCGCATGGCCGAGAGCGTCAGCACCGGTGGCTGCCAGTTGGGCGAAGCCGGATGCAGCATCGACAAGGCCGAGCGCATCTGCGCCGCGGCGAGTTGTGCCGCTGTCGGATCGATGTCGGCCTTGTTGAATACCACCAAATCGGCGAGCTCCACAATGCCCTTCTTGATCGCCTGCAGGTCGTCGCCGGCATTCGGCAATTGCAGCAGGACAAAAGCGTCGGTCATTCCGGCCACCGCGGTCTCGGACTGGCCGACGCCGACGGTCTCCACAATGATGACGTCGTAGCCGGCGGCCTCGCACAGCAGCACGGCCTCGCGCGTGTGCTCGGCGACGCCGCCGAGGCTACCGGAGGACGGCGACGGACGGATGAAGGCGGCGGTCTGCTGCGAGAGCTTTTCCATGCGCGTCTTGTCGCCGAGGATCGAACCGCCATGCACCGTCGATGAAGGATCGACCGCCAGCACCGCAACGCGATGACCGTTGTCGATCAGGTACATGCCCAGCGCTTCGACGAAGGTCGACTTGCCGACCCCGGGCACGCCCGAGATGCCGAGCCGGATGGAGCGGCCGGTATGCGGCAGCAGCGTGTCGAGCAGCTTCTGCGCCCGCTGCCGATGCTCGGGACGGGTCGACTCGACCAGCGTGATGGCCTTGGCCAAAGCGCGCCGGCTGCCGGCCAGCACGCCATCGACCAGGGCCGTATCCTTCGCGTCCACCCCGGATTGACCCAGTTCGGGCATCGGTTGCATTGCTTGGATCAGGCGCTGGCCGGCAGATGCGCGGCGCGGATGGCGCGCAGCACTTCGTGGGCGCATTGCGGAATCGGCGTGCCCGGGCCGAAGATGCCGGCGGCGCCGTCCTTGTACAACTGCGCATAGTCTTGCGCCGGGATCACCCCGCCAACGAACACCACGATATCGTCGGCTCCTTGATCTCGCAGCGCCTTGATCAACGCCGGCACCAGCGTCTTGTGGCCGGCCGCCAGCGTGGAAACCCCGATGGCATGGACATCGTTCTCCACGGCCTGGCGCGCCGCCTCTTCCGGGGTCTGGAACAGCGGGCCGACGTCGACGTCGAAGCCGAGGTCGGCGAAGGCCGTGGCCACCACCTTGGCGCCGCGGTCATGGCCGTCCTGACCGAGCTTGGCGATCATGATGCGCGGCCGGCGCCCTTCGGCGGCGGCGAAATTGTCGATCAGGTCGCGGATTTCCTTCATGGTGCCGTCCTCGCCGAAGGCTGCGCTATACACGCCAGAAACGGTTTGCGTGGTGGCGCGATGGCGGCCATAGACCGCCTCCAGCGCGTCCGAAATTTCGCCGACTGTAGCACGCAGGCGGCTGGCCTTGATCGCCAGGTCGAGCAGGTTGCCGCTGCCGGTTTTTGCCGCATCGGTCAGGGCCGCCAGCGCCGACTGCACGGCCGCCGCGTCGCGCGTGGCGCGGATTTTCTTGAGGCGCACGATCTGGCCGTCGCGCACGGCATGGTTGTCGACGTCGAGGATTTCGATTGGCGCTTCTTCCTTGAGCTTGTATTTGTTCACGCCGACGATCACGTCCTTGCCGGAATCAATGCGGGCCTGTTTCTCGGCCGCGCATTTCTCGATCTGTAGCTTGGCCCAGCCGCTTTGCACCGCCTGGGTCATGCCGCCCATCTTGTCCACGTCCTCGATGATGCGCCAGGCTTCGTCGGCGATGTCCTGGGTCAGCTTTTCCATCATGTAACTGCCGGCCCAGGGATCGATGACGCTGGTGATGTGGGTCTCTTCCTGGATGATGAGCTGGGTGTTGCGCGCGATGCGCGAGGAGAACTCGGTCGGTAGCGCGATGGCTTCGTCGAGCGAATTGGTATGCAGGGATTGCGTGCCGCCGAATACCGCCGCCATCGCTTCGATAGTGGTGCGCACCACGTTGTTGTAGGGGTCCTGCTCGGTCAGCGACCAGCCCGAGGTCTGGCAATGGGTGCGCAGCATCAGCGACTTCGGATTCTTCGGTTGGAACTCCTTCATGATCCGCCACCAGAGCAGGCGCGCGGCGCGCATTTTGGCGATTTCGAGATAGAAATTCATGCCGATAGCCCAGAAAAAGCTTAAGCGCCCGGCGAAGGCATCGACATCCATGCCGGAGGCCAGCGCCGTCTTGACGTACTCGCGGCCGTCGGCCAAGGTGAAGGCCAGTTCCAGCGCCTGGGTCGCGCCGGCTTCCTGCATGTGGTAGCCGGAGATCGAGATCGAGTTGAACTTCGGCATGTTCTGCGCGGTGTAGCCGATGATGTCGGCGATGATGCGCATCGAGGGCTCGGGCGGATAGATGTAGGTGTTGCGAACCATGAACTCCTTGAGAATGTCGTTCTGGATCGTCCCCGAGAGCTGCTCCTGCGCGACGCCCTGCTCTTCCGCGGCGACCACATAGCCGGCGAGGATGGGCAGCACGGCGCCGTTCATGGTCATCGACACCGAAATCTTGTCCAGTGGAATGCCGTCGAACAGGATCTTCATGTCCTCCACCGAGTCGATCGCCACGCCGGCCTTGCCGACATCCCCCGTGACCCGCGGGTGGTCCGAGTCATAGCCGCGATGGGTGGCGAGGTCGAAGGCCACCGAGACGCCCTGGCCGCCGGCGGCCAGCGCCTGGCGATAGAAGGCGTTGGACGCCTCGGCGGTCGAGAAACCGGCGTACTGGCGGATGGTCCACGGCCGCACCGCGTACATCGTGGCCTGCGGCCCGCGCAGGAAGGGCGCGAAACCCGGCAGGGTATCGGCGTAGGGCAGGTTCTCGACATCGGCCTTGGTATAAAGCGGCTTGACGGTCAGGCCTTCCGGCGTCACCCAGTTCAGGCGGGATACGTCGCCCTCCGGCGTCGACTTGGCAGCGGCCTTGGTCCAAGCCTCGATCGAAGGAATATTGACTTCGGGTGCCTTGCTCATGGTTCTGCCCTTTCTGCTGCATCATTTCCTGCGGAACGAAAGATGCGGTTGACTTCCAGACGAGGACATATGATACTGCATTCATAATTATGAATGCAAGACCGTCCTCGCATATTCTCACCGCCCCCGCTCTCTACGAGCAGGTGGCTGAGCGTCTGCGGGCAAGAATCTTTGCCCACGAGCTACCGCCTGGCGGTTGGATAGACGAGCAAGCGCTCGCTTTGGAGTATGGGATCAGCCGTACGCCGCTGCGTGAAGCGCTAAAGGTGCTGGCCGCCGAAGGCTTGGTGATACTCAAGCCGCGGCGCGGCTGCTACGTGACGCAACTCTCCGAACAGGACATCGACGAGGTCTTCCCGGTGATGGCAATGCTCGAAGGCCGGGTCGCCGAAGAAGCGGCGCGCCGTGCCACCAGCGCCGACTTTGCCCGACTCGCCTCGATCCACGATGAACTCGAACATCATGCGGCGGCCAACGATACCGACCGCTTTTTTGAGGCCAACCAACGCTTTCACACCGCCTTGCAGGAAATCGCCGGCAATCGCTATCTGGCGCAGTTGATCGACGACGCGCGCAAGGTCATCAAGCTCACCCGTCGCGATTCGCTGCGCCTGGAAGGCCGCCTGAAGCAATCGCTGGCGGAACACCGCGCTATCCTCGACGCCTTGCGCGCCAAAGACGCCGCCCTGGCAGGGCGGCGCATGCACGATCATCTGCTGTCCGGCCGCGCGGCCCTGGCGCGGCTGGCAACTGCCGGCTGATCAGGCAAACAGGCTGATCCCGGACGTGCTGCCGGTCGCAGGCGGCGGATAGGATCTGGCCAGTACCTCACGCGTCGCGTTGCCGGTGGCGTCGGATGGCCCGACATTGCCGATGCCGTCGCTGCGCCGAGTCTGTTCTGCGCGCTGCGCTGCGGCTTTTTCCGCCAGTTCAAGAACCTGCTGTTGCGCCAGGCCCGCGTAGCCCATCTGCTCGATTCGACTTCCAATGGCGGCCACCCGGTAGTCCTGCGGGCTCGGCTCGGCGGGCGCCAGCGCAACAATCCGGATGCGCTGCCCCTTGTCGATATTCGCCTCGGGCGCTTGTTCCGGCGATGTGTCGATTCCAACTTCGCCGGCGACCGCGTAGGACTTGCCATCCGGACCGTAGGTATAGCTGAAATTCGCCGCACTGGTGACCACCCCCGCCCCCACCCTGAGGTGAGCCGCCTCGTGCGCACGTACCTCCTGATCGATGCGCGCCAACGCGGCAACCTGGCGCTTTTGTTCGGGCGTCAGCTGCGTCGCCGAGGACTTGCTTTCGGGCTTGGCGGACACCGTGGTCTCGAAGCTGGCATCCGCTTTGGGCTCAACATCCCCCCTGCCGTGTGGCAAAGCAACTTCTAACTGCTTACGGCCAGCAATCCACTGCGTGCTTGTCGCCGCAGACAGTCCGGCAACGATGGGCGAAACGTTCAAGGTAGCCATACAGACCCTTATTGGGTCGAACCTTCTAATTTCATAGACTATTTCCCGGGAAATGGAAATAGGGATGTCGATTGCGGCCGAATGCCCGCAACATCACAGGTCGGGCGGCGCTGCGCGGTAACATCCGCCAATCCGCGCACTCCGGTAATGGAAACTGTCGTTATGACGCTGTTGCTCGATGCACTCGACCGAACCTTGAGGGAGCCCCGCTGTGCGCAGCGCTGGCACGGCCTGATGGCAATCTGGCTTGAATCCCGGGACCCGTCGGCACGGCAGTCCGTACTGGATGTCCTTGACGGCCCGCCGAACGACGATGTAAGCGCGGATATCCTGCGCCTGACGTTTCTTGCCGGCGCCACCGGCCAATCGCGGTTCGACGACACTGCTGCGGTTCGGGTGCTTGCAGCGGAGCCGACCGACCCGGATCGACTGGCTGCCTTCATGGCCTTCCGATGGCTCGGCGCGTTGCAGAACCAAGAGCAGCGGTCGGATTTCGTCGCCACCCTCAAGGCCGGACTTGTGCCGCAAATGGCCAAGCGCCTGATGCAGAGTGCAGTTCAGGTGCTTCCCCCAGGTTTTTCCCCGCGCACGACGCACGAAATCCGGCGAGCGGCGGTCGTGGTTCCCTATGTCGGCCACCAGTTCCATACTCCCAGCATGATGGCAGTACACCAATGCGCGGTACTCGCGCGCGAAGGCTGTCAGGTGCATATATTTTCCGCCCAGGAGTTGATGCCGCCCGACGCGTCGCAGTTTCGCGGCGACGGCCGCGATTTGGTGCTGCCGCCCCTGGACACGCAAGCCTGGGCAAACATCCTGCCGAAGGGGGTTGGCATGAGCATCAGCGACAGCCGCTACAGCCTGCCGGGGCGTTGGCGCAACCTGATGCCCTTGCTGGCCAAGTTCGATCCCGATGTGGTGCTCCTGGTCGGGCTCTATTCGCCGCTCGCGGCAGCCCTATATACGGTCCGTCCGATGGCGGGAATCAGCGTCAATACCGTGGCGCCGATCGCTCCCCTGGATGTCTGGCTGACCGCCGATCCGGATATTGAACACCGGGAAGCGTGGGGCGAAATGTTCTCGCCGCCGCAGCCGGTCTTTCACCCCTACCGGGTGACTCGTTCATCGCAGCAATGGCGTCTGACCCGGACCGAACTCGAACTGGACGCAACGACGGTGATCTGGATCACCGCCGGCTTCCGCCTGGAACATGAGATAAAGGGCGACTGGGCCAACCGCATGTTGCGGCTGTTATCGCGCCACCCTCAGGTCGTCTGGCTTCTGATAGGAGGTGAAGGCAAACTGCCGTCGGCCTTGTCGCAGGCGGCACCGGGAAGCGTACGGAGTTTGCCGACCCGCAACGATGTGCCCGCCATCTTGCGCTGCTCGGATGTCTATGTGAATCCGCCGCGTATGGGCGGCGGATTCAGCGTCGCCGAAGCTATGGCAGAAGGCTTGCCGGTGGTAGCGTTCGCGGATTCGGACGGCGGCGACAAAGTGGGCGATCTGGCGCTGCCGGACATGAACGCCTACCTGGAGCGCTTGGCGGCCCTGACAGAAAACCCCGTCCTGCGCCACGATATGGGTGATGCCTTGCGGAGACGCTTTGTCGAGCGCATTGATCTCGACGCCTCGGGTGCGGCGCTGGTGGCCGCCTGTCAGCAAGCCGCCGAACTCGCCAAAATGCGGCTTATAGAACTTTCCTGAACTTGGCGGGAATTCCCAACACCAGGACGTCATCGGGCACATCTTCAGTGGCCACGGCCCCGGCGCCGACAAACGCGCCATTGCCAATCACCAGCCGCTCCAGCAAGGTTGCGCCGATGGCAATCGTGACGCCGCTGCCGATTCGAGACAGCCCGCCCAGATTGGCCCCCGGCTGGATTCGCGAATAGGTGCCGATATGGGTATCGTGACCGATCGTCACGCCCCGGTTGACGAAGACATGATCGTCGAGATGTACGCCTGGGCCGATCACGCTGTTGGCCCCGACGAAAACGCCCTGTCCGAGCTGCGCCAACGGCGACACATAGGCCGTAGGATGAATCAGGGTATGGTAGCGGAGGCCGAAGCGGCGTTCCAGTTCCGCTGCCAGATTGATGCGGGTCGGCGTGGTCGGACCCAGCAGGTAAAGCTCGTCGGCACCGGGTTGAAAGGTTTCCAGGGATTCCACCTGTGGCGGGTCGCAAAGCCCTTCCAGAGCAGCAATGCGGGCGGCCAGTGGAATATCCCGGGCGCCGCTCGATTCGGGCAAGTGCAACACCACCTTGGCGAGCTCCAAGCCATTGGCCAAGGCGCAATCAAAGAGGTCGGAAACGATGTTGCTGGCGCCGAAAATTACCAGCCGACCAGGCGCAGCCATCTTCACGAGCGGAGTTCGAAACCAAGGCGATGACGCACCCGGCTCCGACTGGCCAAGAGCGGGCCCGGTGCCGCCGCCTGGGTCGCTACGCGCGCCACCAGTTGCAGATTGGTGGCGAGTACGGTGCGTGCATCGTCGAGCCACAAACTGTCCTCCAGCCCAGTCCGCACACCATGACCGACGGAAGCCGCCTGCCGCGGCCATGAACACCGACCGGGTCGGGCGTGCTCAAACACCGTTCTGACGCAACCACTCCAGCAGACGCTTCCAGCCATCCTCCGCGGCGTCTTTACGGTAAGTTGGCCGGTAATCGGCGTGAAAGGCATGCGGTGCATCCGGATAGACATGGATCTGCGACTTGCTGCCGGCCTTCGCCAACTCGCCACGCATGTCTTCGACCTGATCCGGCGTAATGCCCTGATCCTTTCCGGCATACAAACCTAATACCGGAGCCTTCAGCTGGCCCGCCAGATCGATCGGATGCTTGGGCTGGCGCGCAGTCGGCGCCATTTCGAGATGCCCGTACCAGGCGACCGCTGCCTTCAGCTGCGGGTTGTGCGCGGCATACAGCCAGACCGTGCGCCCACCGCGGCAAAAACCCGTGACGGCCAGGCGCTTCGGATCGCCGCCGTTTTTCGCTGCCCATGCGGCACAGGCATCGAGATCGGCCATGTGCTCGGTATCCGATGCCGCCGCCACCGGTCCCGCCAGAATCTCTTGGACATTGGTCATCTTTGCCGTTTCGCCGTGGCGGATATACATGTCCACCGCGACCGCCAGGTAACCGGCCTTGGCCAATCTGCGGCAGACATCGCGGAGGTATTCATGCACACCGAATATCTCGTGGATCACCAGGACCGTCGGCAGATTCGATCCGCCGGCGGGCATGGCGCGGTAGCCCGGCAATTCGCGATCGGCGGCGGGCACCTTGATCTCGCCGGCCAGCAGGCCCTCCGCATCGGTCTTGATAACCGTCTGCGCCGAGATCGGCTGCGTCGCCAGAGCAAAGCCGGCACCGACAGCGGTGGCAATAAAGGAACGGCGACTGAAGGGTTCTGCCGGCAACAGACCGTCGAACTGGGCTTGGTCATCGGTCTTCATTACGGCCTTCTGGCGGGACGTAGTCATGGAAGTCTCCTGGGGTTGAGGGAAACCGTAAAATACGCCGACCTGAACGCTATTTCAATGAGGACATCATGAGCACGCCGCCCATCAGCCGTTACCCTGTACCGGAGTTGAAAGACCTGCCGGAAGACATTCGCACCCGCATCCTCGAAGTGCAGGAGAAATCCGGATTCGTTCCCAACGTGTTTCTTGCTTTGGCGCATCGGCCCGCCGAATGGCGCGCCTTCTTTGCCTTCCACGACGCGCTGATGGACAAGGAAAGCGGACTCACCAAGGCAGAGCGGGAGATGATCGTGGTCGCCACCTCCAATGCCAACGGCTGCCAGTACTGCGTGGTCGCCCACGGCGCCATCCTGCGCATCCGGGCCAAGAACGCGCTGGTCGCCGACCAAGTGGCCGTCAACTACCGCAAAGCCGACATCACCCCACGCCAGAAATCCATGCTGGATTTCGCCATGAAGATCGCGCTCGATTCGGCTGCGGTGGATGACGCCGATTTCGCCAAGCTGCACGAGCACGGCTTCAATGATGAGGATATCTGGGACATCGGCGCCGTCGCGGCATTCTTCGGCCTTTCCAACCGCATGGCCAACATGACCGGCATGCGGCCGAACGACGAGTTCTATCTGATGGGGCGCGTGCCCAAGCAAAAATAGTAAAGCTGTCGAAAAATTCCGCAGCCTTGGCCGATGCGCAATACAGCCGGGGCAAACGCGCTTTGGCTGCTTTGGCTCTCCCTGGCGGGATTCCGCTTTATGTCCCGCAAGAGACGTATCCCTTTGCAGGACTCGGCCAGGCGATGGCGATCAGAACTTGCACTCGACCTCGTCGCCTTTGCCGATGCCCTTTCCGCTGCCCTTGTTCTGTGCGATCGAATTCGGCATCGTCACCTGGATGCCCTGTTGCGGCGGGATCGGGACCGGCGGCGTGTTGGCGTTGGCGGCAAACCCGAACTGACCGGCATTGATTTGTATCGTGCCGGCTTTGTTGCTCATCGAGATGGAGCCATTGGTCACATCCACGTGCAGGCCATTGGGAGGCGGCTTGCCGCCGGTGGTGGGAACGCCGCCGCAGTCGTTCTGGCATAGCAAGGCGCCAAAGTGGGTGCCGCGGATGCCGATGGTCGCCGTTTCGGTCTGGAAACTGACCTTCTCCCGGTTGCGCTTACCGATCAGCCCAGTCACTGCCCGCAAGCCGCCCTTCAGCATGTTCATGACGATATTGTCGCCCTCGGGCTTGGCGGCGTTGTAAGCGTAGTTCTCGATCTTCAGTTGAGTGCCGGGGCGCATCACCACCTCGCCGCCATCGGCAAACTTGATCCGGGCGTAGGTCTCGGTTTCGGTATTCAGCATGTCGCCTTCGAGAACTTCCGACTTGACGGAAAGCAGCTTGCTCGTGCCGTCCGCACGCTTGGCCGAAAGCGTACCCGACAGGTGCGTGATATGGCCCGCCGTGGCGGCCTGCGCGGCCGGAATCGAAACCACGCCGAGCACCAGCACGGCGGCGGCAATCGCTGCCTGAATCATGCCGCCTGCAGGCCTACGAAGAACACTGGGCAACTTTTTTCTGGGCTGGCTTGTCATCTTTTTTCTCTTCTTTGGCTTCGTCCGACTTCTTCTTGTCCTTCTTGTCCTTCTCGTCCTTCTCGTCCTTCTCGTCTTTCTTATCGTCTGTCTTCTCGTCCTTGGCCGTCGTAGTGGGGCCCTCTTCCTTTTTCGTCTCTGTAGCGGGCGGCTGGTCGTCTGGCGTAGTCCCGTTGGTATCACCGCCGGTACCGCTGCCTCCGGATTCGCCGCCGAAGGTGCCTTCCGTGTTGCCGACCGTCTTGCTCAAGTCGACCGGTGGCTGGGTCGGATCGGTCTTGGTGAATTCAAGCGGCGGCGGCGCATCGCTGTCGGTCGGCGTCTCGGTAGACTTGACCTCGTCGGCAGCCTTGACGATATCGTTGGTCAGTTGCGCAGCAACGCTATCTTGGGCCTGTATGGCAAAAGTAACCACTGGGGCCGCCGGGGTACTGCGATCAGTGTTCACCGCAAAGAAGCCGCTGCCGCCTGGTACCGACGTGGTGGTTTCCGTGCCGTTGATCACTACGCCACCAGAGCTTCGATTGAGGAAGGTCAGATGGGTGGTGGCTGCAACGCCCGTGCCAATGTCGGTAAGAACATAGGACGGTGCATAGCCAGCGGTACCATCGTTCAGCACCAGCTTGGAGGAGGCGCCCAGCAGGTCTAGATATACATCGTTGGCCGCGTCGATGTGGCCGCCGTTATTCAGCCTGAGGTCGCCGCCGACCGCGATGCTCACGTCCGGGTAGGGCGCGTTGTTGTTGTAGCCAGCCCAAATGTAACCGCCATAGCTGGCGTTACCGAGGTTGAGACTGCCTCCCACCAGAAGTTCAAGATCGCCGTTGCCTGTCGTCAGATAGCCGCCAGCAATGTTTGCACTGCCGCTAACGACCGCCAACAAGTGATTGACTGCGCTAATCCCTCCCGTACCGCCGGTGTTGCCGATGTTCAGGCTGCCGGTGCCCAACACCACGTTCTGGCCGGCAACGCCGGAGTTGATGTTGATGACGCCGCCACCAATCGCAACATCGCCCGTAGCGGTTGCCGGCCCTGAAATATTGATCGTCGAACCGGCCAGCGTAAGGTCGGCCGCGGACAACTGGTAGCCGATGTCGAGCACACCGCCGGCCGCAAGTCGAATGTTGCCGACCGAGCCCAGCGTATTGGACAGGCTCATGTCGCCGCCTTGAGCGACAAGCTGAATGCTCGCCGGGGTTCCGCCGAAACGCGCTGTCTCGATCCCGCTCATCAAGCCGCCGGACGTAATGGCGATGTTCCCTGAGCCCGCGGTGAACGTATGCCCGGCACCGAGTGCCAAATTGCCGCCATAGTAGAACGTCGCCGACGGCTGATAGCTTGCCGCGTCCGCTAGCGCAATGGTCGTTGGCACGCTGCTGCCGGAATCGCGAATGTAGATGCCGCCGTAGGTCGCGCCGGCCGCAACGCTCGCGGTAATCGAACTGCTGCCCGCAATATCCGAACTAATTGCCAGTCCGCCCGACGCACCGCCGTAAACACTGCTGAGCAAAACCGAATTGGCGGTGATATTCGTCACACCGACGCCGTTGTTGTCGAGAATCGGGCCAGTGGCCGTCACATTCACCGTACCTGCACCGGTATCGATCACGTTGATCGCGGTGAATTTGCCTGCCGCCCCCGTATAGCCGGAACTGACCGCAACCGACCCGGTCGGCGCGACAATATTGCCGGACAGGCCGACATCCCCGTCACCGCGCACCGTTACCGTTTGCGCTGTCGCGGTCGATGTCATGGTCGTGCCAGCAGCCGACGTAAGGTCACCGCCATAATTGCTACCGCCGTGAGCTCGAACAGATATGCTGCCAGCGCTCAGGTTCCCCAACAGGCTCGAACTACCGCCATAACCATTGGCGGTACCACCGGAAGTCGAACCGCTGGCGGTGGAAATGCTGGTGACCGCCTGGACGGCGCCAAGCGTAAGATTGCCGCCAGCGTAGATATTGACCGTTGACGTCGACGGGTTGCCAACCCCAACGATTGTGCCGCTCGCGGCCTGGGTAATATCGCCGTTGGCGCCACTGCCATGATTTGCGGTCAGCGTGACTCCACCATAGCCCGACAGCGTATTGCTGCCAAGAGTAATGTCGCCGCCGGTACCGGCCGTGAAGTCACCGGCGGTGACGGTCAGGATGGCAGCCCCCGATGTCACGGGGCCTGTCAGCGAAACGTCACCGCTAGAACCAACGGTGAGGGACCCGCCACTGATCGCTCCACTTACGGTCAATGCGACAGGCACATTACGCCATCCAGCCCCCTGGTAGCCTGCGCGAATCAACCCGATGCCAAGAGCGTCCGTCGATGCATTACCGGCCAGGCCCATCGCCCCGTAGGAAGTGAGGGCAAATCCGCCTCCATACAGATTGCCGGCCGTTTGAGTCAGCGTGCCTGCATTTGCCGTCCCGCCAAAACTGGTCAATTCCAGATTGACGGCGCTGCCGCCATACGCCGACAGGTTGCCGGAGACAGTCAGATTGCCGCCGTAGCCGTTTGCCGTCCCGACGGTCCCCGCACCAGCTTGTGCCCGGATGCCGCCCGTGGCCAGGACATTGGTTTGCAGCGTTCCGGCCAGCGTCTCGTTGCCGCCGGCAATGACATCGACGTAACCGCCGCCGTAGACCGCCGACCCGCTGGACAAAATGATGTCGCCGCCGTAAGTAACGCCATGGGTGCCCACCAACGACGCACTGGCACCATAGGCCGATACCGTCGTATTGGCGCCGATGGTCAGGTTGCCCCCATACCCGGCATTCGCAACCGCCAACACCCCGTTTGTCGCCTTGCCTGCGACGATATTGACCGGCGTCGCCGCCGTCGCCGTACCGATAAGCACCGGCCCGCTGCCCGTGCCGTTGATGGCGAGATGGCGCCCTGCAGAAAGACTGATGCTGGCGGTATCGGTTGCAAGAATGTTGGTCGCACCGATGCTGACTTGCCCGCTGCCGAGCGCATCGATCAGCAAATCGTTGCCGGCATCGATAGTCACCGTGACGCCGCCATAGCTGGTCGGCGCCGCCGACGCCCCGGAGCCGATATTCAGCGGTGCGGCGTTGGCCTGCAGCACGATGTCTCCGTAGGCACCAAGCTGCACGTCCGCGCCGTACTCGAGGGAACCGATCATCACCGACCCGGAGGTTCCAGCGCCTGTAGTCGCCGCGATACTGCCGCCCTTGATCGTGACGTTGCCTTTGGACTTGTCGTTCACCCCGATTACCGCGCCGGTTGCCAACTGAGACCAGGGCGCGGCGGGCGCAAATGAACCGCCGTAGGCGACCGAGGCGGCCGATCCGCTGCCACCTTGCAAAGTGATCGCGCCGGTAGCGTTGATAATCTGGGTCGGCGCCGAGAGCACGGCTGGCGATACCGTGGATGCGCCGCTGCCACCGACCATCGTCAGCGTTCCGGCATAGATGGTCTGCGTATTGTCCGAGAAGATGCCCGCTTCGTTGGCAATGAAGAATGGCTTCGCGCTGGCGCTTGGCAGCACCATGCGGCCGCCGGAGGTGCCGCCCTGAATCAGGATGTTCGGAGCGCCAAGAATTTGCTGGACACCAACGGTACTGACGTTATTCGAGTTGTCGAGCCCGGCTTGGTTTCTGTACCCGGTGTCGCCACCGTAGATCTGCAGCGAACCTCCGCCATAAACATAGCTGAGGGTCTGTCCGCCCGAGCCGCGGTTCTCTATCGTCGCCTTGTTGTAGCTGGCCTGACACAGGGCCGCGCCGACACCCGCAACGCAATCGCTTTCCATCTCACCGAGCAGCCCATTGCCGCTACCGCCTTGCAGCACGACATTCGCCCCGCTACCCGTCAGGTTGATGGACTGGCCTGACGACAGGCTGAGTTGCCGGATTTCAGCGTAGTTGTTGTAGCCGTCCGGATTCGTCCCGCCCCCGCCGGCCAAGGTCAGTACGTCGCCGCTGCCAGTCAAGGTCACTGTCTGGCCGCCGTAGGCCGACAGCACCGCTGCGTTGTCGTGCCCGCCGGTTCCGCCATAGGCCCCGAAGGACTGCGCGGTAAATGTTTGCGGACCCGTCGAAATGATGCCAACGCCGCCGTAAGTGGCGCTGCCGCCTGTAAGAGTCACCGCGCCCGTGGCAAATACCGTTTGGCCGCCGCTGCCGAGCGCTCGTATCGACGCTCCGGCCACCGTATTGGCCGCGGCGCCGGCGCCATTGCCCTTCAAGGTAATGCTGCTGCCATAGATGCTTTGCGCGGCGGTAGGATCTTCCGAGCGAATGCCGGCGCCGTTGCCAAGGTAAGACCCGCCGTAGGGATTGGGCACCCAGGCACCGCCCGATGTCCCGCCCACCAGGGTGATCGCCGCATTTCCGGAGATCGCCTGCCCGCCATAGAGACTCTGGATGAAGGCGTTGTTGCGATTGCCGACACTGCCGCCATACAGCGACAAGGCACCGCCATAGCTGAAACTCACCGACTGGCCGCCGGTACCGGTGCTATAGAGGCCCGCATTGTTGTGGGCAATATCGGCGCCGTAGCAGGGATCGCCTGAGACGGCAGCCGCGCAGCCATTCGGTGCGGCCCCGCCGGTGCCGCCGCCGGAGCCACCGGTAATCACGATGTTGCCGCCGCTGGCCCCGGTCAACGCGATGGTCTGCGATCCCGCCGACGCCAATTGCTGAATCTGTGCATAGTTGTCGTAGGAGGCGGCCCCGCTGCCACCCGTCAGGGTCAGCACGTCGCCGCTGCCGGTCAAGACGATCGACTGCGTGCCGTTGCCGACCACAATGGCCTTGTTACCGTGCCCGTCGTCGCCAGCCTGGAGTGCGAGCGACGCAGACGTGAGCGATTGATTGCCGTGACTGATAATGTGCACGCCGGCACGGGATGTTCCCCCGGCCGTGAGCGTGGTTGAGCCATAGACGGTGATCGCTTGCGTCGAACCCTCGATCCCGGCACCGCCATAGGTGCCTGCGCTGGCCCCGCCCACCACTCCGTTCAGGGTCAGGCTGGCGGCGTTGATGGTCTGTGCGCCATACTGCGAATAGATTACGGCGTGGTTGGACAGATAGTGGTTGCCATCTGCCGCCTGGAAACCGCTGCCGCCCGACGAGCCGCCGGTCAAGGTGATTGCCGGCGCGCCCGAGATTTGTTGTGCGCCGTTGGGTGAGTACATGAACGCCGTGTTGCGGACGCCGGCGCTGCCGCCATACAGCGCGATGCTGCCGCCCGTGCCATTGAAACTCAGGGTCTGGCTGCCGCTGCCTTGATTCTCTATGCCGGCGACGTTGGAACTCATCGTCTGGCTGCCGCAACCGTCGGGGTCGGAAGCGCAAGCGCTGTTCGGCGTCCCGGCCGTGCCGGCACCGCTGCCGCCCGTCACCAGCAAGTTCGCGCCACTGCCGTAGAAGGTGATGGATTGGCTCCCGGTGCTGCCCAACTGCCGAATGATCGCGTAGTTGTCGGACCCTGACGCGCCCCCGTTGCCGGTGAGCGTTATGCCGCCACCGGTACCGGTAATGTCGATGACCTGTGGCCCGTAGGCTTGGATCAGCGCGCTGCTGCCCTTGTTGTTGCTCGTGGCGGAGCCACCGGCCAGCAGCGAGATTTGATGCGCCGTGACATGTTGCAGTGTCGTGTTGAGCGAGGTGTTGCCGGCGTTGATGAACGCCGCACCGCCGTAGTTCGGACTGAACGATCCCGAGGCACCGTTGAGCGTCAGCGCGCCGCCTGCGGCAATGGTCTGCGTGCCGCCGCCGACCATGCTGATGAACGCGTTGCTGCCATAGGCCGCGGTCAGCGAAATGTCATGTCCGGCAGAGACATTCATTGTATTGCCGCCGCTGCTGTTCTGTATCCAGAGGTTTGCGGATGCGCTGTCGACCGAGGTCATCGCCAGGTCGCCATAGGCACGCACGTCCATGTTGGCGGCATTGCGGGTCTGGATCGCTGCCCCCGTCATGGTGAGGTTGCCGTCGGTCAACGGGCCACCATAGACGCCGGGAGTGACCATGTTGCCGTCCCAACCGGCGATCACTTGCACATTCCCGCCGTAGGCGTCGTTGGACGACAAGCCCAAGTCAATGTTGCGCTTGGCCAGAAGTTTGATGTTGGTCGCCGCGGTCGGCGTATATCCCGGTCCGTTGGTGATGCCGGTGTTGTCGCCGAAGGTGATGTCCTGAGCGCCGTAGATGGCCACGGAGCCGCCATAGCCGTGGAGGGCGCCGATGCCCGCCGTGCCGGCATTGGCCGTGACTCCCACGTTGCCACTCACTTGCGCGACGATCGTCACCACGCCGTCGAGCGAGCCGACCAGCGCTCCAGACCCGGTACCGCTGCCCCCGCTCAGCGACAGATTGCCGCCGACATTCAAGTTGATGGTGATGTCCTTGTCGCTACCGATGGCAGCCGGAGCGGTAAGGTCGTAGAGTTTCGCGCCGTTATTGAAAGCGGCAACAGTGGGAGAACTGCCGCCCGTCAGACTGACGTCGCCGGTGGTGTAAATGTTCATCGTGCCGCCACCCGCGTCGGCGCCGCCGCCGATGATCGCGCCGGTCACTGCGCCGGTCCCGCCGCCGCCAACCAGCGTGATGGTACCGGCATACACCGTCATGTTCGAATCGCCCTCGATCCCGGCGCCGTTGCGTTCGTCGTAGAACTTGCCGTTCGAACCGTAAACCGCCTTGCCGCCGGAACTGCCGCCCTGAATGTAGATGTTGGCGCCGTAGCTTGCACTGCCTATCAGTTGCGCACCCGGACTCGCGCCGTAGGTGTTGGAGTCGTTCTTGATTTCGGCGCTGTTGCCCGCGCCACTGCTGCCGCCATAGAGCGAGATGCTGCCTGGGCCACCGGAAAACGCAATGGTCTGGCCGTATCCGGCATCGGAACTATGCGCGATCTCGGCGCGGTTGCTGCTCGTGTAGCAATAATTGATGTCGCCGCCATAGGTCACGCACTCGCTGCCGTAATTTGCTCCGGCAATGCCCCCGTATGCGGCCACGTCCGCCCCGCCAGCGCCGCCATAGAGGGTGATGGAGCCGCCTCCAGTGATCGTGATCACCTGGTTGCCGTACGAAGAAATCGACGCCCCGTCGTTGAAATCGGTCGCGTTCGACCCGCCCGCCTTGATCAGTATGCTGTGGGCCTGTACCGTCTGGTTAGCCGTCGAATAGTTGACGATGTGGGCGCCATTGTTCTGCCCGGTGACCCCGCCCAGCACTTCGATGCTGTCGGCCGTGATGTTCTGGCCACCACCGGAAACCAGGCCGACGCCCAGGCCGCCGGCGGCGGGGGCCTCGAGCTTCAGCAGATTGGTTGCGGTGATCGTTTGCAGCCCGCCGGAAACGAAGGTACCGGAATACGGCTGGCAGCTTAAAACGCCGGGCACGGCGCAGCCCGCCGTGCTGGCTATGGCGCCGTAGCCGGTGTCGCCGGTCAGCGTGATATTGACGGCAGAGATGCTCATGTCTCCGCCATAGGTTTCGAGTACCGAATCCTTGATGAAGACGTTGCGCTGGGCGGTAAGGTGAATTCCGAGCTTGTAGGTCGACGACCCTCCCATGATGGTCGAGCCGTAAATTGAAATGTCCCGATCAGCCTCCAGAGAAAAACTCGGATTGTTTGCCCCGTTGTGAATAGCCACGCCGGGGTTGATCGTGATGTCGCCATAACCTCCGCTGCCACCGTAGGTCTGGATGGTTACATTGGTTGTGGCAAGCTGGTTGTTGATATCGAAATCCGAGGTGGTCGACGTTGCGCCGCCTGGAGCGAAGGTGTCGCTGCCAAGCGCAAGTACCGAGCCGGTGCTGTGCACAATCGTGATGTCTGCTGGATCAAGCAACCAATCACCGGTCTTTCCGCTCGGCGCGCGAGTATCAATTCGCGCGCCGGCAACATCCAGGTAGCGATGTCCAGAGGTCTCCACAAAGCCGCCGTTGCCGCCCATAGCACCACCTCGCGCGGAGATGCTGCCGTAGGCTCGCGCCGTGTCATCGGCCCAGACGATCACCGTACCGCCAGCGCCGACTTCTGTGGCATCCGCCTTCAGTGTCGCATCGGGGCCGAAGTAAGTGATGCTGGCGTTCTGGATATCCGGGTTCTTGCCCTGGTAGTCGCCGCCGACCAAAATCCTGCCGCCGCCATTGATGCCGCTGACGTCGACACTGGCCTGGTCCATCACCGCGACACGGTCACCCAAGACCTCGACGCGGCCACCCTTGGTGCCGGTGGTGACAATGCGGCCGTTGCCATCGATGTAGGCGTCGCGACTGGCCTTGAGGAAGATGCGCCCACCTTCGCTGACCACACTGGAGGCGTTAAGCTGGCCGCTGTTCCTGACGATCACGCCGGCGATACCGATGCGGCCGGCCTCCGCAGTGATCTCGCCGAGATTGGTACTGTTGCCTGTGGCGCCCGTGATGTCGACCTTGACCCCGGGCGTGGCGCTGTCGATCAGGCTGACGGTGGCACCGGCCGCCAGTATGGTTTCGCCCTTGGGCGTGGTGATGATGCCTTCGTTGCCGACGTTGCTGCCGATCAGGTAAACGCTGCCGCCCGCCGGCGTCCTGATTTCGCCTTGATTGAGGATATCCCTTGCGCTGCCGTCATTGACGAACAGGTTACGCCCGGCTAGAAAGTCTTCATTGCGAACCGCCAGCGTGGAAGCAACGAAGGCCGCGGTATCAACCCGCCCCCCCGGACCAACCATGATCCCGGCTGGATTCACCAGCCACACACGGCCGTTGGAACTCAGGGTTCCGTAAATCGCGGTCGGATCGTTCAATACCCGATTGAGAACGCTCGACGAAGCCGAGGTCTGGGCAAAGTGGGTAGTCTCACCCGCTTTGATGGAGAACTTGTCCCAGTTGATGATGGCGCCGTTGCTGTTGGTTACCGTCAGGACGTTACCGGCCTGACTGAAGCTGGCCGTACCATTCACCACGGTGGGATTCACCGGGTTCGACAGTACGGGGGCAACGATAAAACACGCCGCCACGGCGGCCACCCCAAGTCGAACGGACGTGGACAGCCGCAACGAGCACTTGCGGGAAGGATTTTTGTAACTCATCTGCAAACTCCGGGGACGGTACAGCCGCCCGATTCTCACATTGCTTATAACCCCAAAACCACTATGGCGCTATGGCGTAAGTCACACCGGGTGCAAATTGTTGCCTCAGTCAGAAGCCGAAGGCAAAACCGAAATGGCCCCGGATATCTCCCTCCAGCGCGGTATTTGGCGCGCCATTCGGCCAAACGCCATCCATAACCCTCGCAACGTCGAAGCGAGCGCTGACATCTTTCTTGATGTTGTAGCGCAAACCGACGCCCATGGATGCAATATTTACTTTCTGGTTCACTGACGGATTGAGGTTGTAACCCTGCGCCGAATCGAAGAAAACAAGCCACTTGAGATTTCCCTGCACGCCCAGGCTTGCCGCGGCATCCGGTGAATATATCTCGATATTGGCAACATAGCCGCGATCCGACGCAACCGCGCGCTCAAGGAAACCGCGCACCGCCGTCGACCCGGCAAGACCGAGCCGTTCGCCCGCGGGCAACGCGTTGTTCGCATGCTGCCCGCTCGCTGCGACGCGCAGCAACCACTCGCCACTTATTGCCGTTGCATAGCTGCCGCCGAAGCGCAGCGCCGCGAACTGGTCCTTGGTCTGGTACCCGGTTGCGGCAGAGTAGCGATCAGTGCCGCCGGCCGCGGGCGCCGCCGGAGTGAAGGTAAACCGGCTGCCCATCGGGAACAGGTGATGCACCAAGCCGATATTGAAATCGATGGACTCGCCCGGCTTTTGCCACTGACCGCTATAGGTGGCCGAAACGGGTCGGAACGTATGCGGCGTGCAGGACGCCGTACCAAACGCCGTTGGATTGCCATTCGTGGCGCAGCGGCTGTTCATGTACTTGTAGTCGTATCCGAACACCAGCTTGGAGGTGAATTCCCCGGCACGCGGGAAAATGTGGTTATAGCGCAGCCCAAAGACTTCGCCCTTGCCGTTGATTGCGAGGCCCGCGCCAAGATTGGGCGAATTGGTCGGCGAGTCGGTGCTGGAATTGCCGTAGATGAAATCGATGCTGTCGCCCACCGAATAGAGCGGCAGGCGATAGCCGATACTGAAAATATCGACCTTGACTCCATTGCCGTGCTGCCATGGAAATATCCGGTTGGCAAGAATCTTCATGCCGCCCGGCGGGTCCGCGGCGGTCGTGTAGGCCAAGGTCAGCACCTGATCGCTGTTGGCCAGATTCGCGTTCTGGTAGGAAAAACCCAGCCGGTGCTTGCCGCTGGCCTTGGTGCCGGTGTTGTCCAGCGTGACGTAGAAACGCTCTGGATCTTCTTCCTTCACGTCGACCTTGACGTCGACCTTGCCCTCCTCCTCGCTGACGCCCAAGGTCACCTCGACCTGTTTGGCAGGATTCTCGTTGGAGAGCAGAACATTCTCGGAAAGCTGGCGCATATTGGGCGCCGTGCCTTCCTTCAGGTGCGGCAGACTGGCGCGGACATTGGCGGCATCGAAATACTTGTTGCCGACGATGGTGACCTTGCCCACCACACCTTCGCTGACTTGCAGTCGCACCACGCCCGTGGTGAGCTCCTGCTCCGGCACATAGACCTGCACGGTACCGTAACCGAGGCGCCGAAACTCTCCTTCGAGGGCTTCCAGTGCCTTCTGTACGTCGCCATAAACTTTGCGGCGACCGACAAAGGGCGCCACCAGTTGCTGCGCTCGTGCCGCCGGCAGAATCGTATTCCCTTCGATCTGAAAGCGCGCTATGTCGAAACTGCTATCCTGCGCCATTACGCAGTTCAGCGATCCGACAACCAGAAAAGCGACTGCGGCCAACAGTTTGGCTATCGCTTTCGCCATTAAATTTCCATTAAAATCATTGAGTAATCAAGGAATAGCTAAAGTTGTTTCTAGTTATTGTCGAAAGCTAGCAAAGTTCGAGTCTATCAGCAACCTTTAAACAGACAGTTTCACGCAACACCAGGCAAAGCGTTGTTCGCGCGCCACGTTGGACAAAACCCGGCTCCCCGACACCTCACCGAGATCAGGACCCCGCAATGGCGCAACAAGATCCCCATCCGGGATTGGCGGCAACACAACCGCCCTCGTCCCCGCAGCCCATCGACGACGTCGTCGAACTGGGCGAAGGGGATGTGTTGCTGCCCGACTTCGTCACACATAGCGCGGGTGGCTTATTTGTCAACACAGCATTGATGGGGGACGCGACGCAGATGCGGCGTTTTGTCGATCGCGTATTCGCCGGCGCCTATTTTACCGGGCTGGATTACACCGCTTTTTTTCGTTTGCTGTATCCGAGGGAACCAGAGGGCGTTCAGGTCGGCGTGCCGGAAAAGGGACTGGTACGTATCGCCGACGGCATCCGCAGCTTCGCGCCCGAAAGACGCGAGTTGTACAAGAACGTGAAGTCCGCAGACGGGGGAGCGCGCATCGAGTACGTTTTTGAGCCGGCAAAGATCGAGCGTGTCGTCGAAATGCCGATTTACGGCAGCGAGGACGAAAACGGTCAGCCCGTGATAACCGGCTACGAAAAGCAGATCCGCTACGAACCGACCACGCTGGATGCCGACGAGTTCGTTGCCGCCATGTGGCAAAAAGAGGTGCGCAGCGGCATCGACATCGCGGCGGTGCGTGCTGCCATTGCCTCGGGCCGGGTCGAGCGCGTCGATATCGCGCGACGCATCGACCCGGTCGCCGGAGCGGACGCCACAGTGCAGGAAAAGACCGAAGCGTTGCACCGCGATGATTCGCCCTCCATTCTGGCCAATGGCAGGGTCGACCTGCGCCAGTTCAAGAACCGCTTTCCGCAAGTGAACGCCGGCACCTGCTTGCTGCAAAAGCTGCCGCGCCGCTTTGGAGTACTGGGTTTCAATACCGACGGCACCACGCTGGAACCGGCGGTGCCGCGCGATTTCGAACTCGAGGACATGGCCGGCGTCGGTACGCGTGTCGAACGCACGGCCAAGGGCGAATTCCTCCTCGCCGCTCGCGACGGCTTCCTCAATATCGACACCAAGTCGCACCAGATCTCGATTACCGAAAAGATCATCAACCGCGAGGGTGTCAGCCTGCGCACGACCGGCAATCTCTCGCTGGCGGGCGACCAATACGAGGAACACGGAGAAGTTCAGGAACGCCGCGTGGTCGAAGGCAAGCATATGAGTTTTCATGCCGACGTGTTTGGCAGCATCGTGTCGAACGGCGGCCGCGTGCACCTGCTGGCGAATCTCGCAGGCGGCACCATAAAAAATGCCTTTGGCGTCGTCCAGATCGACCAGCGCGCATCGCGCGCGGTCATCGAAGCGCGGGATGGCGAAGTGCAGATCGGGCAGGCCGAAGGCGTGACCATCGTCGCCGGCAGCGTAAAGATAGATCGCGCCGTGGCCTGCGACATCATCGCCGAAGAGGTTGAAATCGACGACGCAACCGCCTGCACCATCGCGGCGCGGCGCATCCGACTGGCACGCGCCGGAGCACGGCGGGACGTGGAGACCCTGCTCACGGTCTGCACTCCCGACTTCGCCGGCCTGGACAAGCGTCAGCTGGAATTGGCGAAGGAAATCGGCGAGTTGAAGCAGCAGATGAAAGCCAGGCAGGAACAGCTCGACGCGCGACTGGCAGCGCCGGAAATCAGAAACTATCTCGCCGCCGATCAGCGTATTCGTTCCGGCACGCTAAAGCTCACGCCGGCACAAGAAGCCCAGTGGCGGCAGGCGGCACAGAAACTGGCCAGGCCCCTGCTGGAAATCCACGGCTTGCAGAAGGACATCGAAGCACTCAAACCCAAGCTCGCCGAACAAGACGAGCAATTGGCCGCATTGAATGCCGAGCGCGAGCAAGCGGGCGCCGATATCCGCTGCGATGTCGGACAAATCACGGGTGATGTCGCGGTCCAAGCCATGGCCATCGTTCCGGGAACGCCGGTGTTCTCGGGCATCGAGGTGGCCGATATCAAACAGAAGCTGCGCGACCCGCGTGCCGCGCGTCAACGCTTGTTCCAAGGCGATTCCGGCAGCTTTTCCTGGGCCTGGAAGAAACCCGCCCAGAACTAGCCTTCAGCGAGACGCCGATCGTGGGCGCGGCGTCAGGACTTGGCCGCGCGCGGCAGGGACTGGACCCGTCAAAGCGTCATCCAGCCGCAGTCGCAACGTCTCCTGCTCGACGGATAGTCGAGTTGACGAGTTCGCAGGGCTCTTGCCCAGCCACATGCCGACACCGATGCCAGCCATTAGAGCCATGGCAGCACTGGCCAGCATGCGACGATAGGCCGAAATCGGCTTGCGGGAAGGGGGCATTGCCTCGGCGGCGGCATCGGAATGCGAAGCCGAGGACCGAACGGCCGCAAGCGCGGCGGCAATTTCTTGATGACCGACCGAGGCCGAGAGCGCTGCCGCGTCGGCCGCGCTACGCTCGGTTCGCGCCATGCTGGCTTCATGCTCGGCGTCGAGACGCGCGGCGACGGCACGCCCGGCTTCTGCTTCCTGTTCGGCACGACGCCTGGCTTCGCGCGCCGCCTCCTTTTCGGCGGCAACGCACGACAGGGCCGCCGCTTCGGCGATTTGCTCGGCACGTACCTTCTCGGTCGCCAGATCGGCGGCATGCCGTTCGGCGGCAACCCGTTCCCTGGCCAAACGGGCGAGCTCCTCTTCTTTCTTGGCGCGGGCGGCGGCGGCGGCGGCCAGCTCGGCGGCGGCAAACTCGCGGCGCTGTGCGTCGGCCAAGGCGCGCTGCTCGGCCTCGATTCGCGTGCGCAGCGCAAGCTCGGCCAAGCGCTCGACATGTGCTTGCTGCGCCGCCGCTGCCTCTGCCGCCGTTTCGGCGGCGGCGCGGCTGACCGCGTGCTCCGCCGCAAGCTCTTCCGCTTGCTGGCGCCGTTGCGCGGCGGCCGTACGCTCGGCGGCCAGGGCGCGATGCGATTCGGCGACCGAACGGGCGCGTTCTTCCGCGGCGGCGCGGGCCAAAGCATCCGCTTCAGCCGCGCGCTCGGCATCGGTCGCATTTGCTGCGGCTGCCGCGGCACGCTGCAAACGCTGCCGCTCCGTCTCCATCAATCCATTCAAGAGCTTGCTCAAGCCGTACTCCCAATTCCGGAAAAACCTCAGGCTTCCGGTCGTGACAGCCTAACCCAGACCCGGCACGGGCCGAAGGTAGAATAGGCCAATGGAAATGTCTCAAACTCGCTGCCAAACCCTGGTCGTACTGACCAATTTGCCGGACGAAGCCAGCGCATATGCGATGGCTTCGTCCTTGGTGAATGAACGACTGGCGGCCTGCATCAATATATTGGCTCCCTGTCGCTCGGTGTATCGCTGGCAGGGCGAGATCGAAAGCACACAGGAAGTCCCTCTCCTGATCAAGACCACTGCGGAACGATATGGGGCACTGGAGGCGGCGATCCGCGCCCGCCACCCTTATGAACTTCCCGAGATCGTCGCGGTCCCAATCGCGCTTGGCCTGCCGGAGTATCTGGCCTGGGTCGCCGCCGAAACCCTTGTCGAACCTGCTGACGGGAATCCTTCCACATGCTGATCCGCTTTCTGTTCCTGTTGCTGTTGATCACGTCGGGCCTGGCCTGGGCCGAAGAGCCGCTGCCTCCCGAAGAGGCCTATCGCTTCTCGGCGCGCGCCATCGATGCCAAGACCATCGAAGCCCGCTGGCAAATCACCGACGGCTATTACATGTACCGCGACAAGTTCAAGTTCGCGCTGGACGGCGGCACGCTGGGGACGCCGAAACTGCCTCCGGGAAAAGTCAAGGACGACGAATTCTTCGGCAAGGTCGAGACCTACCGCAAGGAAGTGAAAATCCTGCTGCCGGTCGCGGCCGCCGCTGCCGTCACGCTGACCGCCACCTCCCAGGGCTGCTGGGACGGCGGCATCTGTTATCCGCCGCTCAAGCAGGAGGCGAAACTCGACCTGGCGGCGCGCCCCGAACCGGCCGCGGCAACAAGTACCAGTACTGCCGCCGGGGTCCGCGAGACATTGCCCGGCGGCGTAGCGCCGGCGCCGACTTCCGGCCTGCCCAAAGTGCCGGCCTCTGCAACGCCTGGCGATGAAAGTTCGCGCATCGCCAGCCTGTTCAAAGGCGGCAATCTGGCATTGGTGCTGGTCAGCTTCTTTGGCTTCGGCCTGCTGCTTTCGCTGACACCCTGCGTATTCCCGATGATCCCGATCCTGTCCGGGATCATCGTCAATCACGGCCATGCGGTAAGCCACCTGCGCTCCTTCGTCCTGTCGCTTGCCTACGTGCTGGGCATGGCCATCACCTATGCCGTGGTGGGTGTCGCCGCCGGGCTTTCGGGCACCCTGCTGTCGGCGGCACTGCAGAATGTCTGGGTTCTGGGCAGCTTCGCACTGATCTTCGTCGTGCTCTCGCTGTCGATGTTCGGCTTGTATGAACTGCAGATCCCGGCGGCGCTGCAAAGCCGGGTTTCCGACACGGCCAACCGTCAGGGTGGCTCGCTGCCCGCGATCGCCCTGATGGGCGCGCTCTCGGCGCTGATCGTCGGCCCCTGCGTCGCCGCGCCGCTGGCCGGCGCCCTGTTGTACATCGCGCAAACCGGTAATGCCGTACTGGGCGGTGCGGCGCTGTTCGTCATGGCCCTCGGCATGGGAGTACCGCTGCTGCTGGTGGGCGCCTTCTCCCGTTCCCTGCTGCCGAAATCCGGGCCGTGGATGGAAGGCGTCAAGAAGTTCTTCGGCGTCATCATGCTCGCCACGGCGCTATGGCTGGTTTCTCCCGTCGTCCCGATGTGGTTGCAGATGTTCGGCTGGGCGCTGTTGATGGTCATCCCGGCGATCTTTCTGCATGCGCTCGACCCCTTGCCGCCTCACGCCCAGGGCTGGCAGCGCCTGGGCAAGGGTCTCGGCGTCGTCCTCCTGTTCGGCGGCGCGGCAATGCTGATCGGTGTTCTCGGCGGCGCCAAGGATCCGTTGCAACCGCTCGGCTTCCTGCGCGGCGGCGGTGTCGCCGAAGCGCCAGCGCCGACTTTCGAGCGCGTTGCATCAACCGAACGACTCGACGCAAAGCTGGCCGAAGCAAAATCCGCCGGCCGGCCGGTGATGCTGGATTTCTACGCCGACTGGTGTGTCAGCTGCAAGGAAATGGAGCGCTTCACTTTCGCCGACCCGAAGGTCGCGGCGGGCATGAAGCAGTTCGTGCTGCTGAAGGCCGACGTGACCGCGAATTCCGCCGCCGACGTGGCGCTGCTCAAGCGCTTCGGCCTGTTCGGCCCGCCCGGCATCATTTTCTTCGACGCCGGCGGCCGTGAACGGGGCGATCTGCGCGTCGTCGGCTTCCAGCCCGCGGAAAATTTCCTGCCTACCCTCGAGCGCGTCCTGCGCTGATCACTTCGGAGTTTCCATGTTCACCGGCATCATCACCGCAGTTGGAAAAATCAGTCACGCCCAGCCGCTCGAAAAGGGCCTGCGCCTCACCATCGAGGCCCCTGGTCTCAAGCTTGCCGATGTCGCGCTTGGTGATTCGATCGCCCACGGCGGCGTCTGCCTGACCGTGATCGCCAAGAAAAAGCGCAGTTACCAGGTCGATGTTTCGCGCGAGACGCTGGACTGCACGGTCGGCCTCGATACGCCGGGCAGCGAGGTCAACCTGGAAAAGGCGATGCGCCTGTCCGACTTCATCGGCGGTCACCTGGTTTCCGGCCATGTCGACGGTGTTGGCGAAGTGGAGAAGTTCGAGCCGATCGGCGAATCCCACGAACTGGTGATCAAGGCCCCGAAAGCACTGGCGAAATACATTGCGCGCAAAGGCTCGATCGTCGTCGATGGCGTCTCTCTCACCACCAATCGCGTCAAGGGCCGCCGCTTCTCGATCAACCTGATTCCGCACACCGTCGAGGTGACCACGCTGAAACACCTGAAAGCAGGCAGCCGGGTGAATCTGGAGATCGACCTGATCGCCCGCTACGTCGAGCGCATGCTGACGGCAGGCGCCACGGCGGCGTAGAATGCGCGCCTCCTTTCGCTAGAGACCTCCCCCATGAGCATCAGCCCCGTTCTGGATATCGTCGCCGACATGCGCGCTGGCCGCATGGTGATCCTGGTCGACGAAGAAGACCGCGAAAACGAAGGCGATCTCGTGCTCGCCGCCGAGCACGTGACACCGGAAGCGATCAATTTCATGGCCAAGTGGGGGCGCGGACTGATCTGCCTGACGCTGACCGAAGCCCGTTGCCGCCAACTCGACCTGCCGCTGATGGTGCGCGACAACAAGGCACAGCACGGTACCGCCTTCACCGTCTCGATCGAAGCCGCCGCAGGAGTCACCACCGGCATCTCGGCGCAGGATCGCTCGCGCACGGTGCAGGTCGCCGTGGCGAAGAATGCGACGCCGGCCGACATCGTCCAGCCCGGCCACATCTTTCCGCTGATGGCGCAAAACGGCGGCGTGCTGGTACGCGCCGGCCACACCGAAGCCGGCTGCGACTTTGCCCAGCTTGCGGGTCTCGAACCCGCCTCGGTGATCTGCGAAATCCTCAAGGACGACGGCACCATGGCGCGGTTGCCGGATCTGCTCGAATTCGCCCGCGAGCATGGCCTCAAGATCGGCACCATCCGCGACCTGATCCACCACCGCTCGGAAACCGAGAAGCTGATCGAATGTGTCGCCGACAAGAACGTCGAATGCGCCCAAGGCAAGTTCCGCTTGCGCGCCTTTGCCGACCGCAGCAGCGGCGACGTGCATCTGGCCATGTCCTGCGGCGAAATCACCGCCGCCGACGAGACCCTGGTGCGCGTCCATGAAGCCGTCTGCGTGCTGGATTTCCTCGACCACGGCAGCCGCGGTCACACCTACAGCGTGGACTTCGCACTGCGCAAGATCGCCGAGCAAGGACGCGGCGTGCTGGTAATGCTGCATCGCGCCGAATCCGGCAACGCCCTGCTGGCGGCGCTCAAGAACGAACGCACGGAGCGGCCGGCATATACGTGGGATCCGCGCATCTACGGCATTGGCGCGCAAATCCTGCGCGAAGTGGGCGTCGGCAGGATGCGCCTGATGGCGAGTCCGCGCAAGATGCCGAGCATGGCCGGCTTCGGTCTCGAAGTCACCGGCTACTTCACTCCGACTGGGGAAGAAACGGCATGAGCGCCCCGCACGGCCGCCCGAAGGGGCGCAAGTCACCACATGGAGCCGCACAGCGGCGAATCGCAGTCTCCCCCTTCCTCACGGAGGGGGTTGGGGGGAAGGGATTCAAATGACTATCCGCGAACTCGAAGTTAACCTGGCAGGCAAGGGCTTGCGTATCGGCGTGGTGCAAAGCCGCTTCAACGAGGATATCGGCGATGGGCTGCGCTCGGGCTGCCTGACCGAGCTGGAGCGGCTCGGCGTGGCCGACACCGACATCAGGTTCGCCACGGTCCCCGGCGCACTCGAACTGCCGCTGGCGCTGCAGGCCATGGCGCAAAGCGGCCGTTTCGATGCGCTCGTTGCGTTGGGCGCCGTAATACGCGGCGAGACCTATCATTTCGAAATCGTTTCCAACGAATCGGCGCGCGGCATCACCGACGTGCAACTCAATAGCGGCGTGCCGATCGCCAACGCGGTGCTGACCACCGAAAACGACGACCAGGCACTGGTGCGCATGGTGCAAAAAGGCGCGGAAGCCGCGCAGGCCGCCATCGAAATGGTGAATCTGCTGAAAGCCCTCAAGGTCACAGGCGGTAAATGAGCGGCAAATCACCGCGGCGACGCGCCCGCGAATTCATCGTCCAAGGACTCTACCAATGGCAGGTGGGCGGCCAGGACGAAGCGGCGATCCAGGTCCAGGCCGAAGGCGTCGCCGGCTTCGACAAGGCCGACAGCAAGTTCTACGGCACCTTGCTGGCCGAGACCCGGCAGCATGTCGAAGCGCTCAAACTTTCCCTCGCCCCGCATATCGACCGCAACTGGGAAGAAGTCTCGCCGATCGAGCGTTGCGTCCTGCTGCTGGGTGCCTGCGAACTCAAGCTCCATCTCGAAACCCCGTATCGCGTCATCATCAACGAAGCCATCGAACTGGCCAAGACCTTTGGCGGCACCGACGGCCACAAGTTTGTGAATGGCGTGCTGGACAAGCTGGCTGCGGTGCTGCGGGCTGCGGAGATACGGAAGCCCTGAGAGGTGCCGTCGGAATTTGAGCTCATTGCGCGCTGTTTCACGCGCGCTACCTCCCATACGGCGCTCGGCGTCGGCGATGACGCTGCACTGATCGCGCCGACCACCGGCCAGGAGTTGGCAATCTCCACCGACCTGCTGGTCGAAGGTACGCATTTCCTGGCCGATACCGATCCCGAGGCGCTGGGCTGGAAAACCCTGGCCGTGAATATCTCGGACCTGGCCGCGATGGGCGCGCAACCCCGTTGGGCTACCTTGGCCGCCGTGTTTCCAGCGCCGACTGTTGACTGGATCGATGCCTTCGCGCGCGGCTTCTTCGCCTGCGCGGACCACTATGGCGTGGACCTGATCGGCGGCGACACCACGCGCGGGCCGCGCGCCTTCTGCGTCACTATCCTCGGCGAAGTCCCGGCCGGACAAGCATTGCGCCGCGATGGCGCCAAGCCGGGCGACTCGATCTGGATTTCCGGCTGGCCAGGCCGGGCGGCCCTGGGCCTGGCTCACCTGCAAGGTCGCACCGCATTGGCCGAGCCCAGGCTGACGGCCTGCCTCGCCGCACTGCACCGGCCGCAACCGCGCGTCGCCTTGGGCCTGGCTCTGCGCGGCGTCGCCAGTGCCGCGATCGATGTCTCCGATGGCCTGCTGGCGGATCTCGGCCATA
>MHZX01000120.1 GCA_001828935.1 Rhodocyclales bacterium RIFCSPLOWO2_02_FULL_63_24
TGCCATGCGCAGCCTAGCTTGTAACTGAGACCCGGAAATGCTCAGCGCGTTCAGTCCCCGACGCTCACCTGGCGCCGAATTGAAGGACGTTGTTCCGGCGTTCGCGCGGTCCTGCGTGCACTGCGCGGACAAGCCCTGCGCGGACAAGCCCTGCATTGCCAGTTGCCAGGCCGGAGCGCTCACCGACGGCAGGTTTGCGCTGGAAAAATGTCTCGCCTACCGCCAGCAACCTGGAGATCTGGCGGCGCCGCAGCCATCCTGTTGATACTCTCCGGACGAATCGTTGCGTCCATCACCGGCCCGCTGAACGAAGTCCAGAACATCGCTCAACGAATTGCCAATGGCGACCTATCCGGCGGGATTGCCGCCCGGGGGCAGGACGAAATTGGCTCCGTGCTCACCTCGTGCGATCGGATGAGGGACTCCCTGCGGCAGCTGGTCGGCTCACTGCAAAGCAACGCCCAGGAAATCGCTGCCATGAGCAACCAGCTGGCCGCGACCACCACCCAGTTGGCGCGCTCCTCGGATTCCCAGGCGCAAGCCGCATCATCCATGGCGGCGTCCGTCGAGGAAATGTCGGTGTCGATAGCTCAGGTGTCCGACCACGCCGGAGAGGTCAGTGCCTCGGCGACGCGTTCCGGCGAGGCTTCGCTGGTGGGACGCAAGACGGTCGGGGCGCTGATCGATGCGGACGCAAGCACCTCGCAGTCGGTCCAGGCCACCGCCGAAAAGACCCGGCAGCTGGGTGAACTTTCCGAAAAGATTTCCTCGATCGTCGCGGTGATTAGGGAAGTGGCCGAACAGACCAACCTGCTGGCTCTGAACGCAGCGATCGAAGCCGCCCGCGCCGGGGACCAGGGCCGTGGATTTGCAGTGGTCGCCGACGAAGTCCGCAAGCTCGCCGAGCGCACTGCCAATTCGACGAAAGAAATCGCCGGCATGATCGACCAGGTGCAGGCGGTGACCGCCGGCGCGGTCGGCAGCATGGAGAACGTGGTGGTTGCCATGGAAGGCGTGGCCCGCCTGTCCGAGGAAGCGGGGCAGTCGATCAAGCTGATCGACGAACAATCGCACAGCGTGCTGACGGTGGTCGGCGACATCACCAACGCCTTGCAAGAGCAGTCGACCGCCAGCAACGACATTGCGCGCCGGGTCGAGCAGATTGCGCAGATGACCGAGGAGAACAGCACCGCGGTCGGCCAAACCGCTGCCGCAGCGCAGCGGCTGGCGGCGGTGGCTGCCACGCTGCAGGATTCCTCGCGGCGCTTCACACTGTCGTAGCTTTGCCGAGCGGTCTCGGGAATCGAAATTGGCGTGAAACGTGTTGCCGATGGCGTTGCGCAGGTAACCAATGCCAGCGAAGAAGTCTCGAAGAATGTCGAGCGCATCGTCAGAATGGCCGAAGAACTACGCCGGCTGGCAATGGAACTTCAGACCGAGGCCAATCGCTTCTCGATCTCCTAAACAAGCCCGCCCCAATACATTGGGAGTAGTGTTTTCTCGTTCCCGGTGAAAGTCATGCGCCAGATGTCTGGGTAATGACGAAGCTTGCGGCTTGTCCGGATCCGCCGCTTAGCGCTTCTTCGGCTTGACCGCCGGCTTGGCGGCCGGCGCCTTCCTGATCTTGGCCGTGATCCCCTTGGGCTTGGCGCGGGCCTTGCCGGCCTTGCCTTTCTTCGCCTTGACGGCGCGCGGCGGCCTGGCCGGCGTTTGCGGCAGGCGGGCGGCGATGGCTTCGTGGCCGATCGCATCCTTGCCCGGCACCAGCAGCGCGAAGCCGGGACCGATCCTGGTTCGCGCGTTGATGCCGTTGAGCTGTTTGAGGCGCACCGGGCTGATGCCGTAGCGCTTGGCGACGTTGCCGAGTTTTTCGCCTTTCTTCAGCTTGTGCGTGAGCCAGGCGGAGAGCGGCTTGTCCTGCGCTTCGTGGTTCTGCAGGTTGGCGAGAAAGGTTTGCACCTTTTCTGCCGGAAGCACCAGCGGGCTGTTGGCTGCGGTCGGCATCACCGGCCGGCTGTAGGCGGGATTGAGCGCGATGAACTCCTCCACCGGGATTTCCGCGAGGCGTGCGGCCAGCGCTACGTCCATGTTTTCGCTGCGTTCGACGGTGGCGAAATAGGGCCGGTTGGGAATCGGGTCGAGATGGATGCCGAATAGCTGCGGCTGGGCGATGATGTTCTTGATCGCCTGCAACTTGGGCACGTAGTAGCGCGTCTCGCCCGGCATCTTGAGGTGCAGGTAGTCGGTCGGCAGGCCCTTCGCCTGGTTCTTGGCGATGGCGCGGCCGACGGCGCCTTCGCCCCAGTTGTAGGAGGCCAGCGCCAGGTGCCAGTCTCCATGCATTTCATAGATGTATTGCAGGTAGTCGAGCGCGGCGCTGGTCGAGGCGACGATGTCGCGGCGCTGGTCGAGCCACCAGTTCTGCTTCAGATTGTAGGTCTTGCCGGTGGCGGGAATGAACTGCCACATGCCGAGGGCGCGCGCCGAGGAGTATGCCAGCGGATTGAACGAGCTTTCGACGATGGGCAGCAAGGCCAGTTCGGTCGGCATGCCGCGCTTTTCGAGTTCGTCGACGATGTGATGCAGGTAGCGCCGGCTGCGCTCGAAGATGCGCTGCAGCAGTTCAGGACGGTTCAGGTACCAGGCCTGGCGGTCCGCCACCAGCGGGCTGTCCAGGTCGGGCATCGAAAAGCCGTTGCGCATGCGCTGCCACAAGTCGTCCGGCGGCGTGGTGAGGTCGATGGTCGGGATCGGCGGCAGGTCGTCCTTCACTTCCTGCGAAGGATCGGGCAGCGTCGGCAGTATGGCGGGCGTGGCGGCGGCGGGCAGGGCCGAGGTCGCAGCGAGCTCCGGCGACAGCTGCAGCGCCTGCTCGGCATGTGCGGAGGCCATCAGCAGGAGCAGCAGCGGCGGAACAAGGCGGCGAAGCAGGGACATTGGGCGGGGCAGGCTTACCAGTGAAGGCTGGCGACTCGATATCTGCGCCAGGTGCAGCGGTAGCAAAAATTGCGCACCGTTACAGGTGCGCAAGAGGGCGCCGCATCTTAGCCAAGGCGGTCGCTGCGGTCAATGCAAAGGCGTATTTGCCGATTACGCGGCAGGCGCGCAACTGCCCTTGACCGCCAGGGTGCGCGTCGGTCCGCCGGACGGCGTCAGGCAGGCGATTTCGATGGCCTGCTGACGCAGGGAAACGAGTTCTTTCTTTTCGGTGTTGCCGAAGCGGCCGAATTTGTTCTTGGTGACGAATTCGCTTCTTATTGTGAAATTCAGTCCGGGCACCAGCCAGAACTTCACGTCGAGGCGGGCACCGACTGTTATGTTCCAGCCTTCGCCTTCGATCCTGAAGGTGTCGAAACTTCCGGCCGGAACGTTGATGGTTTCCCGCTTCACTATCTGCAAGTCGTAGTAGGCGTTGGTAGTCGTGCCACTCTGGGTACGGCGGAAGGCCGCCGTCCATTTTTTGCCGACCTGGAACTCGGCCGGGACGAACTGTACTGGCGTGTCATATTCGACCGGGCCTGTCTTGATGGCATTGCCCATTAGATCCGTGATCACGATTCCATTGTTGAGTTCGACCCGGTCTTCGTCGTAATCGACCCGCGTCACGCGGGCCGTATAAGTCCGCTCCTCGACTCCGGTCAGGAGGTCGCTTTGGCGTATGGTCGCTTCGTCGCCCACGGTGAAGGTGCGGTTCAGCGGATAGCGTCCGGCAGAAAATGGATTGGTCGAGGGCGCGATCAGCGTCGGTACCGGGAGGCCCGGCCCGAGATTGATCATCGGCGCGCCGGATGGGCGCGGCGGAGTCGGCCGCGGCGCCTGAACCGCGGCCGGACCAGTAGCGGATGGGGTGGCGGCAGCGGCAGCAGGTGGCTGGGCCGGGGCTGGCTTCGCGGCCGCGGCCAGTTCCAGCTTCTGTTGTTCGATGCGCTTTTGTTCCTCTGCCTGACGTTGCAGCTCCTGCTGCCGATGCTCCTCCGCCAGGCGTTCGGCCTCGACGATGCGCTGGCGCTCGCGATCGAGGCGCTCCTGCTCCTGGCGGCGCTTGAGCTCCGCGGCCCGTTGCGCTTCCTGGCGGCGGCGCTGCTCCAGCAGTTGCTGCTCTTCGAGTTGCTTGCGTTCGGCGGCCAGCCGCTGGGCCTCGGCGGCGCGCTGCCGCTCGCGTTCGATGCGTTCGCGGTCGGCCAGCTGGCGTTGCGCCTCCTGTTTCCTGCGCTCCTCCGCCAGACGTTCGGCCTCGGCGATGCGCTGGCGCTCGCGATCCAGGCGTTCCTGCTCCTGGCGGCGCTTGGCTTCGATGGCTTTCTGTTCTTCCTCGCGCCGCCGCTGTTCCTGAAGTTGCTGTTCTTCGAGCTGCTTGCGTTCGGCGGCCAGGCGCTGCGCTTCGGCAAGACGAATCCGTTCGCGTTCGGCGCGCTCCTGGTCGAGACGCTTTTGTTCTTCCTGCTGCCTTTTTTCGGCGGCCAGCGCTTCGGCCTTGGCTTTTTCCTGCTGCTCGCGGTCGACACGCTGCTTCTCGACATCGGCCAGTAGCCGCGTCAGCCGCATTTGGGCGATTTCGGCGAAGCGGCCGTTGGGAAACACGCGCAGGTAGCCCACCCAGTCGTCGACCTTCTTGGAGGACTTGATGCGCGCCCATTCGGTGACGTCTGCTTCCACCTGCTTTTCCAGCTCCGCCTCGGAAAGCTTCTTCTGTCCTTCGTTGAAGATGAAGACGTCGCCTTCCAGCGAGGTGGTCTCCCAGGGAATCTGTTCGCCATGCGAGGCGAGCCGCACATTCAGGCGCACGCGCTTCAAGGCATCCTCGATGCGGGTGTTGCGTACCGACAGTTCGCGCACCAGGTTTTCGGTGTACAGGCCGTTTTGACCGTCGCCGTCGGAGGCGACGTTGCCGGGCGAGGTCGCATAGGCGAGCAGGCTGCCGACCGGGGCATCGAACTGCGAAAGGCCTTTCTGTTCCGGTCGGTAGAACTTGCCAAAGGGGTTGTTGCGGCAGGCATCGAGAATCACGATGAAGGTCTTGTCCTTGGCCGCGCTTAGCTGGCCGAGCAGCAGGCTGAGGTCGACGCAGCGCTCCTTCATGTGCTCCTGCCGTTCCACCACCGCGTCGATCGGCAACAGGTAGTTGCGCCAGTCGAGCTGGGCGCCGTGACCGGCGTAATAGAACACCACCAGCTTGGTTTCCGAGCGCTTGATGGCCGCGCCGAAGTGCTCGATGGCGGTCATCATGTCGACGCGCGTGGCATTGAGGCGCGAGTCGACCGTGAACCCGGCCTGGGTGAACAATCCGGCGACCGCCTTGGCATCGTTGACCGGATTCACCAGCGGCGCATCGTGGTAGGTGCTGTTGCCGATGATCAACGCCAGCCGCGAGGGATCGTTGGCCGCCCAGCTGCGCCGGAAGGTGTACAGCGGAGGAACTGCCGCGAGGGTCTTGATGAAGGTGCGGCGTGTGGTCATGGCGTCATTATTCCCTCTTGGAAGCGGGTGCTCGGTGCGGCCACTGCGGCTGGACGCCGACCGGGTCGACGCCACTTGCTAAAAGTTTAAATTAAATTCGACCAGCCAAGCACCCGCCGCCGGCGCTATTGCCGTCGAAATATGCTCTCGGCCTTCACGCGAACCGGTTTTTCCACTCGCGGATCGCGGTGAAGGTTTCCACCGCGTCGGCCGGGACATGTCCGAGCCGGCTTGCCGCCGCGGCCCTCACCGCGGGCGCATTCCAGCGCAGGAAGGGATTGGTCTCAAGTTCCGTGCCTATGTTGGTCGGTACGGTCGACCGGCCCGCCTGGCGGTCGCGCGCCACGTCCTCGCTGCGCTGCTGCACGGCGATGCTGTCCGGCTCCACGGCGAGCGCGAAGCGCAGGTTGCTCTGGGTGTATTCGTGGGCGCAATAGACCAGAGTCGGCGCCGGCAATACGGCGAGTTTGGCCAAGGAATCCTGCATCTGCGCCGGGCTGCCTTCGAACAACCGTCCGCAGCCGGCGCCGAACAGCGTGTCGCCGCAGAACAGCGCGCCGGCGGCGCCGAGACTTGGGCCATAATAGGCGATGTGGCCGCGGGTATGTCCGGGCACCGCGATGATGTCGAGTTCGAGCGCGAGTTCGGGCAGTCCGATGCGTTCGCCGCCTGCCAGTGGATGGCTGACACCGGGGATGTCCTCGGCGGCTGGGCCGAACACCGGGACGGCGTGGCGGGAAAGGATTGCTTCCAGGCCGCCGACGTGGTCGCCGTGATGATGGGTGGCGAGTACGGCGCAGAGACGGTCGCCGCTGCGCTCGAGGTGGTCGAATACCGGCGCGGCGTCGCCCGGGTCCACCACCGCGACGCAACCTCCGGCGCGCAGCAGCCAGATATAGTTGTCGTCGAAAGCGTGCAGGGCCAGTATTTCAGTCATTCGGGAATTTTCTCCAAACAGGGCGCAATGTCAATTCAGGGATTCGAGGACTGGCTGAAAACGCCAGCCGGCCGGTATGTGCTCAATTGGGAACAGCAGCAGCACGACCTGCTGGTGGCCGACATCTTCGGCTTCAATGCGGTGCAGCTGTCCCTGCCCAGCCACGATTTCCTCCACGCCAACCGCATGCCGCTGCGCTTCCGTTGCGACGACGGGCGCTACGACGGCGTTTCGGACGTGCGCTCCGATCTGCATTACCTGCCGTTTGCCGCCAACAGCATCGATCTGGTGGTGATGCCGCATACGCTGGAGTTCGACCCCAATCCGCATCAGGTGTTGCGCGAGGTCGAGCGCATCCTGGTGCCCGAGGGGCATGTGATCGTCACCGGCTTCAATCCCTTCAGCCTGTGGGGCGCCAAGCGCAAGCTGTCGCGGCGGCAGGCGCTGCCGCCGTGGCGCGGCGCCTACCTCAGCGTGCCGCGCCTGAAGGACTGGTTTTCCCTGCTCGGTTTCGAGATGCAGGCCGGCGCTTTCGGTTGCTACGCGCCGGCCGTGACGCAGGAGAAGTGGTTGCGGCGCTTCCAGTTCATGGATGCTGCCGGCGACCGCTGGTGGCCCATTGCCGGTGCCGTCTATATCGTGCAGGCGATCAAGCGCCAGCATGGCATGCGCCTGATCACCCCGGCCTGGCACGATCGCAAGCTGCGGGCCAAGGCCCTGGTGTCGATTACACAGAGAGTGGACCAATGATAGAAATTTTTACCGACGGTGCTTGCAGCGGCAATCCCGGTCCCGGCGGCTGGGGCGCGATCCTGCGCAAGGGCGCGACCGAAAAGGAATTGTTCGGCGGCGAGGCGCAGACCACCAACAACCGCATGGAAATGATGGCCGTGATCGAGGCGCTGCGTGCCCTGAAGGGGCCGGTGCAGGCGCGTGTGCACACCGATTCGCAGTATGTGCAGAAGGGCATCAGCGAATGGATTCACGGCTGGAAACGGCGCAGCTGGAAAACCGCGAACAAGGAACCGGTCAAGAACGAAGACCTGTGGCGCGAACTCGATCGGCTGGCGGCACAGCATAAAATCGAATGGATCTGGGTCAAGGGCCACGCCGGCCATGCCGAAAACGAGCGCGCCGACGTGCTGGCGCGGCGCGGCGTCGAGCTGGCCCGCAACGGAGGCTGATGAACAAATGCGCAAGATCGTTCTGGATACCGAAACCACCGGGCTCGATTTCCGCACCGGCGACCGCGTGATCGAAATCGGCTGCGTCGAATTGCGCGGGCGCCAGCTTACCGGCCAGCGCTTTCACGCCTATCTCAATCCCGAACGCGAGATCGACCCCGGCGCCATCGCGATCCATGGCCTGACCAACGAATTCCTCGCCGACAAGCCGAAGTTCGCCGAGATCGCCGGCGACTTCATGGAGTTCGTCCGCGGCGCCGAACTGGTGATCCACAACGCTGCCTTCGACGTCGGTTTCCTCAACAACGAACTCGGCTTGCTCAAGCAGGGGAACATCGATCAGCTCTGCAGCGAGGTGATCGACACCTTGCGCATGGCGCGCGACATGCGGCCGGGCAAGAAGAACAACCTCAACGCCCTGTGCTCCGAGTTCGGCGTGGATAATTCCGGCCGCCAGCTGCATGGCGCGCTGCTCGACGCCGAGCTGCTGGCCGAGGTTTACCTGGCCATGACCCGCGGCCAGAATTCGCTGGAGATCGAGTTCGACAGCCCGGCCGTCGACTACTCGGCGGGCGGCACGCGCCAGCGGCCGCCGCTGGTGGTGCTGCGCGCCAGCGACGCGGAACTCGCCGACCACAACCGCGTGCTGGGCGAAATCGCCAAGGACAGCAAGGGCAAGTGCCTCTGGCGCGACCTGGCGGGCGCCGCGGCGGCATAACAATCGACGTCAAATATATGCGTTGGAAATATTGACTGGGCCGCGTCTACGCGGCTAACCTGTCGAGCAGATTGCATTTGGTAAGCTGCACCTTGGGAGAGGGCTGACATGGGCGATCCATTCAAGATATTCGCTGTCGACGACGACCCCATAGTTCTCGAGGTGATCCGCGACATTGCCGAACCCGATTGCGCGGTGGAGACCTTCGGCAGTGCCGAGGCCTGCCTGGCCCGGCTCGACGAGAAAAAGCCGGACATGTTCCTGCTCGACGTCGGCCTGCCCGGCATGGACGGTTATGCCCTGTGTCGGCGGATCAAGGGCGATTCCGGCCTGTGCCAGATTCCGGTGACCTTCGTCTCCGGCCACGACACCATCGATGCCCGGCTCACGGGCTACGACGCGGGCGGCGAAGACTTCATCGTCAAGCCTTTCGAGCCGGAGGAGGTGCTGCACAAGATAAAGGTGGCGCAGCACATCCTGCAAAACCAGCGCACGCTGCAGGAGCAGGCGGAAGCCTCCGACTACCTGTCATCCCTGGCGCTGGCCAGCATGGACGAAGGCGGCATCGTGCTCCAGTTCATGAGCAAGCTGATCGGCTGGAGCAGCGACCAGGAAATCGCCGAGGGGTTGCTCGAACTGCTGCAGCGCTACCGGCTGGACGGCGTGGTGCAAACCCGGACCGCCCAGCGCAGCCTGACGCTGAGCAAGACAGGAACCAATCTCCCGCTGGAGACCTCGGTGATCGACCATGTGCGGGAGATGGGGCGCATCTTCGAGTTTCGCGCGCGCAGCGTGCATAACTTCGACCATGTCACGCTGATGGTCAACAACATGCCGCTCGATGACCAGGAGTTCTGCGGCCGCATTCGCGACAACCTTTCCGTTGCCGCGCAGGGGGCCGATTCGCGGCTGCAGGCGATCGAAACCGAGCAGGGTGTACTCACCGTGCTGCAGAGCGTGCGCGAAGCGATCGGCACCCTGCGCGAGGCGCATATCCGGGATCGGGCGGCAAGCAGCGAACTGATGCTCGAACTCGATCGGGATCTGGCGAACTCCTTCATTTACCTGGGCATGAGCGACAAGCAGGAGCGCCAGATGGAAAACCTGGTGGGTACTTTCAGCAAACGCCTGGTGCACCTGCTCGATCGCGGCGACGAAGTGGAGCAGACCATGCAGGCGCTGGTCGACCAGCTGGGGCAGTTGCAGCGCTGATGTCAATGTAATCATCTGGAGGGCTGGCGACGCCCCGAATCGGGCATAATCCTTCACCATGTGCGATCACGCGTTGCGGGAAAATCTCAATGGCGGTGAAGATGGCCGGCCAATTCAGAAATAGGCGCCCATGAAAATCCATACCAAGATGTGGCTGGCCTTGGGCGTCGTGATGGCAGCGATGCTGGCGGTCGATCTCACCCTGGAATATCGCCGCATCGCCACCGAGCAGTTCGAGGAACAGGTCGCCGACGCCCATACCATCCGCGGCATCCTGATGGCGGTGCGGCGCGTCTATCACCGGCAGTTTCTCGACAGCGGCCTGCCGGTGAATGGCAAGACCGTCGGCTTTCTTCCGGCCCATGCCCTGGGGCGCATCTCGAAGGATTTTCCGAACTGGGACAAGAGCGGGATTTCCTTCAACAACGTCTCCGACCGTCCGCGCAATCCCGACAACCAGGCCGACCGCTTCGAACTGGACGCAATGGCCTGGTTCCGCGCCAACCCCAAGGCCGAGGAGCGCCTGCAGGCGATCAGGGACGACAAGGGCATGGGCTGGATGCATTACACGGCACCGCTCTGGATCGAGCCGTATTGCCTGAAATGCCATGGCGACGCCGACGAAGCGCCGCAAAGCATCCGCGAGATCTACGCCAATGCCTACGGCTACAAAGTCAGCGACCTGCGCGGCGTGTTGAGCATCAAGCTGCCGCTGGAACGCTACCGGGCCGCGCTCTGGGAACGCTGGACCAAGCATTTGACCTGGAGCCTGCTCGAATACGCGCTGGTGTTCCTGGTGCTCGGGCTGCTCATGGACCGGCTGGTGCTGCGCCGCCTGGCCCTGGTGCGGGCCGGCACGCGGCAACTGGCGGCGGGCGATTCCCCTGCCCGCGTGGCTTTCGAGGGCGACGACGAACTGACGGATTTGGCGCGCGATTTCAACCATATGGCCGACCAGGTGACCGAGCGCACCCAGGCGCTCGCCGCCAAGCAGCAAGAACTGTCCCGCCATCGCGACCAGCTGGAAGCGCAGGTTCAGGCGCGCACCGTCGAGCTGGCGCAAGCCAAGGATGCCGCCGAGTCGGCATCCTTGGCCAAGAGCACCTTCCTGGCCAACATGAGCCACGAAATCCGCACCCCGATGAACGCCATCATCGGACTCACCCATCTGCTGCGCCGCGCTGAACAGGCGCCCGAGCAAGCCGAGCGGCTGGGCAAGATCGATACCGCGGCCAACCATCTGCTGGCGGTGATCAACGACATCCTCGACATCTCCAAGATCGAGGCCGGCAAGCTGGAACTGGAGCACGCCAATTTCCCGCTGGGCGCGGTGCTCGACCATGTCCGTTCGCTGGTTTCCGACCAGGCCCGGGCCAAGGGATTGGCGATCGAGGTCGATCCCGACGGCGTGCCGATCTGGCTGCGCGGCGATCCGACCCGGCTGCGCCAGGCGCTGCTCAACTACGCCAGCAACGCCATCAAATTCACCGAGCAGGGGACCGTCACCCTGCGCGCCATCCTGCTCCAGGAAGGCGCTGGCGGGACGCAGGACGCTGTGTCGCAAGACGAGATTCTGGTGCGTTTCGAAGTGACGGATACCGGCGTCGGCGTTGCCGCGGACAAGATGCCCAGTTTGTTCCTTGCCTTCGAACAGGGCGATGCCTCGACCACGCGCAAGTACGGCGGTACCGGCCTCGGACTTGCCATCACGCGGCGCCTGGCGCAACTGATGGGCGGAGAAGCCGGCGCCGACAGCACGCCGGGCGTGGGCAGCCGCTTCTGGTTCACCGCCCGCCTGCAACGTGGCCACGGGATCATGCCTTCCGACGTGAGCGCCACGGCGGAGAACGCCGAGGCCGAACTGCGCCGGCGCCACGGTGGCGCGCGCATCCTGCTGGTCGAGGACAACGCCATCAACCGCGAAGTCGCGCTGGAACTGCTGCACGGCGCGGGATTGGCGGTCGATGTCGCGGTCGATGGCGGCGAGGCCGTGGACCGGGCGCGCGCCACCGCCTACCAGTTGATCCTGATGGACGTGCAAATGCCGCGCATGGACGGCCTGGAGGCGACCCGCATCATTCGCGCGCTGCCTGATCGCGCCGCCACCCCGATCCTGGCCATGACCGCCAACGCCTTCGACGAGGATCGCCGGGCCTGCGTCGCCGCCGGCATGGACGACTTCGTCGCCAAGCCGGTAAATCCGGATGTCCTTTATGCGGCGCTGCTCCGGTGGCTGCGTGCCGCCGATGGAATTCCCGGTTCCGGCAGCGCATCGCAGCAAACCGTTCCGGCGGCGGGGACGGGTGCGCCGAACGGAGCGGCGCCGGTGTCGGCGGACCCCGCCGAATGGCGGCAGCGTCTGGCGCAGATCCCCGGCCTGGACGTCGAACGCGGCCTGACGCTGGTGCGCGGCAATGTGGCGAAGCATGCGCGGATGCTGGCCTTGTTCGCGGACAGCCACGGCGGGGACGCGCAGCGCCTGGCGGCGGCGCTGGCCGCCGACGATCTGGCCAGCGCCAGGGAACTGGCCCATACGCTCAAGGGGTCGGCCGGGACCATCGGCGCAACGACTGTCGCGGCGGCAGCCATCGCGCTGCATGCGGCGCTGCGTGCCGACGCGGCGCGGCCGGAGATCGATGCCTGCAGCGCTACGCTGGCCGGCGAATTGAGCGCACTGATCGAGCGCCTCCGCACCGAGCTGAGCCCGCCGGCAGCGGACAGCTGAAGACCCTTCGCGGCGCCGTATCGCCAGCGCCGACTGTTGGCCAGTGCGCCGAGTACCCTGAACGGCCTGTCATACCCCACCACCACAGAGGAGCGATTTCATGATCAAGCTTTACTACGGTTCCGGCGCCTGTTCCTTCGTGCCCCACGTCGGCCTGGAGGCGATCTAGGCCGCCACGGGAGAGGGCTTCGAGACCCAGGCCGTAAAGTTGCACAAGAACGAGCAGCATTCATCCGAATACCTGGCGCTCAACCCCTGCGGCCAGGTGCCGCTGCTGCTGGTCGATGGCAAGCCGCTGAGCCAGATCGTGGCGATCTGCGACTATCTCGACCGGCGCTATCCCCAGGCCGGGTTGCTGCCGCCCGAACCATGGCAGCGCGCCGAGGCGATGTCCGTCTTCGCCTGGATGAACAACACGGTACATCCGACCTTTACCCACATCTTCCGGCCGGGCAAGTTCGCCGCAAGCGAGGCCGCCCAGGCCGACATCCGGCAGACGGCGGTGGCAATGTTTCGCGGCCACCTGGAACGCATCCAGGGCATGGCGGAACATGCCGCGCCCTGCTTGCTCGGCGAGAAACTTTCCTTCGTCGATGCCTATGCGCTGGTTTTTCTGCGTTGGGCCGGCCTCGCCGGAATCGATCCCGCATCCTTGCCGGCTTACAAGGCATATGTCGATCGCCTCGCCGGGGAGCGAAGGCAAATTCCTGCTCGACCGCTACAGCCTGCGCTTCCTGCCCAGCGCCTCGGTGCTCAAGTACCTGCGCCCGGTGCTGCAGAACAAACCCTCGCATCTGCTCGCCCTGGGCAATCCCGACCTGGACGACCCGCGCCTGGACCTGGCCTTCGCCGAAGGCGAGGCGAAGTTGGTGGCCTCGCTCTATCCGACCTCGCGGGTGCTGTTGCGCAAGGACGCCTCGGAGAGCAATTTCAAGAAAGCCGGCAGCGTCTTCTCGCGCATCCACTTCGCCAGCCACGGCAAGTTCCAGGCCGACGCGCCGCTCAAGTCCGGGCTCTACCTGGCGAAGGACGCCGACAACGACGGCATTCTCACCGTGGGCGAACTCTATTCGATGAATCTGGAAGCCGACCTGGTCATCCTCTCGGCCTGCGAGACCGGCCTGGGCAAGATCGCCAGCGGCGACGACGTGGTGGGCCTGACGCGCGGCTTCCTCTATGCCGGCAGCCGCTCCATCGTGGCCAGCCTGTGGAGCGTGGATGACAAGGCGACGGCGACCTTGATGGAGGCCTTCCATGGCAACCTGGCGTCGATGAACAAACGCGAGGCGCTGCGCCAGGCGCAGCTCAAGGCGCGCGAGGCCTTCCCTCATCCTTTCTTCTGGGCCGCGTTCCAGCTGACCGGACGGG
>MHZX01000121.1 GCA_001828935.1 Rhodocyclales bacterium RIFCSPLOWO2_02_FULL_63_24
ATGATTCAGCCGTAGTCAGAAAACCAAACCGTGATTCAGCGACAACTTATTGAATCAGCGTGGAAACTCGGCTTCGTCGGGATGGAACTTCAGATTAGTCCACCGACATAAGCGACAAGGGGCAGGGTCGGTTGAGTTCCCGCGTCATTGGTCGTCAATCAAGAGTCGGTGCTGGCCATACGGCGGGAATCCGAGACATTTGATTCGGGGTGTGCGTTGAAGCACTGATTTGGAATTATGATTCCTGCTTCCTTAAGAAGGAGCGACATTCATGAATGCCAGCCTGCTTGATCGGATCACCATCGAAGCCGGAAAATGCGGCGGAAAGCCTTGCATTCGCGGCATGCGCATCCGGGTTAGCGACATTCTCGAAATGATGGGTGAAGGCGTCAGCATGGAACAAATCCTGGCGGACTTTCCTGATCTTGAACGCGATGACATTCTTGCCAGTCTCCAGTTTGCGGCTCGTCGTAGCGACATCGTTCGGCTTGCTGCATGAAGTTCTGGGTGGATGCCCAGCTACCGCCGATGTTTGCGCAATGGCTGTCGCAGACATATGGAGTCGATGCCCGATCCCTGCGCAGCTGGGGCTGAGAGACGCGTCGGATATCGAGATATTTCAGGCCGCTCACGACGCCGGAGCCGTAGTCATCAGCAAGGACAGCGACTTTGTCGAACTGGTCAGTCGACACGGCATGCCCCCGCAACTGCTCTGGGTAACCTGCGGCAACGTCACCAATGAAAAATTGCAGGCGGTGTTCGGCAAGACCTTTCCCGAGGCCCTCGAATCATTGGCGTCGGGGCAGGCGATGGTGGAAGTCGGATAAGAGAGGAAGCGGAGCGGAGCCTGCATGACCATGACCGAAGTCACCGGCATCGACCATATCTACATTGCAGTCGCCGACCTGGATCGATCGGAGACGTTCTACGACCGCGTCTTCATCCAGGCGCTGGGCTTTCGCAAGAACACATTCACCCTGGGCGGCGATCCCCACATCCAGTACTTCAATCGCCACTTCGGCTATGTGCTGCGCCCGGCGCGTGGCCGGAGCACGCACGATTCCTACGCTCCGGGGCTGCACCACCTCTGCCTGCGCGTCGATTCGGCGGCCGATGTCGTCGCGGTATCCGCCCGGCTGCGCGGTTTGGGCATCGACGCCGCCGAGGCCAAGCTCTACCCCGAGTACGCTGCTGATTACTGGGCCACCTTCTTCACCGATCCCGATGGCGTGCGCCTCGAAGTCACGAACTATCGTCAGGAGCGGCGGGAACGCCACGACAATTGGTGAATCGCCGCGGCAAGGGGCCGGTTCCAGAAAAATGGACCCAGGCTCGGATAACATGCATGGCTCATCCACTAGGTGATACGGTGTGGCCAGGTAGCACCCTGATCCATCTGCGTTAATCGGCGAAATCTGCGGATCAAATGCTTTTTGTAGGTTCAATCGAATCATGCAAGACATGACTGCCCTGTTCGGTATCCTCGCGGCGCTCACCGTAGGTGTCGTGAGCCCTGGTCCCAGCTTCGTGATGGTTGCCCGGACCGCTGTCTGCACTTCCCGGCGCGAGGGCATTGCCGCCGCGCTCGGCATGGGCGCGGGCGGCGTCGTGTTCGCCGTCGCCGCGTTGCTTGGGCTGCACGCGCTGCTGCTCGCGGTGCCGTCGCTCTATCTTGTGCTCAAGCTGGTCGGCGGCTGCTATCTGACGTATCTGGGCTACCGCATCTGGGCGTCCGCAGATCGTCCGCTCATGATCGGGAATCTCGCCCAACGTCCGGCGACCCGGACCACGCGTGCGCTGGCGCTGGGCTTCACGACGCAGATCAGCAACCCAAAGACGGCAATCGTCTACGCCAGCGTCTTCGCCACCTTCCTGCCCGGTGCGCAGTCGCTGGCGTTCGACATCACGCTCGTCGTGCTGGTCTTCCTGGTCGAGGCCGGGTGGTATGCGCTGGTGGCGCTGTCCCTGGCGTCCGAGCGCCCGCGCAGTGTCTATCTGCGCTGCAAGACCTGGGTGGATCGCCTGGCCGGCGGCGTCATGATCGCCCTTGGGCTCAAACTCGCGTCGTCGGCGCATCGCTGACGGGAACTCCGGATCGGGAAGCTTCCATCCGTATGGTCTTTGGATACCGCGCACCATGAAGATGCCACACGGCTTTATTTACGCGGTTCTGATCACGCTCAAGTAAGCGGCAAGGGGGCGGGTTCGGTCGAGTTCCCGCGTCATCGGTCGTCAATCAAGAGTCGGCGCTGGCGACACGGCGAAGCGAGACGGGGCAGTCCAGGATTCCCTTGCACAGGCGGATCAAACAACGCACTTTCCAGCACCGACGCGGTACCGACTTTCAAGGAGATTTCACGATGAATGCAACTGCCCTCGTCCTGACGCTGTTCATTTCCTGGACGCTGTTCCTGCTGCTGCTCATGGAGGTGTTGCGCTCGCAGCTGGTCGTCACCCGGCGCGTGCCGGCCAACGGCTTCCAGCCGGACAACGCCAACCTGTCGCCCTTCATGCAGCGCCTGGCGCGGGCGCATGCGAACTGCGTCGAGAGTTTTCCCGTCTTCGGCGGCCTGCTGATCGTCGCGCTGCTTACCGAGCGCAGCGCGATCACCGATCCGCTGGCGCCCTGGCTCATGCTGGCGCGCGTGGTGCAGTCCGGCATCCACCTCGCCTCGCTGAGCGAGGCCGCGGTGACGGCGCGGTTTTCCGCGTTCGCGCTGCAGACGGGGATCGCGGTCTACTGGGCCTGGGCGCTGCTGATGCGCTAGCGGCGCCGGCCTCGGGCGCTGGCCCGATTCCCTGTTTGAAGAGTCGGCGCCGGTACGACGGCGCTGGCGCGGCCGCAATTCAATGCGTCAGGCCCGGCTGGGATTTCGAACTTGTCCGCTCCCGCGCCAGGCGCTGCGCGGTCAGTTCGACGGTTCCGGCGCCAGCAGCGCCACATTGGAGAAATATGTGCTGTAGCGTCGGGTGTCCCTGGTCAGCAAGGGATATCCCGAAACGGCGGCATGGGCGCCAATAAAGAAATCAGAAAGGACATTCGACTTGCTGCCTCCCTGCCGTCGGTAGCGGACAAACGCCTTGCCGGCGAGGAACAGCGCCGGACGCGGTATTTCGATCAGCGCCAGGCCCAGGCCATCGATGGTCCGGTCCAGCGCTTCGACGGTGGAGAAGGTCAGCGACAGTTCGGAATAGATGACGGGGTTGATCGCCAGGCGATGAATCTTGGCCTGCGCGCGCAATTGGGCGATGGACCAGTCGACCCATTCCGGATCGTTTTCCAGAACGTCGACCAGCACGTTGGTATCGACCAGCAGCATCAGTCCGCGCCGCGCAGCAGCGCCATCAGGTCGTCGGTGCGCCACTTCACGTCGGCCTTGCCGCGCGCCGCCTCGAAGCGGTCGGCCTTGCGACCCGGCCGCGCGCCGACCTTGTGTATCACCACCTCTCCCTCGCGATTGACGGCGAAATCCACCGCGCAGCCCGGCGCCAGGTTCAACGCGTCGCGAATCTGTTTGGGAATGGTGACCTGGCCCTTGCTGGTGAGTGTCGTCGACATGATCGCGTTCCTTGGTATTACGGCGTGATTTATTGTAATACTCCGATGGCGTGCGCACAACCAGCGCCCTGCCGGTGGCGAGATTAGCGCCGTGCGCGGCAAGCGTACGGCATCGGCCGGCGCCAAGAGTCGGCGCCGGCACTACGGCGGCGCGAGCGCTTGGCCTATCATGGCAGCGGCGCGCGCCCGATCCCGGCCGCACCGCGTTCGCAAGGAGGCAGGTCCGCGATGAGCAACAGCATCCCACGCGCCATAGCCGCGCGCCTGGCCGAGGTTCTGCATGGCCAGGACGGCAACATCCGCAAGATCGTCTCGGCCTGGGTGGCCGGGCTGCACGTGCTGCTCGACGATTTTCCCGGCACCGGCAAGACCACGCTGGCCAAGGCGCTGGCGCGCTCGGTCGAGGCCGGTTTCTCGCGCGTGCAATTCACCCCCGACCTGTTGCCCAGCGACATCGTCGGCGTCTCGATCTTCGACGCGCAGACGCAGGGCTTCCGCTTTCATGAAGGCCCGGTGTTCGCCCACGTGCTGCTGGCCGACGAGATCAATCGCGCCTCGCCGCGTACCCAGTCGGCATTGCTCGAAGCCATGGCCGAGGCGCAGGTGACGGTCGACGGCCAGCGCCGTGCGCTGCCCCAGCCCTACTTCGTGATTGCCACGCAGAACCCGGTGGAGCAGGCCGGCACCTATCCGCTGCCGGAGGCGCAGATGGACCGCTTCGGCATTCGCCTCGGGCTCGGCTATGTCGATGCCGCCGAGGAAGAACGCCTGCTCGACTACAGCGCCGCGCATCACCCGCTCGACCGCCTGCAGCCCTGCGCCACGCTGGACCAGCTGCTGGCGGCGCGCCAGGCGGCGGAAGCGGTGACGGTGGCGCCGGCGCTGCGCCGCTATATCGTCGAGCTGGTGCAGGCCACGCGCCGCCATGCCGCGGTGCACATGGGCGCCAGCCCGCGCGCCTCGATCGCCCTGTTCCAGTTGGCGCGGGTGCTGGCGCTGTTCGACGGCGTCGGCTATGTCACGCCGGAACTGATCCAGGAGATCGCGCCCGACGTGCTCGCCCATCGCCTGGCGCTGGACCCGCAGGCGCGCTACTCGGGCATCGAGGGCGGCGCGGTGGTGCGCGAGGTGCTGCGCCAGGTGCCGGTTCCAGTCTGAGCCGCTGCGCCACGCCGTCATGCGCAAGCTTGCGCTGTTCCGCCGGGTCTTCCTCGCCTCGCGCTGGCTGCGCGAACGGCTGACGCCGGCGGGTTTGGCGCTGGCGGGGCTGGCCGCGTTCGCCGCGGCTTTCGGCCTCGACACCCAGTCCAACCTCGCCCACGGCCTGTTCGCCATCGGCGCCAGCCTGTTGGCGGTGGATGCGGCGAGCGCCGCCTGGCTGCGCCGGCGCACCCCGGCGCTGGTCGCGCGCCGCCAGTTGCCGGCCTTCGTCACCGCCGGCGAAGCCACGCGCTACCGGCTCGAACTGCGCAACATGGGCGCCCGCCGGCTGCGTCCGGCGCGCCTGGTCGAGCGCCTGCACCAGCCCTGGCCGCTGGCCGCCGAGCTGGCGGCGGCGACCGCGAGCGGCCAGGGCTTCGACCGCCGCGTCGGCTATCCCGCCTTCATGGAGCTGCTGCGCCGCCTGCGCGCCGTCGATGTCGACGCCGTCGATCTGCCGCCGCTGCTGCCGGGGCAGGGTCGCGAACTCGACATCGCGGCCCACCCCGTGGCGCGCGGCGTGGCCCAGTTCGAGACCCTCTTCCTGGCGCAAAGCGGGCCGCTCGGCCTGGTCGAATTGCGCGTGGCGGTCAAGGTCGAGACGGCCAGCCTGGCGGTGCTGCCGGCGCGTCGGGCGGTCGAACTGCCGCCAGCCGGCAGCCAGCGCCATCTCCAGCCCGGCGGCATATCCCTGGCGCAGCATGTCGGCGACGCGGAGGAATTCCGCTCGCTGCGCGACTACCGCCCCGGCGATCCGCTGCGCGCCATCCACTGGCGCAGCTTCGCCCGCACCGGGCGGCCCGTGGTGCGCGAATACCAGGAGGAATTCTTTTCCCGCCATGCCCTGGTGCTGGACACCGTGGTGCCGGCGGGCGCCGCCGCCGCCTTCGAGACCGCGGTGTCGATCGCGGCCTGGCTGGTGGCGCAGCCGCGCGACGCCGACAGCCTGCTCGACCTGATGTTTGTCGGCGACCGCGTCCATCGCCTGACCGCCGGCCGCGGCCTGGGCGGCGCCGACGGCCTGCTGCGGGTGCTGGCCGGCGTCGCGCCGACGCCAGCGGCCAGCATCGCGCCGCTGCTGGCCAGCCTGGAGCGCCACAGCGCGCAGGTGGCCTCGGTGGTGGCGCTGTTCCTCAGCTGGGACGAGCCGCGCCGGCAGGCGGTGCGCCGCCTGATGGCGCGCGGCCTGCGGCCGACCGTGCTGCTGGTCGGCGCGGTCAACACGGTCGATGCCGCCGACGCCGCCGAGTTCGCCGGCATCCTGCGCCACGTCGCGCCGACGGAAGGCGCGCCATGAACACGCCGGCATGGCTACAGGCGGCGGCGCTACTGGTCTGGGGCTCGACGCTGGGCCTGGGTGCGAGCGGCGTGCTGCTGGCGGCGCTGCTGGGCGGCCTGCGCCTGCTGGCGGCGGGCGGCGCGCTGCGCCTGCAGCTCGACGAGCAGCAGATCAACCGCAGCGTCGATCTCACCGCGCTGCTGGTCGCCGCGACGCTGGTCGGCCTGCTGGCGACGCGGGGCCTGCCCAATGGCCTGCTGGTCGCCATGGGCTGGATGCCGGCCGCCTTGCTGCCGCTGCTGCTGCTGGCCAGCCTCAACCAGTCGCCTTTGCGCCTGCGCCACCTGACGCTGTCGCTGCGCCGCTCGACGCGCCCCGAGGCGGCGATGGTGGTGAGCCCCGACGCACCCTACCTGGCGATCATCCTGCTGGCCGGCGCGGTGCTGGCCAAGCCGGCGCCCTGGGCTTTCGGACTGCTGGGCGCGATCGTGGCGGCCTGGCTGTTCGTCGCCCGGCCGCCGCCGCGGCGCGAAGGCCTGCTGCGTTTCGCCGTCGCCGCCGTGCTGGCGCTGGGCCTGGCGTTTCTCGCCGGGCAGGGATTGCAGCGCGCCCACCTGGCGTTGCAGGAGTGGGTGGTCGACGTGCTCTCCGGCGTCGATAGCGACCCCTACCAGAGCCAGACGCGGATCGGCGACCTGGGTCGGGTCAAGCTCTCCGAGAGCATCGTCTGGCGCGTGGCGCAAACGCCGCCGGTCGAACTGCCGCTGCTGCTGCGCACGGGGGTGTTCACCCGCTATGCCAATGGCGTCTGGCTGGCGCCGCAGGAGAGCTTCGCGGCGCTGCCCGCGGCGCCCGGCGGCGGGGCGCCGTGGTTGCTGCTGCGTGGCGACAGCCAGCACGGCGCGGCCTTGTTGCCGGTGCCGGCGAACCCGGGGCGGATCGCCGCCGGCGGCCGCCTGGAGCGCAATTCGCTCGGCGTGATGCGCCTTGGCGAAGCGCCGCCGCTGCTGGAGGTCGCGGTCGGCCGCGGTGGTGCGGCGGCGGCGGCGCCGACGGCGGGCGACCTGGCGCTGCCGGCGGAATTCGGCAGCCTGCTGCAGCAGTTGCCGGAGCTCGCGGCCTTGCGGCCGTCGGGCCAGGCCGAGCGCGTCGCCGGCCTCGCCGCCTGGTTTGCGGCGAACTTCCGCTACACGCTGTTGATCGGCGACGAGGCGCGCGGCCGCCGCGACCTGCAACGCTTCCTGCTCGCCGAGCGCGCCGGACATTGCGAATATTTCGCCAGCGCGACGGTGCTCCTGCTGCGTGGGTTGGGGGTTCCGGCGCGCTATGTCACCGGCTATTCGGTGCAGGAATACAGCCGGCTGGAGCGCGCCTTCGTGGTCCGCAAGCGCCACGCCCACGCCTGGGCCGAAGCCTGGGTCGACGGCCGCTGGATCGAGGTCGATACCACGCCGGCGAACTGGCTGGGCGTCGAGGAGCAGGCCCGGCCGTTTTGGCAGCCGGCGCTGGACCTGGGTTCCTACCTCTGGCGCCGGCTTGGCGAACTGCGCCGCGACCTGGTCGCCGCCGACCGCTCGCGCGCCGGCTGGGTGGCCGCTTCGCTGCTCGTGGTGGTCGCGGTGATCTGGCTGCTGCGCCAGCGTCGGCGCGACGCGGCGCGGCCGCGGCCGAAAGTCGGCGCTGGCGGCACGGCGCTGCTGCCGCCCAGCGCGGAACTGCGCGCGTTTCGCGCGCTGGAGCAGCAATGCGCCGAACTCGGGCTTGGCCGCGCTGCCAGCGAGCCGCCGCGCACCTGGCTGGCCCGCCTCGCGCGCGACGGCCGCAGCGTGCTCGACGGCGCGCGCCTGGACGCCGCGCGCCAGGTGATCGACGCGCTCTACCGGCAGCGCTACGAATTATCGGGAGGCGTGGCTGCGCCGCGCCAGCCGCGCCCTTAAACCTGTTGCCGCGCCCGCTGTTTGGCGGCGACGTAGTCGGCGTGCGAGATGTAGAGCAGGTCGGCGATCTTGCGCATGAAGTGCTGTTCGTGGGCGTCGAGGTGGCCGTCGGCGAAGGCGACCTGCCAGAGATATTCGACCACCTGGATTTTCTGTTCGCGGCTGAAGTTTTTGTTGATCAGCGAGGTGAACTGGAAGTAGTCGGTGGCCTGCCTGGCTTCTTCCGCGGCCAGCGCCAGCAGCGTGTCGACCTCCTGCGCCGTGAGGCCGAAGCGGGTTTGCAGCGCGCCGGCCACGGTCGCCGTTTCCGCCGCCGTGACCGAGTTGTCCATGCGCATCATTTCCAGCAGCAGGGCTGCGGTGGCGACGTGCAGTGCGTGTTGCGAAGCCGCTTCGGGGCTGCTTGCGGCCGGCGCGATCATCTGGTTGAAGAAATTCTTGATGCCGTCGATCATGGTGTTCCTGCTCCTTATAGATTCAATGCGCTGGCGTAGCCCGTCATTTCCAGATAACCGCGCCCGGCGAGGGCGCCGGTGACGCTCACCAGGCCTTCCCAATAGCTGATCGGCTGCGGCCGGCGGCTCACCAGCTCCTGGTCGTCGAGCATCGGCGAGGTGCGGACCGCATAGGGTCCGACGCGTATCTCCATCTGCACCGGATAGCGCGCGCCAGTGCGCGGGGATGACCAGTTGCGCAGCGGGGTGAAGCTTACCTGGTCGGCGCCGAATTGCTGCAGGCGGCCGTCCTTGTCGCGCAGCGCGGCGTGGGCATGGACGCTTGCGCCCGCCGCATCGCGGATGCGGAAGGCCATCAGCGCGCCGCCGTCGTTCAGGTTGATGCCGATCCAGTCCCAGCCGACGCTGTCGGCAGCGAGCACGGTGCTCGACCATTCGTGGTCGAACCAGGCGCGGCCACGGGCGGGCTGCCGCTTGCCGTCGAGCACCAGTGCGCCCTCCACCTGCAACTGCGGCCAACTCACGTAGTGGCTGGCAAGGTCGGGCCGGGGCGACTTTTGCGACCAGCCGCCGTCGCCTTGCAGCAGCATCGGCTGGGTCGGCGTCAGCCGCAAATCGAAGGCGAACGAGGCGTCCTGCATTTTCAGTCGGAAGCTTTCGCTGTCCGCCGTGTCATGCCGCCGCATCTGCCAGGCGCCGATATGCACGTCGCAGTCGACGGCGGAAAATCCGGCGCCCAGGTTCGCCCGCGCCGCGCGCTCGGCATGCAGCAGGCGCGCGCCGGGCAGCGTGACGGCGGCGTGGGCGAACAGGATCTGGCTCGCCGCGAGCGGCGACGACAGGCCTTCGGCCAGGCCGGGCCGATTGCGGAAGAAGGTCAGTTGAAAGCCCATGTCGCGCTGCGGCGCATCCAGCGCGCCGGTGACATACCACCACTCGTGGCGAAACGCCGGGTGGGCGCCGTGATCGCGCGGGAAGGCCAGCCGGGTGCCGCGCCGGGCCGGCGGATAGCGCACCGCCTCGGCCGCCGCCGCGGGCGCCAGCCCGGCCAGCAGCAGCGGCGTCAGCAGAAAGGAACGGCGTTGCATGCGTGCGTGGCCGGCTACTGTGCGTTGGCCAGCACTTGGGCGGCGGGCAGCCGGGTCGCCTGGCGCGCGGCAAAGCGGCTGGCGGCGATGCCGGCCAGCAGGGTCAGCGCTGCGGCGGGCAGCACCTGGGTCCATGGAATCTCCAGCGGCATGCGCCAATGAAACGCCTGCGGGTTGACGACATGGGTCAGGATCGCGCCTACCGCGATGCCGCATGCCAGCCCCACGCCCAGGCCGATGGCGGCAATCAGGGCGCCTTCGGTCATCACGGCGCGGGTCAGCATGCGGCGGTCGAAGCCGAGCGCGCTCAAGGTCGCCAGTTCGCGCGCACGCAGCCAGACGCTGGCGCTCAGCGTCACCGCCAGGCCGAACAGTCCGATCAGCATGGCGGCGGCCTCCAGCGCGTAGGTGACGGCAAAGCTCTTGTCGAAAATCGACAGACTCAGTTCGCGTATCTCGCCGCTTTCGTGCATTTCCAGTCCCAGGCTGGTCGCGCGTTGCGCCAGCCAGGCGCGGGCCGCCGCCTCCTCGCCGCGGCGCGGCCACAGGGCCAGCTCGGTGGCTTCGAAGCGGCCGCCGAGCGCGAGATAGTCTTCCTGGCCGATCACCACGGCGCCGAACTGGCGCGCGTAGTCGCGCCAGACGCCGCCGACGACGACCTCGACCTCGCGCCCGAGCAGCGGCAGTCGCAGCGTCTGGCCGGGGTTCAGGCGATACAGCTGTTGCATCGGTTCGCTGATCCAGACCGCTATCCGGTCCCGCGCGACTGTGCTGACCGAGCCGGTGAAGGGCAGGCGTGCGGCGGGGTCGGCGCGGTCCAGCTCGCGTACCAGCAGCGCGACGGCGGGCCGTTGCGGGTCGAGGCTGAGCGCGCCGGTGGCGGAGCGTTCAAGTTTTTCGAAGGGAGTCGGCTGCTTCAGCGCGGCGAACAGTTCGTCCGGCAGCGGCATGCCCTTGCTGCGCACATACAGCGGCGCCGGCAGCACCGCGTCCAGCCACTGGTCGAGGGCGACGCGGAAGCTTGACACCATGGTCACCATGCTGACCGTCAGGGCGAAGCTGACGATCAGCCCGCTCGCCGCCACCTGCGCCATCAGCGGCGCCTGCACGATGTTCTGCAGCGCAATGCGCTGCGGTGCCGGCAGCGCCAATTTGACGAGTGCGCCGAACACGGTCTGGGTGACCAAGGGCGCGGCGGCAATCCCCAGCACCAGCACCAGCGCGATCGCAGCATAGCCCGCCAGCGGCAGCTCGAACAGGGCCGGTAGCTGGGTCAGGCCGAAAGTCGCCAGGGTCATCAGCGCCATCGCCGTTGCCCAGGCCCGGCGCGACCTGGGCCGCCCATCGTGCCCGGCGTGCGGCTGTTGCGCGAAACCGGTCTTGAGCGCCTGGGCCAGCGGCTGCATGCGGTTGAGCCAGGCGGGATACAGTGCCCCGGTCAGGCTGGCGGCGCAGCCGAGGACAAAGAAGCCGAGCGTGGGCGCCAGTCCCGGCAGGATCGCCGGCGTGCTGCCCGAGAAGAAGCCGCCGCCCAGGTCGCCGCCGATCGCTTGGGTGAATGCCAGCGCCAGGCCGTAACCGAGCGCCAGGCCGAGGGCCGCGCCAGGGACGCCGATCGCCAGCCCCTCGACCAAGATCTGCAGCAGACGCCGGCGCGGCGAGAGGCCGAGCACGCCGAGCAGGGCGAACTGGGTCGAGCGCTGCGCCACTGCCGTCAACTGCGTCGCGAAGACCAGGAAGGCCCCGGTCAGCAGGGCCACCAGCGCCAGCACGTTGAGGTTGACGCGGTAGGCGCGCGAGATGTTCGAGACGCGCGCGCTGTCGTCTTCCGCCGCACGCAGCGCCAGGCCGGCGGGCAGGCGGCCGGCTTGTGCGGCGAGCCAGTCCGCCGCCTTGACGCCCGGCATCAGGCGCAGGCGTCCTTCGCTGACGGCGTCCGGCGGACCGAAGTGCGCCTGGACCCAGGCGATGTCGGCCACCAGCAGCAGGTCGTCGGGCCGCGCGGCAGGAATGTCGCCGGCAATCCGCGTGTTCCAGCGGGCTTCGCCACGGCTCAGCGTGACGCCAGCGCCGACTCCCAGTCCGAGTTGGGCGAGCAGTGCCGGCGAGGCATACGCGCCATCCTCGAAGAGACTGCCGCCGCTCGCGGCATCGCTCGGGCGCGGCAGCAGATCGGGCATCACCGCGGCTGCGCTGAAGGGGTCGAGCCCGATCAGCTTGACCGCCGTCGGCGCGCGGTCGACGCGGACGCGGGTCTCGATCACCGGGGCGACGATCGCCACGGATTCGTCCCTGGCGATCTGGTTGATCAGCGCCAGCGGCACCTGGCCGGCGCTGTCGCGCGGCGCCAGCACCGCGTCCGGCTCGCCTTGCACGCTCTTCATCGCCTGCGCGAAATCCGCCAGCGCCGCCGCGTTGATCAAGTGGATCGCGTAGCCCAGCGCCACGCCGAGCGCGATGGCCAGTATCGACAGCGCGGTCGCCGTGCGCCGCGTCATGAACTGCGCCCGAATCAGCCACCAGGCCAGGCGGCTCATTGCAACCCGTCCGGGGTCAGCGTCAGGATGCGGTCGCAGCACTGCGCCACATGCTGCGAATGGGTGACGATCAGGGCGCTGGCGCCTTGCTCGCGCACCCGCTCCAGCAACAGGGCGAGGATTTCATCGGCGGTGCGCGGATCGAGGTTGCCGGTCGGCTCGTCGGCCAGGATCAGCGCCGGCTGGTGCACCAGCGCGCGCGCGATGGCCACCCGCTGCAACTCGCCGCCCGACAGCGATGCCGGCCAGCGCGGGCCGAAGCCGGCCAGCCCGACCCTGGCCAGCAGCCCTTCGATGCGCGCCGCATGCTGGTGGGCGGCAACGCCCGACAACAGCAGCGGCACCGCGATGTTCTGCGCCACGCTGAGGGTCGGCAGTACATGAAAGGCCTGGAACACGAAGCCGATCGCGCTGGCGCGCAGCGCGGCACGCGCGGCTTCGTCGAGGCGAACGATGTCCCGCGCTTCGCGGCCGACCAGGATCGCGCCGCGATCCGCCGGCTCCAGTCCCGCGATGCAGTTCAGCAAGGTGCTCTTGCCCACGCCGGATTCGCCGACCAGGGCGACGATTTCACCGGCCGCGACCGCAAAGCCGATTTCGCTGAATACCGCTCGCGCGGCATTGGGGTGGCGCTTCGACAGGTTGGCAATGGTCAGCATGCGGTGAATTCTACGGGGCAATCCCGCCGCGGCCCGCTCGGCCGCATGAGCCCGCCGGCCGCCGTGATGGCGCGCTTGGGCGTCCTAGGCGGCGGGAGGGCGCTTTCTGGGTTTCTTCTTGGACTTCTTGCGCGGCTGTTCGTCGCGCAGGCATTTCTTGAGTTCCTTGCCGGTCTTGCCCTGGCAGATTTCCTTGGCCTTTTGCGCCGACTCGCAGGCGGACGGATTTTGCGCCTTGGCGCAATCCACCGGCGGGATGCTGGCGTCGAGGCAGGCCCGCCGTTGCGCGCCGCGCTTCTCGGCGCAGGTTTTGAGGGCCGCCTGACGCGCTTCGCAGCGCAGCGGGTCGCGCGCCTGGGCACATTCGTCGGTGGTGGTTTGGGCGCTGGCGGGCAGCGCCAGCAGGGCGCCCGCCGCGAGCAGGAGGATTCTTTTCATCGAGTCGCTCTCCGGTACATTCGTCAAATTCGCGCCGGCATCATAGCCCGGCATTGAGGCCCGGCCGGGTTGTCGGCTATAGTTGCCGTTACCTGCCCGCGACGCGGAATTCCAGGTACGCAAAGCGCGCGCCGACATACACCTATTGCCCATGCCCAAGTCATGAATCAATCCCAGCCCAAGGAACACCGCCTGACCTTGCCGGAAACGGTCGATGCGCTGGTCGCCGACGGGCTGGTGGACGCCGCGGAAGCCGCACGCTTCAAGCAGGAGCGGCGCTACTACAAGGGCGAGATGCATCCCCTGATCGTGATCGCCCAGCAGCGCTGGAAATCCCTGCAGCCGCCGCATCGGGTGCTCGACCTCGACGGCCTGACGCAATGGCTGGCGCAGTGGTGCGGCCTCGACTACCTGCATATCGATCCGCTGAAAATCAATTTTTCGGCGGTGACGGACGTCATGAGCAACACCTACGCGACGCGCTTCCGCATCCTGCCGGTCGAGGTCAAGCCGCACGAAGTGGTGATCGCCACCGCCGAGCCCTTCCAGCGGGCATGGGAAGCGGAGATGAAGCCGGTCCTGCGCAAGGACATCCGCCGCGTCATCAGCAATCCGGATGACATTTCTCGCTACCAGGTCGAGTTCTACAACCTGGCCAAGTCGATCAAGGGCGCGCTGGGTCGCGGCAACGTCAGCAGCGGCGCCTCGAATTTCGAGCAACTGGTGGAACTGGGCAAGAGCAACAAGCAGTTCGACGCCAACGACCAGCACATCGTCACCATCGTCGATTGGCTCTGGCAGTACGCCTTCGAGCAGCGCGCCTCGGACATCCACGTCGAGCCGCGGCGCGATCTGGGCATCGTGCGCTTCCGCATCGACGGCGTGCTGCATCAGGTGTACCAGATTCCGATGGCGGTGCTCAACGCCATGACCAGCCGGATCAAGGTGCTCGGGCGCATGGACGTGGTGGAAAAGCGCCGCCCGCAGGATGGCCGGATCAAGACGCGCACGCCGGACGGGCAGGAAGTCGAATTGCGCTTGTCCACCATACCGACCGCGTTCGGCGAAAAGCTGGTGATGCGGATTTTCGATCCGGATGTACTGGTCAGGGATTTCACCGAGCTTGGCTTCGCCGAGGACGAGTCGGCGCTGTGGCGCGACATGTCCTCCCAACCCAACGGCATCATCCTGGTGACGGGGCCGACCGGCAGCGGCAAGACGGTGACGCTGTACTCGACGTTGAAGGCCCTGGCCACGCCCGAAGTGAATGTGTGCACCCTGGAGGACCCGATCGAGATGATCGAGGGCTCCTTCAACCAGGTGCAGATCCTGCCGGACATCGGCATGGGCTTCGCCGAGGGCATCCGCTCACTGATGCGGCAGGACCCGGACATCATCATGGTGGGCGAGATCCGCGATCTGGAAACCGCCGATATGGCGATCCAGGCGGCGCTGACCGGTCATCTGGTGCTGTCGACGCTGCATACCAACGATGCGCCATCGGCGATCACGCGGCTGGTCGATCTCGGCGTGCCGCCCTACCTGCTCTCGGCGACGGTGCTCGGCGTCATGGCGCAGCGCCTGATCCGTACGCTCTGTCCGCACTGCAAGCAGCCGGGCGGCATGCGCGAAGAGGACGACGCGGCGTGGACCGCGCTGGTGGCGCCCTGGAAATCCACCAAGCCAAAGCAGCTTTACCATCCCGTGGGCTGCCTCGAATGCCGCATGACCGGCTACAAGGGACGCCTGGGAATCTACGAGATCATGCCGATGTCGGTCGAGGTCAAGCGCATGGTGGCGAACGGCGTCGAGCTTTCCAAGTTGCGCGAGCAGGCGATGCGCGAAGGCATGAAACCGTTGCGCATCGCCGGGGCCAAGAAGGTCGCGGCGGGGCTGACGACGATTGCGGAGATCATCAAGGTCGCGCCGCCGATGTTCGACGCGGGTTGAACCGGGGAACGACGGTCCAGGCCCCGGCTTTCTTGAAGTAGCGGCCAGCGTCGCGAGACAGTTTCCCCCTCCTACCGATATTCCGGTAGCGATAATACCCAGACGGTGGTATTCGCATAATTCGCCTGGGGGGTATCTTGTAGTCGTTGCGATTGCATTCGTGCGGCTCCGGTTGCCCTGTCGCAATTGCTCCGGTGCCGCGTCGACCGCAGCGGAAGGATGCACTCATAGCGAAGGAGAATGTCATGGTGACGATGATTCCCGAAACGCCCCCCGATTTCGACCGCACCCGGATCATCGAGCGTCCCGACGGCTTTTACTGGCTGGATCAGATGGGCGATGACGAGTATGGTCCATTCCCGACGATACTTGATGCGGTTGCCGACATGGAGTTCGGCGCGGCATCCGACTATGAGCCGGGCGAATCGCTGGCACAGGCCGAAAGCGAAGTCGGGATGTCGGAGTGGGTCGATCCCGAGACCGGGGAACCCGCCGAGAACGGAGCGCCACGGCTGGAACAGCATTGAACATGCGCTCGCCGCGGCGATGCGCAGCCCTTTGCAGCCGGGCCGCTGCTAGTACCTAGGCCCGCCCTGGCCATAGAACGGCGGCCAGCGACCGACCAGGCTTTCCAGTAGCTTGAGTTCGTCGTCGCTGTGGTTGATGACTTCCGCCGGCGCCATCATTTTCGGCATTTTCATGTCGTTGTGGATGTACATCGGCTTGTCGTGATGCGTGGTGGTATAGCTTTCGCGTTCCTGCGGGGCGGCGCTCGGGATCAGTTCGACGCTGCCGTAGCACAGGCAGAAGTAGGTGCGCGCCTTGGCCCCGGCGCCTTCGTCCTCGATATAGCAGCCGGTGCCGCTCGACATTAAAAAGATGGTGGCCGGCGGCGTCGAACTGTCTAAGCTGCGCCAGCAGGCCATGCGCGAAGGCATGAAGCCGCTGCGCATCGTCGGGACGAAAAGGTTGCGGCGGGGCTGACGACGATATCGGAAATCATCAAGGTCGCGCCGCCGATGTTCGATACGGCAGGATAAGGACGCGCTGGTTGCTATCGCCAGGAGGGGGGCGCCCGGCGTTCCGCCGCACTTGGTAGAAGGGATCGGATATCGGGGTTCGACCAGGAGTCGCGGCATCCAGAACGCTTTCTCCTATCGAATTGGGATTGCTGAAAGAATTCGATCTCCACTTTCGCGCTCTGGGTGGCGTATGCAATAGCTGCTGCCCTGCAGCAACAGGATCGAGGCAATGGCGACATCGGGACTGGTGGCGCATGCCCTGTCTATGAGTTGGATAATCTTGGCGACACGGACGGGGAAGTCTGGTATCGCCTCGAGGTTGTTGTCGGGCACAGTCAACAGGCGGCGGGCATCGAGCAGGCAGGCCAGCGCGCTGGGAGATTTCTTGGCTTCGGCGGTGACCGACCGCTTGCTTTGGTTTTCCTGTAGAAGGAACAGGCCTTCCGCGAGAAGACGATCCAGACTACGCTGGCTTTCGATCATAAATCCGCGCCTCAGCAGCAGGACCCCATTGCTGTCATAGACATTCCAGGGCAATGCCTTGCCGACCAGAATATCGTCCCTTACAACGCGATGTTTCGACATCGGCCAACTCCTCCATCCAGCCATTGCTCGGTGAGTTGATCCGCCGGCAACGGTCTTCAAAACAGGACGCCCCGGGCCAGATCGCAGTCGAGATCTTGCAGCAGGGCGCGATGCGCCTCGCTTTCGACACCCTCGGCAACGACTTCGAGCGACAGGCTCTTCGCCAGCAACAACAGGATCGCGCCGACGATGGATCGATCATCGGCGTTGGTCGGCGCGTCCTTGACGAAGGCGCTATTTCTTGTAGGCGCCGACGCCGATGATGCCGTCGAATCCCGGAACGCGGGCGACGTAGCTCTGCTTGGGCGCCATCTTCTTGGTCTGCGGGTCGGTGAAGCTGTACTCGACCATGCCCGATCCCTTCATTCCGACGTCGATCATTTCCTTGATGAAGAGCTTGCCGTTGGGATCCTTCAACTCGATCAGGCTCTTCCCGATCAGGCCCTTGTTGGCGCCGTGGGCAACCGTGGTGCCATCGGTCTTGACGACGAAGACGTAGAGGTCCTTGTTCACCCACTTGCCGCTTTCCTTGTCGGTGAAGTCGGCGAAAGCCTTGTCGTTGCCGACCGCCTTGATGTGGGTCAGGCCCTTGTCGACCAGAGCCTTTGCTTCCTCGATCGTGCCCCGCTCCTGGGCGAAGGCGAGGCCGGTCGATGCCAGCAGGACCAGTACGGCGCTGCGAACGATGTGTGCGAGTTTCATGATGGTGTCTCCTCTGTTGTGGTTGTACTAAGTGTGAACAGGCTAGCGCCTGAATTTTCCGACCAGCGCCTGTAGGCGGGTCGCCATGCCGTCGAGGCCGCGCGCGAGATCGTGGCTATTGGACGCCGCGGTGCTGTTCTCCTCGCCCATTTGCGCAATGCGCTCCACGTTCTGCGCGATCTGGGTACTGGCATTGGTCTGTTCCTTGGTGGCATGCGCGAGCTCGACCAAGCTGGACACGGCGGCTGAGGAACAATCCTGCAATTCCTCCAGCGGCGCCTGCAAGTCCTTGATCATGGTGACGCCGATCTCGACCTGCTCGCTGGCTTGGCCCATCTGCGTCACCGCGGTATTGGTCTGGGCCTGGATCGTATCGATCATGGCCTTGATCTCGTTGGTCGAGATGCCGGTGCGCTCGGCGAGCTTGCGCACTTCGTCGGCGACCACGGCGAAGCCCCGACCCTGCTCCCCGGCTCGGGCCGCCTCGATTGCGGCGTTGAGCGCCAGCAGGTTGGTCTGGTCGGCAATCTCGCGGATCACGTTGGCGATCTGGCTGATCTGCTGCGAATTGGTCTGTAGTTCGTGAATCGAGCGCGAGGTGGTGGTGACGCTTTCGGCGATCTTGCTGATCTCGGCAGCAGCGCCGTCGACCAGTCGCTTGCCGTTGTCGGCAATCCTGGCCGTTTGCTCGACGATGCCGCGGGCGGAATTGGCGTTGTCCGCCACCTGGCCGATGCTGACGGTGAGCTCTTCGACCGCCGCGGCGGTGCTCGACACCGAGTCGCTTTGCTGGTGCGAGGAATGCCGGATGCCTTCTGCCGCGGCGGTCATGCCGCGCGCCGAGGCATTCAGTTCCTCGGCATTGCCGGCAATGGCGCCGATCACGTCGCGCAGACTGGTCTGCATGTGCTGTAGGGCAGCGATCAGTTGCCCGACCTCGTCGCGTTCGGCGCTACTCGGGATCGCTGATTCGAGATTGCCCTCGGCAATGCGTTCGGCCACCTGGGTGGCCTGGGCGACCCGTCCGGCGATGCCGCGCGCGAGGATGAAGCTGATCCCAAGCGAGACGACGATCGCCGCGACCAGGGCAACGATGGAAATCAGCATAGCCAACTTGTAGGTGGCGGCCGCGTTTTCCGATGCCTCGCTGCTGAGCTTCTTTTCGGTCTTGATCAACTCGTCGGTCAGGGCGCTGAGCCGCTTGAAGTCCTCGTCGGCATTCTGCATCCCGGTCATGCCGGTGTTGGCATCGACCGAAAGCAGATCGAGCGCGGTGGTGACGCTTTTCCGGTACTTGACCAGGAGTTCGAAAATCTGCTTCGCCTGCTGCTTTTCGATATCGAGCAGATTCGGTTCGGTGGCCCATTTGTTGAAGGCGGCGATCACCTTGTCGGCATTAGCGACCAGGTCCTTGCTGTCGGCTCCGATCTTGTTGCCGTCCAGCGAACCGGCCCAGGTCATCAGGCGGTAGACGCGGGATTGGGTCTCCAGCACGCCGGCCTCAACTTCCGTTGCCACCTGAAAGTGCTCGGTACGGGTCTTGGTCATCTGGTCGAGCGCGTTGGCCAGGGTGCCCATCGAATGGAAACCGACCCCGCTCAGAATCAGCATGAAGACCACCATAATTGCCGGTGCAATCAGAATTCGCTGCAATAGTTTCATCGGTCTTTCACCAGATACCCGGCCAATCCGCAACGAACCCGGCAACCGCGAACGGCCGTCTTTTTCATGGGATCGGGCAAGGTGTTGTGAGCCAGCCATTGCTCGGCGAGTTGATCCGCCGGCAACGGTCTTGAAATCAGAAAGCCCTGCACCAGATCACAGCCAATGCTTCGTAACAAGTCCTGATGCGCATGAGTTTCAATTCCTTCGGCGACCACCTCGAGGGACAAGCTTCTTGCCAATGACAGAATGGCTTTAACAATGGATTGATCATTGGCGTTGGTGGGCGCGTTCTTGACGAAAGCGCGATCGATCTTCAGCCGGCTGACCGGGAAGCGCTTGAGATAAGCCAGGCTTGAATAACCCGTACCGAAATCGTCCACCGACAGCGTGATGCCTAGGTCATGCAAGGCATGGAGGGTGCCGAGCGTCCGTTCGACGTCATGCATCGCCACCGATTCCGTGATCTCCAGTTCCAGCGAACTCGGCGCGAGGCCGGTTTCGGCAAGAATCGATTCGACCCGCTTGGTGAGGCCCGCGTCGTTGAACTGGTAGCCGGAAAGATTGACGGCCACCGGCACGGTCCACAGGCCGGTGGCGCGCCAATCGGCAATTTGGCGGCAGGCGGCTACCAAAACCCAGTCGCCAAGACTGCCAATGAGCCCGCTCTCTTCGGCGATGGGGATGAACTCGGCCGGCCCCAGCAGTCCGAGAGTGGGGTGCTGCCAGCGCACCAGCGCCTCCATGTGGCTCAGGACTCCGTTGGCGCAATCGACGATAGGCTGGTAGTAAAGCACCAGTTCATTTCGTCCAATACCTCGTCGCAGACTGGATTCGATCTGGAAATATTGCTCGGCGGCCTCCTTCATGTCGGGCGAGAAGACGCGGACTGCGTTGCGGCCGCCGGCTTTGGCGCGATACATAGCGGTGTCCGCGTTGCGCATCAGGCGATCGGCCGTGTCGCCGTCGTGCGGATAGAACGCAATTCCGATCGATGACGTCACATATAGCTCCAGCGCGGCGACCCTGATTGGATCGCGAAATGCCAGATGCAGCCGCTGCAGCAGCGGTTCGACTTCCCCGATCTCCCGTACCAGGACAACAAATTCGTCGCCGCCGATGCGCGCCACCGTGTCGCTGTCACATAGCGCCCGGGTCACCAGTGTCGCTACCTTGCGCAACAACATATCGCCGACGTGATGACCAAGCGAATCATTGATGGTCTTGAAACGGTCGAGATCGAGAAACATGACGGCGAATCCGCGTCCAGTGGATCGAGCGTCGCTGATCGCTTCCTCGATTCGGTTATGCAACAGATTGCGGTTGGGCAGATCGGTCAAGGAGTCGTGGTGTGCCAGATGGCGCAAACGGCGTTCCGCGCGACGCCGCTCGATTACCTCGGCCTCGATCTTGCGGTTGGCGCCGGCGAGTTCGGAGGTGCGTTCCTCGACCCGGATTTCGAGATCGTTGCGCGAACGCCGCAAGGCCTCCTCGGCGAGCTTGCGCACGGTGATGTCCTCCATGTTCCAGATTGATCCGTCATGGGGCCGCGCGGGATCGATGGCTTTGCCGGTGATGCGCACCCAAAACGGCTCGCCGTTGCGGCGTTGCTGAATCAGTTCAGCCGAATAGGTCTCGCCGCGCGCCATGGCCGGGTAGGCGAGCTCGCCGGTTTCTTCCCAGGCGCTGGCCGAAAGGTAGGTCTCGCGGGTCGTCAAGGCGCCGAGCTCCTCGGCGGAGTAACCGTAGATCTCGGCGAAACGCCGGTTGCAGCGCTGCACCACGCGGTCCCTGATGAACGCGACGCCGACCACGCTGTGGTCGAGGATCAGCTGCTGCTCGGCATAGGCCGCATCGAGTTTTTCCTGGGCCTGGCGCTTTTCTTCTATGTTTTCGAAGATCCAGACGGTGCCGCGATCGGTGTGCTCGGGATCAACCGCCTGGGCGGCAGTACGGCACCAAACCAGACTGCCGTCCTTGCGTTTGAACTGACGTTCGGTTTTATAAGCATGTCCTGCCGCCAGCAGCGGGCTGGCCAGGCGCCCCAGTTCCTCATACGAAGTCTGATCCGGATAGAGGATCACGCCGGGCAATCCGACGAGTTCCTCCGGCGTATAGCCGAACATTTCGGCTCCGCTGGCATTGCAGCGCTGGAAGACGCGGTTTTGTGTATATAGGATGCCGACCCAGGCATTGTCCAAAATCGTATTTATCTCAAGCAGCGTGCGCCTTTGGGCTTCTTCGGATGCGCGCCGCGCCGAAATGTCGATGATGATCCAGATAGTTCCCTGCGGCGGGTCCGCAGGATCGACCAGATACGATATGAGGTCGGCCCAGAAGATGCTGCCGTCCTGACGGCGCATGATCGTTTCGGTTCGAAACGGCTTTCCGTTTGACAGGAAGGGGGAAGCTGCGCAGCTGAGCGCCTCATAGTCCTCGTCGGATTGGTACACCACGCGCCCCGGGAGACCGACCAGCCCATCGATGCTGGTTCCGAACATCTCTGCAAATTTCGGGTTGTAGCGCAATATCTTGCGAGTCTGGGTGAACACGATGCCCACCGAGGCGTTGTTCATGATCGCCTCAAGATCGCGCTGGCTCGGCGATGCGACGAAACGGTCTGAATCTGGCGAAGAGTTCTTCAAGATAATTTGACCGGCCAGTAGTGGAAATTTGGCCATTAATATTACTGTGTCATTAAGAACGATGTATTGTATGCACTTCTTCGACTGCCTTCGGAGGAGTGATGAATTCGAGCCAGAGGTTTGAGCGCTATATGGAGCATTTGGCGGATGGGCTTGGGCATATGGATAGGCACGCAGGGCTGAAGGGCTACTGCACCGGGCTGATGTTGCCCCTGTCGCGCAAGAGCGTGGAGCCGATGGCGGCACGGGTGGATCCGCTGCACGCGAGCGCCCGACATCAGTCGCTGCACCACTTTGTGGCCAAGGCCGAGTGGTCCGACGACGAGATGCTGCGACGGGTCAGCCAGTGGGTGGTGCCGAAGATGGATATGTCGGGCGGAGGTTTCTGGATCATCGACGACACGGGCTTTCCGAAGAAGGGAAAGCACTCGGTGAGCGTGGCGCGGCAATACTGCGGCGTGTTGGGTAAGCAGGACAACTGCCAGGTCGCGGTCAGTATCTCCTTGGCGACCGAGCAGGCCAGCGTACCGGTGGCCTATCGACTGTATCTGTCGACGGAGTGGGCGCAAGACCCTGAGCGACGTCAGAAGGCGGGAGTTCCCGCTGACATTGGGTTTGCCACCAAGAACGAGATCGCGTTGCGGTAGATGGAAACCTCGTTGGCCGAGGGCGCCCCAAAGTACTGCGTGCTGGCCGACGCCGGCTACGGGGGCGACCAGACATTTCGTCAGCGCCTCACCGAGTTGGGCTTGCCCTACGTGGTCGGGATCAAGTCGTCGGTAGTGGTCTGGCCGCCCGGCCTCGAACCCCAGCCGCCCAAGCGCTACAGCGGAAACGGACGCCCACCCTTGGTGCCGCGCCGGACTCAGCGACGCCAGCCGGTATCGGTCAAGGACTTGGCGCATGCGCTGCCGGCCAGTGCCTTTCAGACCATCAGTTGGTGCCAGGGAACCAACGAAACGCTCAGCGGGCGCTTTGCCGCCGTCCGCGTGCCCCATGCCGGGGGAAACATTGGCAAGGCCCGCCTGCATCCTGAGCAGTGGTTGCTGATCGAATGGCCCGCGGGCGACACCACCCCGCTCAAATACTACTTGTCGACGCTGCCTGGCGACATCGTGCTGAACGACTTGGTCGCTCAAGCGCACATGCGTTGGCGCATCGAGCGGGACTACCAGGACTTGAAACAGGAACTGGGGCTGGGTCACTATGAAGGGCGAGGTTGGCGAGGCTTTCATCATCACGCGACATTGAGTATTGCCGCCTACGGATTCCTGGTTACCGAACGCATCGCCGCCGGCAAACCCGCCGGCGCCAAAAATAACTTCGTCGTCCGCCAGGTTCCTGCGTTTCCCGCGGATTACATCCCTCGCGGCAGCCCAGCGCGCACAGCGGCTCACAAATTAAAGCCCCGGCTTTGCCGGGAAATACTTACCGCACCGGTGTTCCCTCCCAGCGAGCCAGGATCGGTGAAGCCGTCCTCTGCGTGCGCTGCCAGAGGCGTTGCCAACAGGAAGGCGGCGAAGGCGTAGCGGCGCGGCGTGGCCCGTACGACGGAGCGAAGCCGGTGGAATGCAATAGCGAGAGCGCTGGGATTCATAAAGTTTTCGTAGTGATTAATATGAACTAACATAAAAAAAGAGGCGGCGATTCTGGAAACGGCAATTGGCCGCTATGGAATCAATCGACCGTCACAACAACGCAATTCGAGAGGAGGGGTCGCATGGAGCCGGTCGCCGATACGAACTCGCTGGCGCTGCTGGGCGAGTGGCGGCTGACCGTCGGCGGCAGGTCGGCTGTCGCGCCGGCGTATGAAAAAGGCCGGGCGCTGCTTGCCTATCTGGCGATCGAGAACCGCTGGCTATCGCGCGAGATGCTGGGAGGGTTGTTCTGGCCGGATTCGTTCGGTCACCGCGCGAACTTGCGCCAGGTTCTGGCCAACCTGCGTGCGGTCCTGAAAGACGAGGTTGCGGCTTTTCCTTGCCTGCTGGTTCGGCGTGATGCCATAAGCATTAGCGCGGAATTCATCGGCACGCTGGACGCCACTGCTTTCTCGGCCTCGCCCCCGCGTTGCGACGAGGCGGGGTCGGCGCAGCGCTGCAAGCCGTGTCTGCGCCGGATGGAACAGGCGATAGGCCTCTATCGCGGCGAATTCATGGCTGGCTTCTCGTTGACGGATTGCCCCGATTTCGAGGAATGGCTACGCTGCAAGCGCGAGGAATTTCAGCGTCACGCCGTCGCTTTGTGCGGTCGCTTGGCGGACTGCCACGAACGGTACGGAGAATTGCAAGGCGCGCTGACCTTCTCGCGCCGCATGACGGAACTGGATCCCTGGGATGAGGGGGCGCAGCGCCGCCTGATGCGCTTGCTGGTCGCAAGCGGGCAGAACGCCGCCGCCTTGCGGCAGTACGAGAAGCTCGAAGCGTCCCTGATGCGGGATCTCGGGATCCGGCCCGAGGAGGCCACCCGCGAGATCTATCACGGGATATTGGTGGGCGATGGCGGCGTTCCGCCGGATACGGAAAACCGGCGCGTCGCCGCGGTCGCCACTTTGCCGGAAAAGGAGAAAAGCCAGCCTGAGGGTTCGCCACAGGAAGAAGTGCGCCGGGTGGTCGTTCTGCTGGTCGAACCCGACTTGGGCGACGACACGGAATTGTTCGATCCGGAAGACTATCTTGCACCCCTCGGCGCCGAACTCGATGCGGCGCTGTCCCGCTGGAACGGCCGGCGTTTTGCGACCACCGGCCCAACTTTCGGCGCCGTCTTCGGTTTGCCTGGCGACGGCGAGCAGGCGCCGCGTCGGGCGTTGCGGGCAGCGCTGGAGATAGCCGCCTTGCCGGAATTCAGCCGCACCCGCATCGGCATATGCGAAGGCAAGACGCTGGTCGGCCAAGCCGCCGGTCAACTCCTCGAAGGCAGCGCGCTGCCGGCGTTGGCCCAGCGGCTGGCGCTTTGCGGCGAACCCGGCGACGTCATCGTCGCCGAATCGCTAACCGGCGAACTCGGACCGAGCGCCAGATTCGAGCCCCAGCCGCGGCGGCGTTTCACCGGGTTGGCGGGCGAGCATACGCCCTGCCAACTGGTGGTCGCCGCCAGCACGCGAGGCACGCCTTTTCCGATGGGATTCTCCACCCCATTCGTCGGCCGCAAGGAGGTGTGCGCCGACTTGACCGCGGCACTTGGCAGGGCCAGGAATGAAGGCCGCGCGGTCTTCGTCGAAGTGACCGGCCCGCCCGGCACCGGCAAGTCGCGACTATTGGCGGAGCTCGCCCGGGAACACAGTGCCGCCGGTGGCGAAGTCCGCTGGATCAGCCATTGTCCGGAGCTTTGCCATGTATCGCTGGGCGCGCTGCGCGAGGCGCTCCGCCGTCGCATCGGCCGCCGCATCGCCGCAGGGGACAATCCGCTGCGACCAATCGATCTCGATGACTGGCTGAAGCGCTTCTTTCCCGCGCGTCGAGAGATGCTGCGCCCGCTCATACGAACGTTTCTGGCACTTGCCGACGACAGTGTCATGGACATTTCCGGACGCGGCTTGCTCGATGCGCTGATCACCCTGCTGTTTTCTCCATCCACGAGAAACAAACCGGTCCTGCTGGTTTTCGACGACCTGCACTGGGCCGATAAGGCCACGCTGGAACTGATCCAGTTCGCCGTGCAATCGCCGCCGGCCGCGCCGATCCTTGCGGTGCTGGCGTCCCGTCCACACGTCGGCGTGGCGCCGCCCTATGGTGTGGCGGTTCCCAATGTCACGCTCGAACCGCTGACATTGTCGGAATCCCTGGACCTGATTCGCGCCATCGACAAGGACGGGCGCATAGACGCGGCACAGCAGATTCAAATAGCCAAGATGAGCGGCGGATTGCCGTTATGCACCGAGTATGTCGCCCGGACCGCGCGCGACCAGCAGGTGTCCGATGCGTCGCTTTTCGGCGTTTTTCAAAACGTGCTCGACCGATTGGGTCCGGACAAACAGATACTGCAAGCCGCCGCGGTATTCGGCACCACCTTTCGCGGCGCCGGGCTGCGCGCCCTGCTGCCGGGACATGACCCTGTCGGTGCCCTGAAACGGGCCGAGGCGCTGGCGATCAGCGGTCGCACCGGCAAGAACGTTTTTGCGTTTCGCCATGCCTTGCTGCGGGACTGCGCTTACGAGAGCATTCCGCCGAAGCTGCGGCGCATCTGGCACCACCGGGCCGCCACCTGGCTCGCGCAGCAGGCCGATGTCGCCCCGGCCGACATCGCCCAGCATTTCGATCAGGCACGTGCCTGGCGCGAGGCCCGCGATTTCTGGTGGAAGGCGGCGCGGACGGCCTATCAGGGAGGGTTCGCCCGCGATGCCAAGGAAGCGGCAATGCGGGCATTGGAAGCCGCCGCCAAAGACAGCGATCCGATCGCCAAGGAAGATAAAGCCGAACTGGAACTGCTGGCGGGGTTTGCCACGCTGATGATCGAAGGCTACGGTTCGAAGAAAGCACAGCGGCTCTTCGAACCGATAGCGGTCCGCGCCAGAGGTGAACTCCCGGATGACACACTGATCCGGGCGCTCTCCGGCCTGGCCATGGCCACCCCCCAGAGCCGGCAGGAAACGAAGAAATTCATGATCCGCATTGACGAGATGGCCCGCCTGTCCGTCCATCGCGTGGTGGTGTGCTACGGCTTAGGCGCCGACAATTTCTGGCGCGGGGAATTCGCAGAGTCCCTGCGTTGCTTCGATGAAACCATTCGCTTGGGCGAATCCCTTCATTCCAGCGACTGGCTGCCCTATTGCGCCGCTAACCCGATCATCGCCTGCCGCGCCTTCAAGGGAATCGATCTGGCCTTCCTCGGCGACGCTCCGGCGGCACTGGAATCCGGTGTGCGAGCGATAACGGAAGCGCGTCGCGAGGGCCGTGTGTATGGGCTGTGCTTCGCGATCACCCTGTCCTCGATCACGCACTTGATCCTCGACCATCCTGATCAGGTCGAGCAACTCGCCGCCGAAGGACTTGATCTCGCCACGAAATGGAATTTGCCGTTCTGGAAGGCTCTCAATACCATGTTTGGCCTGTGGGCCAAGGCTCGCCAAGGACGCTTGCGCGTGAGCGAGTCATTCAATCTGATGTCGATGTATCGCGACTTCGCCGCCGCATCGCGCATGAGCCCTGTCACCGCATTATGGTTCGCCGGCTGCATTCTAGAAGCGATGGAAAGCTGGTCGTTGCTCAATGCCAGCGCCGGACGCGGACTGGCGCTGGCGGAGAAAGGCGGCGATCGCTTTTGCGCGCCGGATCTCATGCGGCAAAAGGCGCTTGTCCGACACGCGCGCGGCGATGTCAAAGGGGCTCGACTCTGGCTACAGCAGGCGCATGCCCTGGCCACTACGCAGGGTAGCCTCGGGTTGATTCGGCGCATTGTCCAGTCGAGTGATCGCATGGCGATATCATTGCTGGCGGACACGTAGAAGCGTAACTTTGCTGATCGGCCGCCTGCTTGCCGAAGAGGCCGTAGTTGGCGCGGTTCCCTTCTGCATTTGCGACGGAGGTCAAGCAAGGAAATCGGATAGCCGCAGGATTCAAGCGGCAATTTGACCAAAACTTGTTCAGTACCTCGGCCCGCCCTGGCCATAGAAAGGCGGCCAGCGGCCGACCAGGGCTTCGAGCAGCTTGAGTTCGTCGTCGCCGTGGTTGATGACCTCGGCCGGCACCATCATTTTCGGCATTTTCATGTCGTTGTGGATGTACATCGGCTTGTCGTGATGCGTGGTGGTATAGCTTTCGCGTTCCTGCGGGGCGGCGCTCGGGATCAGTTCGACGCTGCCGTAGCAGAGGCAGAAGTAGGTGCGCGCCTTGGCGCCGGCGCCTTCGTCCTCGATGTAGCAGCCGGTGCCGCGAATGCCGAATGTGGCGGTCGATACCTGTATCGTGCGCGCGCCCTTGCCGAACACCGAGAGGATCTTGCCGGTGACCACGCGCATCAGGTTTTGTGCCATGTCGGCGCCGAAGCTGACGGTCGAACCCTCTCTTTGCAGGAAGGCATCCTGGCCGATGACGTAGATTGCTTCGCTGCCGGGGCCGGTCGCCACCGTGTCGCCGGGGCCGATCAGCTGACCTTCCTGGGCCGGCTTCGAATTCACCGTGACCGTGCCGCGCAGCTTGTGCAGGCCTGGCGCGACCGGCGCGTTGCCCTTGGCCAGAGCGTTGCCGATCAGGCCGGAGATTCCCGCGGGACCGAACAGACCGGTGGCGGCGAGGGCTTTGAGTAGCTTGCGGCGTAGCTGCATGGCGTTTCCTCCTGGGAAAGACTGCTACTTGTTCAGCTCCCTCATGGCGCGTTCGAGGCCGGCCAGTGTCAGCGGGAACATGCGGCTGTTGAAAATGCTGCGGATCAGTTCGATCGAGTGGCGATAGTCCCACAGGCGTTCCGGCTCCGGATTCAGCCAGACCGCGCGCGGCCAGGTGTCGAGCATGCGCTGCAGCCAGACCGCGCCGGCCTCCTCATTCGAGTATTCGACCGAGCCGCCCGGCTGCAGGATTTCGTAGGGACTCATGGTGGCGTCGCCGACCACCACCACCTTGTAGTCCTCGCCGTACTTGTGCATCACGTCCCATAGCGGGAAGCGCTCGCCATGGCGGCGGCGGTTGTCCTTCCAGACGTAGTCGTAGATGCAGTTGTGGAAGTAGAAATATTCGAGGTGCTTGAACTCGCTCTTGGCCGCGGAGAACAGTTCCTCGCAGACCTTGATGTGGTCGTCCATCGAGCCGCCGATGTCGAGGAACAGCAGCACCTTGACCTTGTTGTGGCGCTCGGGGCGCATCTTGATGTCGAGCCAGCCGGCGTTCCTCGCGGTGCCGGTGATGGTGCCGTCGAGATCGAGTTCGTCCGCGGCGCCTTCGCGGGCGAAGCGGCGCAGGCGGCGCAGGGCGATCTTGATGTTGCGCGTGCCGAGCTCGACGGTGTCGTCGAGATTGCGGTACTCGCGGTTTTCCCAGACCTTGATCGCGGTGCGGTTGCCGGCCGATTCGCCGCCGATGCGGATGCCTTCGGGGTGATAGCCGCCGTGGCCGAAGGGCGAGCTGCCGCCGGTGCCGATCCACTTGCTGCCGCCGGCATGGCGCTCCTTCTGTTCTTCGAGGCGCTTCTTGAATTCCTCCATCAGCTTGTCCCAGCCGAGCTTTTCCAGCTTGGCCTTTTCCTCGGGCGTCAGATGTTTCTTCATCAGCATCTTGAGCCATTCCTCGGGAATGTCGGCTTCCAGGCCGGGGACGTGCTGGACACCCTTGAAGTACTCGCCGAAAGCCTGGTCGAACTTGTCATAGTGCGTTTCGTCCTTGACCAGGCAGGTGCGGGCGAGGAAGTAGAAGTCGTCGATCGAATTGCTCGCGACGTGTTCCTTCAGCGCTTCCAGCAGCGTGAGGAACTCGCGCGTGGAAACTGGGAGTTTCTTCGCCTTGAGGTGGAGGAAGAAGTCGATCAGCATGGAGAGTCGGCGCTGGTGAGACGGTGAAATACGCGGCGAATTGAGGGCAAACTCAGCGATTCTGCCGCGCCATGAAGACCAGGCGCTCGAACAGGTGCACGTCCTGCTCGTTCTTCAGCAGCGCGCCGGCCAGCGGCGGCACCACGGTCTTGCGGTCCTTCGAACGCAGCGCCTCGGGCGGAATGTCTTCAGCGACCAGCAGCTTGAGCCAGTCGAGCAGTTCCGAGGTCGAGGGTTTCTTCTTCATGCCGGGAATCTCGCGCAACTCGAAAAACACTTCCATGGCTTCGCGCAGCAGATTCTGCTTGAGCCTGGGGAAGTGCACATCGACGATGCGCCCCATGGTTTCCTTGTCCGGAAACTTGATGTAGTGGAAGAAGCAGCGGCGCAGAAAGGCGTCGGGCAGTTCCTTCTCGTTGTTCGAGGTGATGATGACGATCGGGCGCACCGCGGCGCGGATGGTCTGCCGCGTCTCGTAGACATGGAACTCCATGCGGTCGAGCTCGCGCAGCAGGTCGTTGGGGAATTCGATGTCGGCCTTGTCCACTTCGTCGATCAGGATCACGGAGGGCTTGCCCTGCTCAAAAGCCTGCCACAGCACGCCCTTGACGATGTAGTTGGCGATGTCCTTGACCTTTTCGTCGCCCAGCTGCGAGTCGCGCAGGCGCGACACCGCGTCGTATTCGTAGAGGCCCTGCTGCGCCTTGGTGGTGGACTTGATGTGCCACTGCAACAGCGGCACGCCGAGTGCGCCGGCGACTTCCTCGGCCAGCATGGTCTTGCCGGTGCCGGGCTCGCCCTTGATCAGCAGCGGACGTTGCAGGGTGATCGCGGCGTTCACCGCCAGCATCAGGTCGGGGGTGGCGACGTAGGTATCGGTTCCTTCAAAGCGCATGGTGTGTTCTTTCAGGGTTGAAGCAATAGATTATCCCAGAGCGGGCTGCTTGTCCCGCCGGGAGGGCTTGCTTGGGGGCGTCGTCGCGCATAACACTCAGCCGGCCTTGCGCCGCACGCAGTCGACATACGCTTCGCCATCCGGCGGCAACTTGCTGCGCTGGGCGCGCCAGAGCATTTCGCCAAGGCATTCGAGCACCGCGTGCAGCGCCTCGTGCCGGCTCCCGCTCCGGCTCAGCAAGGTGTTGAATGCGGCGCGAATGCCCGACGGCTGGTCGATCGAAAGCTGCTCCTCGATCGCGAGGTGCAGCGACAAATGCAGGAAGGGATTGGTCTCGCCCTGTTCCGGCGTCCATTCGCGGGTCAGCGCATCTTCGGCTTCGAGCAGGGCGTGGTATTCGGGGTGCAAGGCGACGAGGTCGGCCGCCAGGGTATCCATCGGCGTGCCCGGCAGTTTGTTGCGACGCTTGGCCCAGGCGTCGATCAGGAACTGGCGCGCCTGGTCGCGGCTCGGATTAAACATTTTTCTCTTTGAAGGCGCAGAGGTCGAAGACGGGGCAATGCACGCAATCCGGCGCGCGTGCCTTGCAGGTGTAGCGGCCGTGCAGGATCAGCCAGTGATGGGCGTGCAGGCGGAATTCGGCGGGCACTGCCTTGAGCAGCTTCTGCTCGACGGCATCGACGGTCTTGCCTGGCGCCAGGCCGGTGCGGTTGCCGACGCGGAAGATGTGGGTGTCCACCGCAATCGTGGGTTCCTTGAAGGCGATGTTGAGCACCACGTTGGCGGTCTTGCGGCCGACGCCGGGCAGGGCTTCGAGTGCGGTGCGGTCGTGCGGTACTTCCCCGCCGTGGCGTTCCAGCAGCAGTCGCGACAGGGCCGCGACGTTCTTCGCCTTGGTGCGGTAGAGGCCGATGGTCTGGATGTAGTCGATCAGGCCTTCCTCGCCCAGCGCGGCCATGGCTTGCGGCGTCGGGTGGTCGCGGAACAGCGCGCGCGTGGCGCGATTGACGCCCTTGTCGGTGGCCTGGGCGGAAAGCACCACGGCCACCAGCAGTTGAAAGGGCGTGGCGTATTCGAGTTCGCTCTTCGGTTCCGGGTTTGCCGCCGCGAGGCGGGAGAAGAACTCGCGAACCTTTTTCGGGCTCATGCCGGAACCGAAGTCGGGTGATCGGCCTGATGGTGGATGCGCTGCTCGCGCAGGCGCTGATTGGCGCGCGCTTCCAGCCAGTTGCGGCCGGCGATCAGCAGGCCAAGAACGAAGAACGCGCCGGGCGGCAGCATGGCGATCAGGAAGCCCGGATAGTCCGCCGGCAGAATCTGGATGCCGGACAGCGTCGGGAAAATCATTTCGATGCCGGAGAACAGCGTGCCCTGGCCGACGAATTCGCGGACCGCGCCGAGCAGCGCGATCACCCAGACGAAACCAATGCCCATCATCAGGCCGTCGAGGGTCGATGCGCGCAGGCCGTTCTTGGCGGCAAAGGCCTCGACGCGCGCCAGCACGATGCAGTTGGTGACGATCAAGGGAATGAAGATGCCGAGCACCAGGTACAGGTCATGGAGGAAGGCGTTAAAGGCCAGATCGACCATCGTCACCAGCGCGGCGATGATCAGGATGAACACCGGAATGCGGATCTCGTAGGGGATGAGGGCGCGTAGCGCAGAGATCGCGAAATTGGCCAGCATCATGACGACGATGGTCGCGAGCCCGAGGCTCACCGCATTGACGAAATTAGTGCTTATCGCCAGCAGCGGACAGAGGCCGAGAAGTTGGGCAAGGATGCTGTTCTGTTTCCAGAGGCCGTTCCAGGCAATTTCCTTGTAGGCGTTCATGGCTTGCTCCTTGGTTCCTCGTAGCGGCCGTTGGCCGGCAGGGCGAACAAATTGTCATGGTGTTCCACGGCCCACGTCAGGGCGCGGCCGCTGGCGTTGGTCACGGCGCGGGCCGAAATCGTCGCACCGCTCATCTGATCGAAGCGTCCGCCGTCCTTCTTTACGCGCCATTTTTCGCGCGGCACGCTGTCGAAGCCGAGATTGCTGAATTGCGTGATCCAGGGGCGTGCCTTGTTGCGGTCCTTCTTTGGGTCGATGTAGTCGCCCAGCCCCGGCGTTTCCTTGTGCGCGGTAACTCGCTGGGCCAGCAGCCGGCCTTCGGCGTCGATGGCGAGAATCAGGCTGATCCTGCCGGAATAGCCGTCGAGGGCGGCGGCTTCCAGCACCAGCGCAACAGGCTTGCCGTTCTTGCGTGCGCGCCAGGCCCGGGTTTGATCGTCCAGACCGAGGGCTTTTTGCGGTGCCAGGGTGATCGCATCGGCCATCAGGTCGTTGTCATAAAGGCTGGGCGGCAGCACTTCGCCGATCAGGCGCAGCTTTTCGGCCAGGGCACTGGCGGCAACCAGCGGTGCCGTGGCGCGATAGGTGCCGGCCATGAGGGCGGTAAACACCAGGGTGAAGGCGAGCAAGATGGCTGCGGTGCGCACCGAGATGCGCAGCGCGCTGGACTCGCGGCGGGCGATTTCGATGGGCTCGGTCATTCCAGGTGCCTCCCCTTGTCCTTGTGTCCGAACACGGGTGGCTGCGTATTCATGTCGATCAGCGGCGCGGCGATATTCATCAGCAGGATGGCAAACGCGATGCCGTCCGGGTAGGCGCCGAAGGTGCGGATGATCCAGGTCAGCGCGGCGGCACCGGCAGCGAAAATCAGCTTGCCTCTGGGCGTGGTGGCGCCCGATACCGGGTCGGTGACGATGAAGAAGGCAGCCAGCATGGCGCCTCCGGTGAATATATGGAAGCTCGGCCCGGCGAAGCGCGTTGCGTCGAACAGCGAGAACCCGCCGGAGACCAGCAACAGCGTGGCGAGAAAGGCTGCCGGCATGTGCCAGGTGATGATGCGCTGCTGCAGCAGCCACAGGCCCCCGGCCAGATAGCCGGCGGCAACCCACTCCCAGCCCTTGCCGCCGATGTTGCCGAAGGTCGCGTCGCTACCCAGCACGCCGGCGACCGTGGCGCGCGCGTCGGCGGTGTGCAATGCCGTGCGCAAGGCATCGAGCGGGGTTGCCATGGTGATCGCATCAAGCTGGCGCGCGCCGAAGATGGCGTTCCACTGCGGCGCGAAATCCGTGAAGCCGACCGCCGGCCACTGCGACATCAGCGAGGGATAGGCGACGATCATCAGGGCGAAGGCGACCATCGCCGGGTTGAAGGGATTCTGCCCCAGGCCGCCATACAGATGCTTGGCGATCACGATGGCGGTGAGCACGCCGACCACCGTCAGCCACCACGGTGCGATGGGCGGGAAAGTCAGGGCGATCAGCCAGGCGGTGACCAGCGCCGAGCCATCGCTGAGGAACAGCATCAGCGGCTTGTCGCGCAGTTTGAGCATCACGGCTTCGGCGGCCAGGGCCGTTACGGAGGCCAGGGCGATTTGCACCAGGATGGCCATGCCGAAGAACCAGATGTAGGCGGCGATGCCCGGCAGCAGGGCTGCCAGCACGCGCAACATTACGGATTGCACGCTGGCCGGTTTGAGAAAATAGGGGGAGTTGTTCATCGCGGGTCGGGCCTTGTGCCGTTCAGTCGCTCTGCCGCACGTGCGGCTTGGCCATTTCGCGAATCTCGGCGCGGCGCGCTTCGATGGCGGCGACTTCGGCTTGTTGCTCCGGCGTCAGGTTGTCGGTGTTCTCGGGACGGGCTTGCGCCTGCTGTGCACGGGCGCGTTCCAGGGCTGCGGCAATCAAGGCCTTCTTGGCATCTTCTTCGGGTGTGGTGGCGGGCTTTTCGGCCTCGGCCAGCGCGGCGGCCGCCTTTTCGCGCCCGGCGGCGGTCTTGGCGGCGAGCTTGGCGGCTTTCTCCTGCTTTTCGCGCTCTTCGCGCAAGAGACGGAACTCGTAGCGCTCGCGCGCAACGTCGGCCGATTCCTTTTCCAGTTCACGCGCCCAGATTTCGCTCTTGGCGAAACGATAGTAATCGACCAACGGAATGTGCGAGGGACAGACGTAGGCGCAGCAGCCGCATTCGATGCAGTCGAACAGGTTGTACTCCTGCGCCTTGCCGAAGATCTTGGCGCGCGAGAACCAGTACATTTCGAAGGGCAGCAGGTCGGCGGGGCAGACCTTGGCGCATTCGCCGCAGCGGATGCAGGGCATTTCGGGCGGCGGTGCGGGGAAAAGGGCTTTTGATCCGATCAGCACGCAGTTGGTGGCCTTGACCACCGGTACGCTGTCGGCAGGCATCAGCAGGCCCATCATGGGGCCGCCCATGATCACACGGTCGCTGTCAGGGAGGGGATCGCAGAGCGTCACCAGGTCGCGCATGGGGGTACCGAACGGCACTTCGTAGTTGCGCGCCCGGCGCACATTGCCGGCGATGGTGACGATGCGCGAGATCAGCGGCTGGCCGAGCGCTATCGCTTCGTAAATGGCATACGCCGTGCCGACGTTGAAACACTGCACGCCGTAGTCGGTCGAGCGTTTTCCGTGCGGCACTTCGATGCCGGTCAGGACCCGGATCAACTGCTTGGCGCCGCCCGCCGGATAGCGCGTCGGCACCGATACCACGCGGATCGAGGAATCGCCGGCGGCCGCATTCGCGGCCCGGGCGGCGATTTCCATGGCGGCGATGGCTTCCGGCTTGTTGTCCTCGATGCCGATCAGCACCTGTCCGGCGCCAAGTATCTCGCGCATGATGACCGCGCCTTTGAGCGTGGCCTCGGCGCGCTCGCGCATCAGCAGGTCGTCGCAGGTGATGAAGGGCTCGCATTCGGCGCCGTTCAAGACCAGGGTATCCAGTTTCCCTTGTTTCCCTGGGTTGAGCTTGAGGTAGCTGGGGAACACTGCGCCGCCCAGGCCGACGACCCCGGCATCGCGCAGGTAGTCGCGCGTCTCCGTCGGCGTTGCGTTGCGGTAGTCGAAGGGCTGGCGCGGAATCCACTCGTCGCGACCGTCCGGTTCGAGTATCACGCACATGGCTGAAAGCCCGGAGGTGTGCGGCATCAGGCGCATCTCAACCGCGAGCACCTTGCCCGAGGTTGAGGCATGCACCGCCGACGACACGTTGCCGTCGGCACCGCCGATGCGCTGGCCCTTGAGGACGTGCTCGCCTGCGCTGACCAGGGGACGCGGCATGCCGCCTATGCTCTGATGCAGCGGGATTACGAGCTGAGTCGGCGTCGGCGCCACGGCAATTGGCAGTCCAGTCGACGCCTCTTTGTTGTAGGCCGGCTTCACGCCACCGTGAAACTTGAACAAACGCTGAAGCGCGCTCACACCGCCGCCTTTTGCGCTGGAGTGATCTTGAACACGGGGTACTTCCATTTCCAGTTTTCCACGCTTTCGGCGATGGGTTCCATGGTGATGCAGTTCACCGGGCAGGGCGGCAGGCAGAGCTCGCAGCCGGTACATTGCTGGGCGACCACGGTGTGCATCTGCTTTGCCGCGCCGACGATGGCGTCGACCGGGCAGGCCTGGATGCACAGCGTGCAGCCGATGCAGGCCTGCTCGTCGATGACTGCGACCGATTTTGGCTTTTCGATCCCGTGTTCGGCGGAAAGTGACTTGAATTCGCGGCCGAGCAGGTCGGCGAGCTTGTGGATGCCTTCGTCGCCGCCGGGGGGGCACTGATTGATCTCCGCCTCGCCCTTGGCGATGGCTTCGGCATAGGGCTTGCAGCCGGGAAAGCCGCACTGGCCGCATTGTGTTTGCGGCAGGATGGCGTCGATTTTCTCCACCAGCGGATCGCCTTCGACGCGGAATCGTACCGCCGCATAGCCCAGCGCAGCGCCCAGCACGACGGCGCCGAGCGCCATGACCAGAATTGCTTCGAGCATCGCTACTTGTACTTGTCCAGTCCGGCGAAGCCCATGAAGGCAAGGCTCATCAGGCCCGCGGTAATCATGGCAATTGCGGTGCCGCGAAAGTGAATGGGTACATCGGCCGCTTCGAGGCGTTCGCGGATGCCGGCGAACAGGATCAGCGCCAGTGTGAAGCCGACGGCGCTGCCGAAGCCGAACAGCAGCGACTCAAGGAAGTTGTGACGCAAGTTCACGTTGAGCAGCGGGATGCCGAGTACCGCGCAATTCGTGGTGATCAGCGGTAGATAGATGCCCAGTACCTGGTGCAGCAGAGGGCTGGTTTTCTGGATTATCAGTTCCGTGAGTTGCACGATGGCGGCAATCGTCACGATGAAGGACAGGGTGCGCAGATACTCGAGCTGATTGGGGATCAGCAGCCAGCGGTCGATGACATAGCTGGCGCCGCAAGCCATGGTGAGGACGAAGGTGGTTGCGGCACCCATGCCGACGGCGGTTTCGAGTTTCTTGGAAACGCCCATGAACGGACACAAGCCGAGAATGCGGACGAACACGACGTTATTGACGAGGACCGCGCCGAGAACGACGAAGAGATAACTTGTCATGATGCGCGGAAAGCCCTGTTTGTTCCGCAGGAATTGCTGGAGATCAAATTATCTCGCCTTTAATGGTATTTGCGCAAGCAGGGAAAATCGGCGCGCCCGCGCTCAGCCGTTGGTTGCTTCAACGCATTCGGTGACCAGTTGCGGGCCTCGGTATATCAACCCACTATATAGCTGCACGAGCATGGCGCCTGCTTCTAGTTTAGCGCGTGCACGCCGGCCGCTGGTAATGCCACCGGCGGCGATGATGGGCAACTCGCCGGCCAAGGCCTGCGCCAGGCTGCGAATTATGGCAGTTGATTTTTCGAACAGCGGACTGCCGGAAAGCCCGCCCGCCTCTGCGGCGAGAGGCGAGGTTTCGACGCCTTCGCGACTCAGCGTGGTATTGGTTGCAATCACGGCGTCGATCCGGTGGCGGCGGAGGGCGTCGGCAATATTGACTATCTGGTTCGCGTCAAGGTCGGGCGCGATCTTGAGCGCCAGTGGCACATAGCGGCCATGCTGATCCGCCAGCTCCGTTTGGCGGGCCTTCAGGGCGCCCAGCAGGGCATCGAGTTCAGAAGCGCCCTGCAGTTGGCGCAGGTTCTTGGTGTTGGGCGACGAAATGTTGACCGTGACGTAGCTTGCCAGTCGATAGGCTTTGTCGAGGCAGATCAAGTAATCATCGACTGCCTGCTCGATCGGCGTGTCGAAGTTCTTGCCGATATTGATGCCAAGGATGCCTTGATAGCGGACGTGCGCCAGGCGGCTGCACAGAGCATCGATGCCGCCATTGTTGAAGCCCATGCGGTTGATGATGGCCTCGTGTTGAGGCAGCCGGAACAAGCGAGGCTTGGGATTGCCGGGCTGGGGGCGCGGCGTGACGGTACCTACTTCCAGAAAGCCGAAGCCAAGGCCACCCAGGCCATCGACCGCGATACCGTTCTTGTCGAGGCCGGCTGCAAGTCCGACGCGATTGGGGAACTGAAGTCCCATGACCTCAGCCGGCTTGCTATTGACCAGGGTCGAGTAGCGGAATCCCAGCGAATCGCTTTTGGCAAGAAGGCTGAGCGTCAATTCATGGGCGCGCTCGGCGTCGAGTGCGAAGAGGAATGGCCGGATCAGGGCATACGGATTCATGGCGCAGGATTTTACGATGCCCGCGGCAGGAAGGCTTCAGATTCCGAATACTGCTATGCGGCGCGATGTGTTCTTAATGTTCTTGAACCATTTGCTGCATGACGCTTCGGTATTGGTCGCCGAGGCCTTGAGGCTGATGCTGCCGACTTTGCCGTCGCTGGATCCCAAAAATTTTGCACGTGCGGAAAGAAAAAATTTGCGAAGGGGTTTACACATTCGAAATGCCTCCCTATAATCTCGCTTCTCTGCTGATTGCGGAGCCGCGGAACAAGGCGGAAGTTCTTTAAAAACCAAACAACCGATAGGTGTAGGTGCTTGCTGTGCTGGCGGTGGTGGTGGGTGGACGTTCCGAGA
>MHZX01000122.1 GCA_001828935.1 Rhodocyclales bacterium RIFCSPLOWO2_02_FULL_63_24
CCTTGCTGCCGTCCTCGACCACGCCTTTGACCGGCGCGTTCGGGTAACTCTTGACGCCTGTCTGCGTACACCCGACTATCAAGAACGCGGATGCGAGCGCCAGCAGGCTCGCGACAATGGCTTTTTTCATGATGATCCCCTTGATATAAGTGTGACTGTTGGCGAACACGCAACCCTTGTGCCATGACTCGTTGTCGACGAAGCAATCATCGGATGCACCAGGGAATCGGTTCGAATTTGTCGCAAAATAGTGACGTATGTCACTTATCGGTGACAATTCCCCATCGCTTCATGCGGACATAAAAATTCTGCCTCGGAATGCCGCTCAGGCGAGCGGCTTCCGAGACATTGCCGCCGGCGGTGGCGAGCAGGCGGCGTAAATAGTCGCGCTCGAAATCGCCACGTGCGTCCTGATAGCGTAGCGTCATTGCCGATGCCGTATTTTCCGTAGGCGCAGCGCCCAGGGAGGAAGATTCGCCGTTTGGAAACAAATGGAGGACATCGACCGGGCCACCCGCATGCAGCGCCACGGCACGCTCGATGCAGTGCTGGAGTTGGCGCACGTTGCCTTCCCAGCGGCAGCCTTCCAGCGCCCGCATGGCGGCAGGTGTCAACTGGCCGCAATCCTTGCCGAATTTTGTTTTGTAATAGTCGAGGAAATGCATGGCCAGCGGCACGATGTCGCCTTCGCGCTCGCGCAGGGGCGGCATGTGCACGGACACCACGGCGATGCGGTAGTAAAGGTCTTCGCGGAAGCGGCCGGCCTTGACTTCGGCGAGCAGGGAACGGTTGGTCGCGCAGATCAGGCGAAAGTCGGCGTCGCGCGGCTGGGTGCCGCCGATGCGTGTGAAGCTGTGGTCTTGCAGCACGCGCAACAGGTTGCTTTGCAGCTTCGGGCTCATGTCGGCAATTTCGTCGAGGAACAGGTTGCCTTCGTGCGCCTGTTCGAAGTAGCCCGCATTGGCCTGGGCGGCGCCGGTGAAGGCGCCTTTTTCATAGCCGAACAGCAGGCTTTCCAGCAGGGTTTCCGGCAATCCGCCGCAATTGACCTCGAGCAAGCGCTTCGTCGCGCGCTTGCTCAGGGCATGGATCAGTTTGGCGGCGAGATCCTTGCCGGTGCCGCTTTCACCTTCCAGCAGCACGGTGGTGTCGAGTCCCGCGACCTGGCGAATCTGGCCGAGCACGCGCTCCATGGCGGGGGACTGTCCGATGACGGAAGGCATTCCCGACTCGTCGGACAAGCGGGCGCGCAGTCCATGGATTTCGCGATAGGCGCGGTCGAGTTCGAGCGCTTTGCCGATCACCGCTTCAAGGGCTTCCAGGTCTTCGAAGGGCTTGGTCAGGTAGTCGAACAGGCCTTCGCGCACTGCCGCCACGGCATCGCGTACGTCGGCGAAACCGGTCATGAGTATGCCCACCAGATGCGGTCGGCGGGCGCGAAATTCGCGCAGCAGGGCGATGCCGTTGTCGCCAGGCAGGCGTTGATCCATCAGTACCAGATTGAAGTCGTCCGCCGCGAACAGTTGGCGCGCCTCGGTGCCGTCAGTGGCGAGACTCACCCGGGCGGTCTTGGCCAGTAGCCGATCCAACAGGATGCGGGTATGGCGATCGTCATCGACCACAAGAATTTTCGGCAGCATGTCAGGCGACGCTCGATGGGGTCCGGGGCAGGTCGGCGGGAACTTCAGGCAACCAGATCGCAATTCGCGTGCCACGCTCCGGTTCGCTGCTGGCACTCACTTGTCCGTCGTGCAGCAGGGCGACATGCTGGACCACCGGCAGACCGAGGCCGGTGCCGTCGCTGCGCGTCGTGTAGAAGGGGACGAAGATCTTGTCCAGCACCTCGGGCGACATGCCACGGCCGTGATCGCTCACCGCCAGCGTCCAGCCGGGCACCCCGCGCGCCGGATCGTCTGCGCGCTCCAGGGTGATGACGACGGCGCCATCGTTGGTCGTGGCCTGGGCTGCATTGACCAACAGGTTGAACAATGCATGGCGGATCAGGATCGGGTCGACCGTCAGCACCACCTCCTCGTCGGGCAGCTTCACTTCGACCGGCAGGTGTCTATTCTCGGTCTGGCGAAACAGCAGCACGGTGTCATCGATCAGCGCGGCCATCGGGGTCGGCTTGCTCTCGAAACAGGAGACCTTGGAAAACGCCAGCATGCGCTTGACGAAAGTGCGGCAGTCCTCGCCGGCGCCGCGAATCTCGGCCAACAGTTCGCGCGTGCGCGCCGGATTGTCGGCTTCGCGTTCTGCCAACTGGGCCAGGTTGACCACGCCGACCAGCGGGTTGTTGAGTTGGTGGGCGATGCCGCCGACCATCGTGCCGAGGGCCGACAGTTTCTCCAGCTGCAGGATGCGGCTGTACTCTTCGTTGAAGCGCAGCAGCTTGTGTTCGAGGTCGTGCTGGCGCCGGTAATCGCTCTCCACCCGGTCGAGCGCGAGGTAGAACACCCCGAGCACGCCGATCGCCGCCAGCAGGCCGATCGCGGTGACGCCGACGATGGACCAGCGGAAGCTTGTAGCGAGTCCGGTGATGTCGCGCATCACCACCACGTCGCCGATGTGGCGCTTGGCGACGTCTTCGAGAGGAACGACGGCCAGGTGCAGCGCGCGCCCGCGGTCGTCGATCTCCGCGGTGCGTCCGGCAAGCAGCGCCTGCAGCGTTGGATCGTCCAGCGCGGCGGGCAGCGCGTCGATCGTCTGCGCCAGCGCCACGTGGGTCGCAAAACGGTCCCAGTTGCCCTCGCGCTGCATCAAGGCCTGGCCGCGCTGCCATTGTTGCTGCGACACCATGCGCTTATCGACCAGCACCAGCATGTCCACCGAGAGGCTCTCCCGGATTTCGCTGATCAGGTGTTCGACCTCTTCGCCGATCTCGAGGTAGCCGATGACGCGCCCGTCGCGCAGCCAGGGCATCACCAGCCGCAGCGTGAGCGTCCCCATCGCGCCCAGTTCCAGGCCATACGCCGCATCCTGCCGCTCTTTCGCCTGGAGCGTGGTGACCCGCTTGATCTCGTCGCCGAACTCATCGGGGATGTGAAAACGATACAGGTTGATCAGATCCGGTCCGGTGAAGTACAAATGCGTGATGCGGTGGTTGTCGTGCAGGCTGGCGAACAGGAAACTTCCCTGACGGGACAGCGCCTCGCGGTCGCGCTTGCGAAATGCCTGCTCGATGGCCCGGTTCGTCATCATGGCGCGCATCGTGGCGATCATCAGGTTGGTGTCCTTGTCCAGCTTCTGCGCGAAAAGCTTGGCCACGGCGGCCGTGCGTTCGTCGCTGTCCTGGTCGCGAATATGAGCCTCGATGCGCAGGATGGCGATGGCGAACACGCCCATGATGAAAATGAGCACGACGGCCAAGGGGGCCATGAAGCGCGCCTTGACGCGGCGAGGTTTCCTCGCTGCGGACGCGGAAGGGGTTCGGGTCATCGGGCAGAGTGTGCCGCGTCGCTTCCCGCCATGCAACCGCCGGGTCCAGTCGCGTTTGCGCAGCGGCCTCGGGCTGCCGCGGCAGACGACCGGCGCCATCCCATGCGGATGGCGTCAAGGATCGTCGCGGCCGGACGACGCTTGGTCAGACGTGGAAGCCGCCGATCGCGGCCAGCACCCGGTCGGAGAGTTGTTCGAGGTGCTTGGCTTCCGCCGCCGCGCTTGCCACCGAAGTGCTGTTGCGCTCGGCCATTTGCGCGATTTCGTCGACATAGCCGTTGATCTGCTTGCTGGTGGTCATCTGGTCCTTGACCGACGCGGCAATGCGGTTGATTTCGCGCGAGGTATGGCTGACCGACTCGCTGGTTTCGGCGAGGACGCCGGCGACCTGGTGGGCGCGGTCGGTGCTGGCCCGCAGGGCGGCGCTGCCGCTCTTGATCGCGGCCTCGACTTCGCTCGATTTGGCGCTGGCGGTGCTGGTGAGCCGGCCTATTTCCTCGGCCGAGGCGGCGGATTTCTCCGCCAGCTTGCGCACTTCGTCGGCGACCACGGCAAAGCCGCGGCCGGATTCTCCGGCGCGCGCCGCCTCGATGGCGGCGTTCAATGCGAGCAGGTTGGTCTGCTCGGCGATTTCGCGGATCTGGGCTGTCATCTCGAAGATGGCCAGGGTCGATTTGACGAATTCATCGACGGTCGCCGCGATCTGGGTGACCGCGGTATCCGCCGCGCCGATGTCGTTCAGCATGGTGCGCAGGCTGGCGTCGCCTTCGTCGGCGTGTTCCTTGCTGCGGCGGGCGATCTGGTCGACCTCGCCGGCGTTGGCCGCGACCTGGCTGATGTTGCCCGACATCGACGCCACGGCCGTCACCGTTTCCTTGGTGAGACGATTCTGGTTGTCCGTGCCGGCGGAGATCTGGTCGGTGGCATCGGCCAGCGTGTGGGCCGCATCGCGCACGTCGACGGCGTTCTTCTGCACCGACTCCACGATCTGGCGAAACGAGGTGGCCATGCGGTTGAAGCTGTCGGCGACTTCAGCCATTTCGTCGCGGGTGCCAAGGTCGATGACGTGGGTCAGTTCGCCGTCGGCCAGTCGGCGGCCGCCCTGCATCAGCCGGTCGGCGCCGCGCAGCATGGAAATGTAGGAGCCCATCGACAGGTAGCCGGCAAGCGCAACGCCGAGGGCTGCGAGCAGCAGGTAGATATTGCGGCGCGCGAGCAGTTTTGCCTCGCGCTCTTCGAGCAGCGCCTGCAAGGCGCGTTCGGTGGCTTCGGCCAGCGAGATGGTGACTGCGACCGGCGGCGCCGTGTTTTTTTGCACTTCCTTGGCGGTGACCTTGAGGTTGGAGCCGGCATAGAAGATCGAGGTCTCGGCAAAGCTGCGCGTGGTGGCAAGTTCCTTGTCGAGCTTGTCGACAATGGCGTCGAGCGCGGCTTGGTGGGGCGTGCCGGCGCTGCCCTTGCGCAGGCTTTCGCGCATGCGCGCGACGTGCGCCTGGGCGTCCACCAGCAGCTTGTCGAGGCGGCCGATGTCGCCGGTATCGATCATCTGGATCTGGGCGATCAGGCTGGCGCGCAGGCGGAATTCGGTCAGCGTGTTGGACAACGGCGGCAGGCGGTTGACCAGCACGTCATACAGGTAATAGGTGGAGAGTTCGGGATTCAGGGTCAGCGCCGTGCTATCGGCGGCTTGCCGCATGTGGCTCGCCACGCGCGAGGCGAAGCGCTCATGCACCACGCGCAATTCCGGGGTCGATGAGGCGCCGAGCAGGGTCTTGAGCAAATCCCACTCCTTGGGCAGCGTCGCGGCGCTGGTCTTCAGGGCGTCGTCGATAGCGGGTGCAGCGGCGAGGGTCCGCACCAATTCATCGATGCGTTTCGCGTCGGCCGCGGCTTTCTGCTTCAGATCGGGACTGTCCTCGCCGGCCGAAATCAGGCTGCTGGCAATCAGGTGGTCGTGGGTCGCATTTTCCAGTTGGCGGATCGGCACGATCAGCGCCGCGCCACCCAGTTCCTGGCGCGTCAGGGACACGCTGGAATTGGTGCTGAGCACAAACTGGGACATCAGTCCGATCAGCAACACGCCGCCCGCGGCGCCGACGACAAGGTAGCGCGGTCCGACGCGCAAGCGATTCATCAAACCGACTGCGGGCTCAAATATCACGAGCATGGAAATCTCCTCACTTTTTTTATATGGGCCTTAATGGCGGCTTTGCCCTGGATGCTAAGTTATTCAACTTTAGGAGATTGTCGCCGGCCCGACAATTGAGGTTTTCCACAGGATGACCGGCGGGCTGATAGACTGTATATAAATACAGCTATCCAGAGTCTCTTGGTCATGTCGTCCTTGCCGGCTTACGCCGAACTTCACTGCATTTCGAACTTCAGCTTCCTCCGTGGCGCCTCGCACGCCGAGGAACTGGTGGTGCGGGCGGCGCAGTTGGGCTATGCGGCGCTGGCGATCACCGACGAATGCAGCTTCGCCGGCAGCGTGCGGGCGCACTTGGCGGTGCGCGGTGTGGCGCTGCAACTGATCCACGGTACCGAACTGCAACTGGCCTGCGGCATGAAGCTGGTGCTGCTGGCGCAGAACCGCGCCGGTTACGGCAATCTCTCGGCGCTGGTGACCCTGGCGCGCCGCCGTGCGAAAAAGGGCAGTTACCACTTGACGCGCAACGACCTTGCCGGCTGGGACGGCGGCGGCGTGCCGGATTGCCTGGCGCTGTGGATTCCGGCGGCCTCGACAACAGTCGGCGCTGGCGGTACGGTGAAGGAAGTCCGCCACCCCGAAGGAAGCCCCTTGGCGGGATCGGGGGAAACGGCGAACTGGGATGCCGACGCGCGCTGGCTGGCCGGGCACTTCGCCGGCCGCGCCTGGATCGCCTACGAGCGCCATCTGCGGCCCGATGACCCGCAACGCCTGGCGCGGCTGCGCGAACTGGCGGCGGCTGTGCATCTGCCGCTGGTCGCCGCCGGCGACGTGCACATGCATGCGCGCTCGCGGCGGCCCTTGCAGGATGCGTTGACCGCCCTGCGAGCGAACACCACGGTGGCGGCAGCCGGCGCTGCGCTGTTTGCCAACGGCGAGCGCCACCTGCGCTCGCGCCTGGCACTGGCGCGCCTGTATCCGCCCGAGTTGCTGGCCGAGACCTTGAACATCGCCGCGCGCTGCGGTTTTTCGCTCGACGAACTGCGCTACGAATATCCCGAAGAAGTCGTTCCTGCCGGCGAGACGCCGGACTCCCGGCTGCGGCAGTTGACCGTAGAAGGCCTTCAGCGGCGCTATCCGGCCGGGGTGGCGGACAAGGTGCGGACGCAGGTCGAGCACGAGCTGCAACTGATCGCCGAGATGGCCTACGCACCGTATTTCCTCACCGTCCATGACATCGTCGCCTGGGCGCGCGGCAAGGAGATCCTCTGCCAGGGGCGCGGTTCGGCGGCCAACTCGGCGGTCTGTTACGCCATCGGCATTACCGAAATCGATCCGGCACGCGCGTCCATGTTGTTCGAGCGTTTCATCTCGAAGGAGCGCAACGAGCCGCCGGACATCGATGTCGATTTCGAACACCAGCGGCGCGAGGAAGTGATCCAGTACATCTACGCCAAATACGGCCGCGAGCGCGCCGCGCTGGCCGCGACCGTGATCAGCTACCGCACCCGCAGTGCGCTGCGCGATGCGGGGCGGGCGCTGGGCTTTCCGCTCGCCGCCATCGACCGTCTGGCCGCCAATCTGGCCTGGTGGGAGCAGCGCGAGGAATTGCCGCAGCGTTTTGCCGAGGTCGGCCTCGATCCGGCAAGTCCGGGCGTGCAGCGCTGGCTGGCGATCGCGCAGATGCTGATCGGTTTTCCGCGCCACTTGTCGCAGCATGTCGGCGGCTTCGTCATCAGCCGCGACCGGCTCGACCGCCTGGTGCCGGTGGAAAACGCCGCTAGCCCTGCGCGCACCGTGATCCAGTGGGACAAGGACGACATCGATGCGCTGGGGCTGATGAAGGTCGATGTGCTCAGCCTGGGCATGCTCACGGCGCTGCGCCGCATGCTCGCCGCCGTGGCGCAGCGGCGTGGCCGGCCCTTTGCTCTGGCCGATGTGCCGGACAAGGACGCCGCCACCTATGCCATGATTTCGCGCGCCGACACGATCGGCGTGTTCCAGATCGAATCGCGGGCGCAGATGTCGATGCTGCCGCGCCTCCGGCCCGCCTGTTTCTACGACCTGGTGATCGAGGTGGCGCTGGTGCGCCCCGGGCCGATCCAGGGCGACATGGTGCATCCCTACTTGCGGCGGCGGCAGAAGATCGACCCCGTCAGCTATCCCTCGGACGCGGTGCGGGGCGTGCTCGAACGCACGCTGGGCATCCCGATCTTCCAGGAGCAGGCGATGCAGCTTGCCATCGTTGCCGCCGGCTTTACGCCCGGCGAAGCTGACCAGTTGCGGCGCGCCATGGCGGCATGGAAACGCAAGGGCGGGCTGGAGCCTTTCCGCGACAAGCTGCTCAAGGGCATGCACGATCGCGGCTATGCCGACGACTTTGCCGAGGCGCTCTACCGCCAGCTCCGGGGTTTCGGCGAGTACGGCTTTCCCGAGTCGCACGCCGCGAGCTTCGCGCTGCTCGCCTATGACTCGGCCTGGCTCAAGCGTCACGAGCCGGCGGCCTTCCTGCTCGGCTTGCTGAATTCGCAGCCGATGGGTTTCTATTCCGCCGCGCAACTGGTGCAGGACGCGCGCCGCCATGACGTTCTTGTCCTGCCCGTGGATGTCGCGCAGAGCGACTGGGAGTGCACGCTCGAAGGCGACGGCGCGGATGGCAACCTCGCCGCCGTGCGCCTCGGCCTGCTGCAGGTGCGCAACCTGACGGCGGCGGCGGGTGCGCGCATCGCCGCTGCGCGCGCGGCGGCGCCCTTCGCCGATCTCGCCGATCTGGCCAGGCGTGCCGGGCTTGCCCGCGCCGACCTCGACGCGTTGGCCGCCGCCGGCGCTCTGGCGCAGTTGGCTGGACATCGGCGCCAGGCGGCGTGGATGGCGGCTGCGGTGCCGCTGCAACGCGACCTGTTCGCCGGTGTCGCGCCGCGCGAAGAGGCCGTCGCCTTCGCCGCCCCGCGCGAGGGCGAAGACATCGCCGCCGATTACCGCAGCCTCGGCCTGAGTCTCGGCCGCCATCCGCTGGCGCTGCTGCGCGCAAGGCTGGCGGCGCAGCGCTACCTGTCGGTCATGGACTTGCGCGAACGCGGCAACAACGCCCTGGTGCGCTGCGCCGGCATCGTCACCTGCCGGCAGCGGCCGGGTACCGCCGGCGGCGTCATCTTCGTCACGCTGGAGGACGAAACCGGCAGCGCCAATGTCGTGGTGTTCAATGGCTTGGCGTCGCGCCAGCGCCGACTCCTGCTCGGCAGCCGGCTAATGGGCGTCGCCGGGACTTTGCAGCGCGAAGGCGAGGGCGAACATGCCGTGGTGCATCTGATCGCCAAGCGCCTGTTCGATCACAGCGAATTGCTCGGCTCGCTGGTTACGGCGAGCCGGGATTTCCATTAAGCGTTTATTCCAACAGGGATCATGCTCCGCGCCGCCGGGCGTTGGGATGCAATTTACGGCCGGTTGAACTTGGAGATGCAGTCGAGCACGTTGCCGCTTGGATTTTCCGTATTGGTGACGCAGGTTCCGGTTTTTTGGGGGAGGCGCGGCCGGGCAGCCGCCGGCGCAGTCGCCGTCCCGCCCTTGGCCGCTGGCCGCGTCGGGCTTGGCGGCGGAGCCAGGCGGGCTTTCAGTTCGGCGATCTGGCGCTTGTAGTCCGCGCTCTCCTGCTGGATTTCGTTCAGGTAGGCGCGGTAGTCGGAGATTTCCCTCTGCAATTTGGTCTTGGCGTCGAGATTGCGTGCCTCGTTCCTGGCCGCCAGGCGGTTTTCATCCTGCAGGTAGTCGATCTGCTTCAGCTGCGAGTCGATCTGCTTTGAAAAGCCGCGATAGGAAATCAGCATGCCGGTGACGCCGCCGATCAACAGGCACATCACGACGACCAGGAAGCGATGCAACAGCGTCTTGCGAGGCGGTGCGGACGTTTCAATCGCGGGCTGCGCGTCGGCGGTGGATGGTTTCCGCCTCCCGTGCTCCCCGGAATCCTCTGCGTCGATGGGCGCCTCGATGCGTTCGCGCAATCCCTGCAGGCCGCGCAAGCCGGCGTCGATTACGCGCAACGCCGCTCGCGCCAGCCTTCCGGGGCCTTGCTCGGCGTCCTCCAGAATCGGAACTTCGTCCTTCATGCGGCTTTTCCTCCCATCCGGTGACGACTGGTGCGGCCATTTCGCGGCCGCGAAGCCTTGCTGCGGCGATCATTTTAGCGGCCTGGCGCGATGAAACTAAAGTCATTGCCGGAAAGTGGAGCGCCACCGTTCAGGCCACGGCCTGTCTGCTCGCGCGCTGTGCAGTGAGGAATCGGCGTGGTACCAGCGCCGACTCCCGCGCCGCATGTGACAGGAATGAAGGGTATGGCTTTGTGCATATGCCTTTGGCGCGGATTGTATTTTCCGACGGCGAGGGCTAGGATTCTTATCAGTAGCCAAGCTGGTTTCGGGATGTCGGGAAGCGCCGGACTCCGGGGCCAAGGTGGCGCGATTGCGGCGATGCCAGCCGGATTGTCGGCGTGTTTATCCAAGTGGCCGGGTCGGCTTCGATGAGACCGACGCGCGGTGGAAGGGAGATTCCAATGTTGCGCCCGATTCCGCATTTGCTGGCGTCCTTGTTCCTCGTCGTGGCGTCCTTCGCCGCCGAGGCGGCGAAGCCCTCGGCCAAGGACCAACTGCCTGAGCCCTATCGCAACAAGCCCACCACCGGCTGGGAAACCGTCTGGTATTGCGCCTACGCCGGCAACGCATTGCTGCGTTGTCAATTGGGAGAGGCCGGCGCGCGCGCCAAGGCTCCGGCCGCGGCGATCAATCCATCGCTGCCCGTGGTCGCGCGGCAGATCATCGAGGCACCGGAGATGCTGGCGGGTCGGGTGATTGATATTCCGCTGCTGGCGCCTCCCTTCGAGTTCAGCCTGGTCGGGCAGTTGGCCGAGTCGGTGATGTGCGGCAGTCGTCCGGGTTGCGGCATCATCTTCGGCGAGAATGCCGCGCAACTGGCGCAATTGGTGCAGCAATACGAGGCGCACCGTTTCGCTCGCCGCGCTGCCACGCAATTGGCATCGAGCGTGGCAGGCTACTGAAACAGGAGACGTCCACGTCCTGATCGGGCGCCCGATCAGATTTGGACGCGTCGGAACGGCGGACGGCGTATATTCCAAGCTGTCGCACATACAAATTCGCCACCTAGGCGATGGCCTGATTCCCCACATTCGAGCGAGGCTGCCATGTTTCCTGCCATCCATCCCGCCGTCAATCAGTTGCTGGTCCAGTCCGCCGACCGGTTTTTCTTCGTCTTCGGCATCATCGGTCTTGCGGTCGGCGTCGGGCTTGCTGTCGACCGCGAACGCATGCGGCACTTTTTCGGCTACATGAATCGATGGGTATCGATGCGCCGCAGCACCCGATGGCTGGCCATACCGCGTGATTCGGGGCCTGCCGTGCAGCGTTTTCGGCGCCCGCTTGGGGTGACCTTCATTCTTGTCGCGGCTTACTCGACATTCGTCCTGTTTGCGCAAATCGATCCAAACAGGGTCGCCACGGTGCTTCACGTCAACGCCCCCCAGATCTTTGTAGTCTGGATGATAGACAGCCTGCGCTGGTTCCTGATCGTGGGCAGTTTGGCTGCGATAGTCATCGGCTTGCTGCTGATTTTTGTCCCCAACGTGCTGGGCGCGATCGAAGCGCGCAGCAATCGTTGGTACTCTGCGCGCAATCGCATCCACCAGAGCGACAACATGAACATGGTCTTTGACCAATGGATCGAAAGTCATCCGCGCGCTGCGGGCTGGACGATTGCGCTGGGCGCGCTGGCCGTGGTGGTCGCCTACGGCATGCGGTTATTCGGGCTGCGCTGAGTTTGTAGTGGGGCAAGGCGCATGCCCCAATCTGGAGTGTGCGCACCAGAACCGGGTGCCGGTGTGGTGCGCAAATCCCTGTCCGTCGTAATGGCAGAGCCGGATTTTGGCTTCAAAAATGCCAATAATCGCGATTAACCTACAAAAAGCATTTGATCCGCAGATTTCGCCGATCAACGCAGATGGATCAGCGCATTACCTGGTCAGGTCGTACCACCTGCCGGGTGCGCCGTGGGTATCGGCCACTTCGTTGTTTTATCTACGTAATCTGCGTCATCTGCGGATTGAACTGAGAATTTTAGGTTCATCCCGATCACCTGCGCCAGCCCGCTGATCATGGCCGACCCGCTGGGCTTCTACAAGAAGCAGGGGCTCAACGTCTCGGTGATCAAGACTGCCGGCTGGGCGCTGGTCCGCGATGTGCCCTGGGTAGTGCTGTTGGAGGCAGGCTGGGATCGTATTTCGATTTTGGCCCCACCATGGGCGACAGTTGCGGGCATGGAGCCGACGCGAGTATCCCGCGTCGCGGACTCACGTCCGCGGCGCCGGCAAGGCTTCGCCTTGGGCAATGAACTTCAGCGCGACACCGTTATTGCAGTAGCGTCTTCCCGTCGGTTGCGGGCCGTCGTTGAAGACGTGGCCCTGATGTCCGCCGCAGCGCGAACAGTGGTACTCGGTGCGCGGATAGATCAGCTTGAAGTCGGTCGCGGTACCGATGGCGCCTGCCAGTGGCTGCCAAAAACTGGGCCAGCCGGTGCCGCTTTCGTACTTGTGGGCGCTGTCGAACAACGCTTGGTTGCAAGCGGCGCAGAGAAAGGTGCCGGCGCGCTTTTCCGCGTTCAGCGCGCTGCTGCCCGCGAATTCCGTGCCTTCCTCGAACAGCACGCGGTAGGCCTCGGCCGCCAGCAGGCTTTTCCACTCCTGCTTGCTCTTGCTCAGGGGAAAGACGGCCGCGTTGGCGGTGCCCACGGGCAGAACGGGCGCCGAGGCGACCGCCATCAATCCGGTAATTCTTGAAAGCCAGTTGCGACGATTCATGATGCTCTCCTGGGGTCGGGGGCGGCGCCCTTGCTTGCGGCGCTCTGTCGGGTTGAGTCCCTGCGGCTTGGTCTTGGCAATAGCGGCATTCCTTACAGTTTGCCGATGTTAGTCATCCTGGGTGAAAATGCGTTCCATGGAGATGGATCGTCAAGCCGAGCTGAACGCACTGCGCCCCGACCTGCTGCGTTTCGCCCGTTTGCAACTGCGCGATGCCGGCGCTGCGGAGGACGCGGTGCAGGAAACCATGCTGGCGGCCTTGCTCGGCGGCCATCGATTCGAAAGCCGATCGTCCTACAAGACCTGGCTGATCTCCATCCTGCGCAACAAGATCATCGACATCATCCGCGGCCAAAGCCGCGAAATCACCGTTACTTCGCTGGCCGCCGACGAAGATGGCGACGACATGCTGATGGAATCGCTGTTCGATCAGCGCGGCCATTGGCAGGCGACCGCACAGCCGAGCCGCTGGGCCGATCCCGAAGCCTCCTTCGAACAGCAGCAGTTCTGGATCGTGTTCGAGGCCTGCCTCGACCACCTGCCGGAGAAGACCGCCCGCGTTTTCATGATGCGTGAATTCCTCGGCTTCGAGACCGACGAGATCTGTAAGGAAACCGGTATCAGTTCGTCCAATTGCTGGGTGGTGCTGCACCGTGCCCGCATGGGCCTGCGCACCTGTCTCGAAACCCGATGGTTTGCCGGAACAGGGACTTGAGATGCTGAACTGCAAACAGGCGACCGAACTGATGTCGCAGGAGCAGGACCGTCCGCTCACCCTGTCCGAGCGGATCGGGCTAAGGCTGCATGTCTGGATCTGCATCGGTTGCGACAACTATCGGCGCCAGATGAATGTGCTGCGCGCTGCCTGCCGGCGTTTCGGCGGGTGGGATGGTCATTGAGATTCGCAGCCGATTTGTTGCGGTGCAACGGGGGCGGATCGGTGCGATCTTCATTCCTTGAGCCAGTTTTTCCGGTTTCCGCGGTGGATATTTGTTAGCATCGCGGGCTGGTCGAGAAGGGTAAATAGGAACAAGGACGAGTCGCCTGACCCGCATGAAGCTCAAAGACAAAATTCTGGTGTTCTTCGTCAGCATCCTGGCCGTCATGGTCGTGGTGCTGACGGTGTTTTCGGCACTGGGGTTTCGCCGCTTCTCGCTCTACACCACCGAACGCCATGCGCGCTCGGTGGCCGAAACGGTCAAGGTCGGGCTCACCGAGAGCATGATCAACGGCACCATCGACAAGCGCCAGCAGTTTCTCGCGCGGCTGTCCACAGTGCCCGGCGTGCAGCAGGTGCGGATCGCGCGCGGGCCCGCGGTGATCAAGCAGTTCGGCCCCGGATTGTCCGCCGAAAGCGCCGGCAATCCGGGCGTCGACGCCGTGCTGGCGACTGGCAGGGAAGTCTTCGAAGTCGTCGAAACCAATGACGACATGGTGTTCCGCGCGGTGATTCCATACATCGCCAGCGACCAGGGCCTGCCCAATTGCCTGCAATGCCACACCGTGAGCAACGGCACGGTGCTGGGTGCGGTCAGCATCGACATTTCCCTGGCCGAAGTGCGTCGCCAGGGCATTATTGCCGTCGTCATCGTCAGTCTGGCGGTGTTCGCCGCGGCCCTGATCGCGCTGGTGCTGTTGCGCCGCATGATGAACCCCCTGTCGGAAACCGCGCACGCCGTGCAGGAGGTCAGCTCGCAGGCGGTGGGCGGCAATTTTGCCGGCCGCATTCGCCAGCGCAGCACCGACGAGGTGGGCGAGATCGCGCTCAACATCAACAACCTCATGGAGTTCCTTGAACGCGAGATCACCACCATCCGCACCCGCGTCGGCCAGTTGATGGGCCACAGCGTCAGCGACGGCGGCAACCAGTTGGTGCACACCACGGAAATGGTCGAACGGTTGGTCGAGGCGTCGCAGTTCAAGCAGGCCATCGAGGAAGACCAGAGCAAGCTCGATATCTACCAGCGGCTGGCGGATATGTTGCAGGGCAAGTACGACTTCAAGCGCTTCTCGATTTACGAGATCGCGCCGAGCAAGAACCGCATGGCGCCGATCCTGATCGACGGCGAAGCCGGCGCCGTCTGCCGCTATTGCGACCCGCAGGTGACGGTCGATGCGAGTTTCTGCCGTGCCCGTCGCACCGGCCACGAAGTGAATGCGGTGGGTTTCCCGGGCCTGTGCACCATGTTTCGTCCGGCAGCGGACGGCGACAGCCACATCTGCCTGCCGATCACCCAATCGGGCACGGCCGGCTGCGTGGTACAGATCGTCGTCGCCGCCGACGAAGCCGCACTGGCGCTCCTGATGGTGCCGTTCGTCGCCGTCTATCTGCGCGAAGCCGGCCCCGTGCTGGAGGCCAAGCGCCTCATGGACCACCTGCGCGAAAATGCCCTGCGCGACGCCATGACCGGCCTCTACAACCGCCGTTTCCTTGAAGAATATGTCAGCGCCCTGGTGGGCGGCAGCCAGCGGCGCAAGAGCGCGTTTTCGGTGCTGATGCTCGACCTCGATTTTTTCAAGCAGGTGAATGACACCCACGGCCACGAGGCGGGCGACAAGATCATCAAGACCCTGGCCGACATCCTGGTGCGCAATGTGCGCAGCTCCGACGTGGCGGTGCGCTACGGTGGCGAGGAATTCCTGCTGGTGCTGGTCGACACCGGGGCCGAGGCCGCGATGCAGGTCGCCGAAAAGATTCGCGGTGAAGTCGAGGGAACCAAGATTCCCCTGCCCGGCGGCATCCTGCAGAAGACCATATCGATCGGCGTCGCCGAGTATCCCCGGGATTCCGACACCTTCTGGCAGGTGGTCAAGTTCGCCGATGTCGCGTTGTACAAGGCCAAGTCGAGCGGGCGCAACCGCGTGGTGCGGTTTGTCTCTGAAATGTGGGATGCCGACGCCCACTATTGAGTGCCGCGCATCGGTTCGATGACGACACCGGGCAGGGAATTCGACCTGCTTGTCATCGGCGGCGGCATCAACGGCGCCGGCGTTGCCCGCGATGCCGCGGGACGCGGCGTCAGGACGGCGCTGGTCGACCAGGGCGATTTCGGCGGCGCGACGTCGTCGGCCAGCACCAAGCTGATTCATGGCGGTTTGCGCTACCTTGAACATTTCGAGTTCCGCCTTGTCGCCGAATCGCTCGCCGAGCGGGAAGTGATCCTGCGCCTCGCACCGCATCTCGTTTCGCCGCTGCGCTTCGTCATGCCGCAGGTGCCCGCCTTGCGTCCGGTCTGGATGATTCGTCTCGGGCTCTGGCTCTACGATCGCATGGGCGGCCGTAGCAGCCTGCCGGGTTCGGCGACTGTCCGCCTGCTCAGCGATGGTTATGGCGCCGGACTGAAACCCGAATTGACGAAGGGTTTCAGCTATTCGGATGCCCGTGTGGACGATGCGCGGCTGGTGATCCTCAACCTGAAATCGGCGCGCGATCACGGCGCCACGCTGTTGCCGCGCACCCGTCTGGTGGCCGCTGCGCGTGACAGCGGACGCTGGCGCGCGACGCTGGAATGCGTGGCCAGCGGGCAGCGTTTCGAGTCGTCGGCGCGGGTCCTGATCAATGCCGCTGGGCCCTGGGTCAAGCACGTGACCGATTGCACCGGCAGTGCGGTGAGCGCCAGGGTGCGCCTGGTCAAGGGCAGCCACATCGTCGTGCCGCGGGCTTACGCGGGCGATCATGCCTACATTCTGCAAAATGCCGACCAGCGCGTCGTCTTCATGATTCCTTATGAGGAGGCCTATACCCTGATCGGCACCACCGACGCCGTCATCGACTCCCTGGACCAGGCGCGGTCGATTACCCGCGAGGAGACGTGCTACCTGCTGGCGGCGGTCAATCGCTATCTGCAGTGCCCCCTGGCCGAGAGTGACGTGGTGTGGAGCTATGCCGGGGTTCGTCCGCTCTACGACGACGGCCAAGGCGATCCGGCGGCGATCACCCGCGACTACCAACTGCTGGTCGATGACCGCGACGGCGCGGTGCAACTTTCGATCTTCGGCGGCAAGCTCACCACCTACCGCAAACTGGCCGAGACGGTACTTGCCAGGCTCGCGCCGTGGCTTGACTATCGGTGCGCGGCATGGACCCATGGCGAACCTCTGCCCGGCGGCGAATTCGATCCGGCGCGGCGCGACGCCGAATTGCAGCGCCTGTGCGCCGCCTACCCGCAACTGCCGCAGCCCTTGCTGCGCGACCTGTTTGCCAGGCACGGCCTGATCCTTGCCACGGTACTCGGCGAGGCCCGGACTCTTGGCGACTTGGGCCGGGATTTCGGCGGCGGCCTCTACCGGCGTGAAGCGGAGTATTTCGTTGCCCGCGAATGGGCGCTGGCGGCGGACGACATCCTGTGGCGCCGCAGCAAGGCCGGCTTGCGCATGACGGCTGCGCAGCGCGAAGACTTCACGACGTGGTTTGCGTCGTTCCGGGCGGCGGCAAGCTGAAAGACTGCCGGTCAGGCGTGAGGAAGCCGGACCGGTTCTGTGCCGCGCTGCTTCGACCTGACGACTACGGTATGGGCCAGCTTGTCATGGAAACCCTGCTTGCGCTTGTCGAAGGCGACCCAGAACAGGCCCATCCCCAGCGGCGCGATGGAAACGAAGTAGCCCAGGTAGCGGACCACGCCCTGGCGCAGGGACAGGCTTGCTCCGCTGCTTGCGTCGACGATGCGCAGCGCCAGCAGCATTTTCCCCGGCGTGCCCTGGCGGTGGATCCAGAACAGAATCACCGCAACCGCCGGTAGCACCCAGGAAATCAGGAAGTCGGCGGGACCGGCGATGAAGCCGCTGCGTTCCGGATCGAAGTAGCTCCAGCCGTAGATCGAAACCAGCAACGGCAGGGTAACGATCACGACCAATGCCGTGTCGATCATGGTTGCCGCTACGCGTATCCAGAATCCGGCGTACTTGATTTCTTGCTCGTCCATGCCTACCTCCCCAGAAGATCAGCCGGCGCGTGGGTCCGGCCGGCACTCGCTCATTGACCGGTGGAATCTTGTACTCATCGCGGCATCTGCGCAATGCTCATTCAATGTACAGTCCGCTGGCTTGCGGTAAATGGCCGGCGCCTGGTCAATGCGACTGCCCGAGCAGCGCCGGCAGTGCCGAGAGATCGGCGATTTCGCCGTCAAGCGAGTTCGATATCCGTTCGGCGTCCTGTCCGCAGCGGTTGCACCAGACCACACGACAGCCGAAGGCCTTGGCCGAGTGGGCGTCCCAGCCGTTCGACGAAAGGAAGCTGATGTTCGAGGGCGCCATTTTCAATCGCTCGGCCGCAAGTCCGTAGACGGACGGATGCGTACCGAGCGGCCGCTTCAGTTCTCCGGATAAAATCCAGTGGCCGAAACACGGCACCGTCCTGCCAGCGCCGACTCTTCAGTCCTTCCATCTTTCAGCGAAGCCGTCATGCCACCTTCGACCCGCCAGACCCTCCGCCGACCAGCCACGCGGCCCAAGGCCACCAAGATCGCCAAGGCACCCAAGCTCTCCCGCAGCCAAGCCCCGGAGCATCTTTCCCCTGCCGACTGGCAGCGCGCGCTACGCCGGCAGTTCGGTCGCGAACAGAGCTTCGGGCTGGAGAACCTGGGGTCGGAGCCTTTCTTCTCCGAGTTTCGCGTCAGCAATCCCGAGTCCAATGCCCACTATCGCGTCGCCATCCGCGGCACGCAGCCAGGCGACAACTATTGCGCCTGCCCGGATTACGCCAGCAATGAGTTGGGCACCTGCAAGCACATCGAATTCACCCTGGCCGCGTTGGAGAGGAAGCGCGGCGCCAGGAAGGCGCTGGCGAACGGCTATCGGCCGGTGTTTTCGGAGCTTTACCTGCGTAACGGCATCGACGGGGCGGGACGGGCGGTACATTTCCGCGTCGGCACGGATTGTCCGCCGACGGTACTCAAGGCGGCGGCGCGGCTGTTCGACGCCGCCGATGGCTGGGCCCTGCGCGGCGACCGGTTTGACGAACTCGAACGCTTTGTCGCCGTGGCGGCGCGCACAGGACAAAACGGCAGCCACGAGTTGCGCGCCTATGATGACGCTCTGGATTTTGTCGCAGGCCGGCGTGACGCGGAGCAGCGGGCAATCGCCATCGCTGCAGCCTTTCCGCGCGGCGTCGCCGACGCGAAGCTGACAAAGCTGCTGCGGGTAGCGCTGTATCCCTACCAAGCGGAGGGCGCGCTGTTTGCAGCGCGCGCCGGACGCTGTTTGATCGGCGATGAAATGGGCTTGGGCAAAACCATTCAGGCCATCGCCGCGGCGGAGATTCTGGCCAAATTGTGCGGCGTGACGCGGGTGCTGGTGATCTGTCCAACCTCGCTCAAGTACCAGTGGCAGCAGGAAATCATGCGTTTTTCTGGACGCGAGTCCCGCGTCCTCGCCGGCGGCCGCGCGCAGCGCCAGAAGGATTATGCCGAAGACGATTTCTGCAAAATCACCAATTACGAAAAGCTCAAACCAGATCTTGACCTGATCGCCGCCTGGGCGCCTGAGTTGGTGATCGTCGACGAGGCGCAACGGGTGAAGAACTGGAACACCATCGCCGCCCGTGCGCTGAAGCGCATCGACAGTCCCTATGCCGTGGTGCTGACCGGCACGCCGCTGGAGAACAAGCTGGAAGAGCTGATTTCCATCGTCCAGTTCGTCGATCAACATCGCCTCGGGCCGACCTGGAAGCTGCTGCACGAACACCAGGTGAAGGACGAGGCCGGACGCGTCACCGGCTACACCGCGTTGGAGAAGATCGGCGACACGCTGGCGCCAGTCATGATCCGTCGGCGCAAGAGCCAAGTGTTGCGGCAACTGCCGGAACGCACCGACCAGAACCTGCTGGTACCGATGACCGAAGCGCAAATGCTTTACCACGACGAGAACGCCGACATCGTTGCCCGGATAGTGAAGCGCTGGCGCAAGACCAAGTTCCTCTCCGACAAGGATCAGCGTCTGCTCACCTGCGCCTTGCAGAATATGCGAATGTCGTGCAATAGCACCTACCTGCTGGATCAGGAGAGCGACCACGGCGTCAAGGCCGACGAGCTGGCCGCATTGTTCGACGAACTGTTTGCCCAGCCCGGAGCCAAAGCCGTGGTATTTTCGCAGTGGACGCGCACCCATGAGATCGTCATTCGTCGGTTGGAGGCGCGCGGCATCGGCTACGTCAGCTTCCATGGCGGCGTGCCCGCGGAGAAACGCCCGGCGCTGGTGGAGCGTTTTCGCGACGATGTGGACTGTCGCGTGTTTTTGTCCACAGATGCGGGCAGCACCGGCTTGAATCTGCAACATGCCTCGACGTTGGTAAACATGGACCTGCCCTGGAACCCGGCGATTCTCGAACAGCGCATCGCGCGCATTCACCGCATGGGACAGAAGCGGCCGGTGCAGATCGTCAATTTCATCGCCAAGGGCAGCATCGAGGAAGGCATGCTGTCGGTGCTGGCCTTCAAGCGCTCGTTGGCGGCGGGAATACTGGATGGCGGCACCGGCGAGATAGCGCTGGGCGGTTCGCGTCTCAGCCGCTTCATGAAAGAGGTCGAAAACGTCACCAGCTCGATGGGCGAAAGCGCGGCGATGACGCCGGCGGAGGAAATGACGAATGTCGCCCCTGCTGCAGCGGATGCTCCGGCAACCGACGTTGCGGCAGACGCGACTGCCGCCGATGCAGTAGTCGGCACGGATGATGCAACTGCGTTACAAGACGATGGGGCAAGAGACGCTTTGCTCGTCGTGGCGGACGGCGAGACGGCAATGGGAACGGCGATGCCCGCCGCCCCCACGGCGGTCGATCCTTGGGGCGCGTTGCTTCAGTTCGGTGTCCAGTTTGCGGCCGCGCTGGGGGCGGCGGCCGATCAGGGACAGGCAGACCACCCGTGGGTCGAACGCGACCTGCGGAGCGGAGCACGCAATCTCAAAGTTCCGCTACCATCGCCTGCGGCCGCGCGCCAGATCGCCGATGCCCTGTCCCTGATGGCGCAGGCCCTGCGCGGGAGCGGGGCGTAGCGGTGGACCAGCGAATGCAGAACTTCTCGCTATTTGAAGAAAGCCAACCCATGACCTCGACTCGCGTCAAGGCCGTCGCCATCGTCGCCGGCCACGATAAGTCCCACCTGTCCAAGACGCAAAAGGCCTTCAACACCCTGATCAAGCAGATCGAAAAAGAGCGTGCCCGACTGCTCGCCTGGGAGGCCGCCATCCCGCCTTACCAGCAGGAATATGCAAAAGAAATGCTGCCGATGCTTGCAGCCTCCGAGGAATTGCAGATCAAGATGGTGCATTGCCTTGACCGCGCCAGCGATCAGAAAGGGCTGACCAAAACCGAACGCCGCCTGCTTGCCGGGCTGATTGCCGGCCTGGCCGAACAGCTGCTGGCTGGGTGCGACGATGCGCAGTTGAAGGCGATTTACAACAAGCATAGCCAGACCGACTACGACACTCTGGGTGCCGACGGCATTGATGAGATGAAATCCATGTTGGAGGACATGCTGGGTTTTGATCTGGGCGATGATGTGGACATGAGTTCGCCTGACGATTTGCTGCGGCGTGCACATGCGCAACTGCAGGAACAGCGGGCGCAGCACGACGCCGAGCAGGAGGCGCGTCAGGCCAGACGCAAGAAGTCAGCCAAACAACTCGCCCGGGAAGCGCAGCAACAGGCCGAGGAGCAACAGATCAGCCAGTCCATTCGCGAGGTCTACCGCAAACTCGCCAGCGCCCTGCATCCGGACCGTGAACCCGATTTGCAGGAGCGCGCCCGCAAAACTGCCCTGATGCAGCGCGCCAACCTGGCCTACCAGAAGAAGAACCTGCTGCAATTGCTGGAACTGCAACTGGAGCTGGAACACATCGACCAGGCCACCATCAACGGCATCAGCGAAGTCCGTCTGAAGCACTACAACAAGATTCTCAAGGAACAGCTGGCCGAACTGCGTCAGGAAATCTGGCATGCCGAAAATGAATTCAGGTCGCGGTTCGGCATCGACCCTTACCTGAACTTGTCCCCCGGTACGCTCATGCGCCATCTCGCCAGCGAAATTGGCCGCGTCCGACATGCCATCCGCGATCTGAAAAAGGACTTGCTCGCGTTCGAGGACATCAGGAAGCTCAAGGCCTGGCTCAAGGAAATGCGGCGCCAGGCCGAAGCGGATGATTTTGACGACTGCCCGTTCTGAAGGCGGGTCGTGTCCCATCAGGCAAGCGCGAGCGCTCAGCCGCCGCCGACTTGAGCTATTTCCGCCAAGGGCTATAGTGAGTGCATGTGAGTGTTTCCCGATCGTGGAGTATCGATGATGGATGTCAGCCATTTGCCGCTCGATCTTGCCGGCCTCCTGGCGCTGGCGGCTGGGCTCGGCTGGGCCTCGGGATTCCGTCTCTATACCAGCCTGTTTGTGGTCGGCCTGGCCGGCAGGATGGGCTGGATCGCTTTGCCGGAAGGCCTCCAGTTGCTGCAGAACACCTGGCTGCTAGGTGTCGCCGGTGTCATGCTGTTCCTTGAGTTCTTTGTCGACAAGATCCCGCTGCTCGATTCGGTCTGGGATACGGTGCATACCTTTGTCCGCATCCCGGCCGGCGCGGCACTGGCGGCGATGGTGTTTGGCGGTCAGGGCGTCGAATGGCAGACCGCCATGGCGCTTCTGGGCGGCAGCCTGGCCGCCGGCACCCACTTCACCAAGGCGGGCACGCGCGCCATCATCAATGCCTCGCCCGAACCATTCAGCAACGTCGCCACCTCCTTCGGCGAAGACGTCGTGGCGCTTACCTGGCTCTGGCTGATGTTCGCCCACCCGTGGTTGATGCTGACGGTTCTGTTGCTGCTGATGGCGCTGATCGTCTGGCTGCTGCCGATACTCTGGCGCAGCATCGCGGGGGTCATCCGGGGCCTGTCGCTGCCGCGCTTGCCCGTCGGCACGAGTTCATAGTTGATGCTGAGTTTCGGCTACCGCCTGGCGTAGCTGCTGGCGGTCCGGATCGATGGGGCACTTGATCCAAAATGCAACAAGGCGCTCGCCTTGTTGCATTATTGAACGGTGGCGAGCGGGACGCGGGGGCGGTCGATGCCAAGTCCGCCATCGGCCCCCGCCCCTGCATGCATCTATGCCTTTGCCATTTTCCCGCCGAGCGATTCGGAGAGCCAGCCGAAGCCGGCGCCGAGCAGAATCGAGATGATGGTGGGCAGCAAGGCGTCGACCGGCGACAAGCCTTTGAGCAGGATCAGCCCGGCGACCGACGCAAAACCATAGACGCTGGCCGGGATCGTGCTCAACAAAGGAATATGCGCCGCCAGCACGATTGCCGCGGCACCGATGCCGACCGCGACCGGCGCGGAGAAACTGCCCAGCGCGCCCATCTGGCCCGCGAGCATGACCGAGAGGGCGCCCACCGCAGCGCCGAAGATCATGCCGGTCAGGGTGTTCTTGAAGCCGACGCCCTTGCCGCCGCAATGATAGAAGGCGGCCCAGGCAATGAAGGCCTGCCAGATCTGGACCTGAAGCGCTGCCAGGGGTCCGAGGAACACCCAGGTGGCGACTACCGCGAGCGTGCCGATCGAGAGGGCAAGTGCAAAGAGTATTGTCATATTGTGTCTCCTGATTGAATAGTATTGTGAGAAGAGAAGCCAAACTTGGTCGTGCGCCGCTTGCGCTGCGCGGTAGCGGGGAAAAGCGAAGCCTCCCGTTCCCCGCCGGTGATCACAGGCAAGAGTCAGGCCATGGAGTTTGAGGTGCGTCCTGCGGCCGGCGCCGCCGCGCGCCGCTATGGCGCGGTCCGCAGCGGCTGGATTCTGATATTGCGGCCTTTGCTCGCCTGCAGCCGTTGCGGTCCGCAGCGCCGGGTGTCGTGGTAGATGCCGACGCAGTCGAGGCAGCCGAAACACTCGTCATAGTCGATGGCGCCGCCGGGCAGGATCGCGTCATAGCGGCAGGTGTTGCGGCATTTCTGGCAGGGCTGGCCGCAGGCCGCCAGGCGCGGCAGCCAGTTCCAGCGCCGCAGCCGGCCGCCCAGCGTCATCGCCGCGCCGAGCGGGCAGACGAAGCGGCAGAAGAACTTGTACACGAAGGCGCCGGCCAGCAAGAGGCCGACAGCCCAGAGCAGGAATGGCAGTTCGCGCTGGAAGCCGACCGTGATGGCAGTCTTGAACGGTTCGATTTCCACCAGTCGCTCGGCGACGGCGGGCGTCAGCGCGGCGGCGCCGAGCAGTAGCGCGAGCAGGGCATAGCGGCCGCGTTCCAGCAGTCGCGCCAGTCGCGGCGGCAAGCGCGCCTGCGGCACCCGCAGCGCGCCGGCCAGCAGCGCGACGAACTCCTGCAGGGCGCCGAAGGGGCACAGCCAGCCGCAGAACACGCCGCGGCCCCAGACCACGAAACTGAGCAGGGTGAAGCCGATCAGCAGCAGCGACACCGGGTCGTAGAGGAAGCTCTTGAGGCCGCCGCCGGCGATCAGGGATTTGATCGCGCCGGTGATCTGGACGATCGACAGCTGGCCTTGCGCATACCAGCCGATGAACAGCAGCGTGAACATCAGGAAGCCATTGCGGAACCAGAACAAGCTGCGCGACCGCATCGAGATGAAGCGCGGGCGCAGCAGCACACCGCTCAACAGCAGCAGCGCGGCGCCGATGACCAGCAGGTCGGGCAGCCGCCCTTGCCAGGCCTGCAGCCATTCCGGCAGCGGCCTGGGCGGGTAGTCGAAGAGTTCGGCGGGCGGCGCGTAATGCAGATCGATTTGCTTTTGCGTGACGACCGGGAGGATCATGCCGCGCGCCCGGCTGACCGCGAAGCGGAACTCCAGGGGGCGTCCCGGATCGAGTCCGGCATGCGCCGGGGCGGTCAGTATCAGCGCTGCATTGAGCTCGGCCAGCGCCGGCGCTCGCGCGTAATCGCGATTCGCATCGCGCAGCTCGATCGGTAGATCGCCTTGCGCCAGGGTCAGGCGCGGCGGCGCGGTGCCCGGCACGAAGGCCTCGTCGGTCAGCGCGTAGCGGCCGCGCGTGGCGACCCAGAAGGCTGGGCGCTGATCCTGCAGATAGGACTCGAATTTGGCCCAGGCGTCGTCGCCGAGCAGATTGCGGCCGATGTTCGGCGCGTTGAGGTAAGCGACGTAGATTTCGACGAACAGCTCACCGGGTTGGCGCAGCCCTTCTTCATCGGCCGCGGCGCCTTCGCTGTCGGCGAACAACTGCTCGACCTCGGCGTTGCTCAGCGCGAGGTGCTGCACATAGCCGCGCTTGAGCAGCGCGGCGAAATCGAGTCGCTCGAAGGGCTGCGGCTTGAGCCGGGCCGGCGGCGCACCGCTGCCGGCATCGGCGAAGCCGAGGCGGACGCGGGCGACGGCCAGCGCGGCGGCGAGCACCGACTGGTTCACGATGCGCACCGAGGCCGTGGCCTTGGTCACGCCGTCCAGCATGACGCGTTGGCCGCCGCTGTCGGCGCGACTGTTGCCGTAGATACTGGCGACCGTGATCTGCTGCTTGAGATTCTTGCCCTGGTACTGTTTGACGAACTCGTTGAGCGGGGCGGGACCGAGACCGCCGAGAAACACCGGCTCGTGCTGGCGCAGCACCTCGACATCGATGAACCTGCCGCTTGCGTCGATCGCCACCAGCAGGTTGATCGGCGTCCCCTCGAAGCCCGGAATCGGCGCCAGGTCGATCGACTCGAAGACATAGGCGACCGGTCCGGCATCGGGCGTCAGCTCGCTGCTGAGCGGCCAGGCGGCAATCTCGCGCAGCTTGTCGCCGACCCGCAGTGGGCTCTGGAAGCGCCGTTCGATGTCGGCCCGGGTCAGTTCGCCGGCCGCTGCGCTGAGGCAGACCAGCCAGCCGAGCAGCAGGATTGCAATTCCTTTCGCCTGAAGCATAGTCGGCTCGACTCCCGATGGAACAACCCGATCCTCAAAGCAAGGATGAAGCCACGACCCGCTCGCCGGTCATGATTTTCATGATTTGCGTGCAGCGGACTGGAAGCCGGCGCGACGATGGGTTAGCGTAGGACCATGAATTCGGCCACACTCGCCCATCCCGCCGGTTTTCCTGCTTTCGCGCTGCCCGTCTTGGGCAGCCGCGAGCGCCAGATCGGCGCCGCCGTCGCCGTCTCGCTGTTGATCCACGGCGTTGCGCTGGGCTGGCTGCCTGGCTTGACGCGACAGACGGGCGAAGCGCTGCCGCCCTTGCAGGTTCGATTGTCCGCGCCCGCGGTCCGGCCCGACGCGTTCGCCGTTGCGCCGGCGCCGACTCTCGCGCCCGCGCCGCGTCCAAACCGGCCCGACGCCATGCCCTTGCAGCGCCAGGTTACTCCCCAGCTTGTCGCTGTCGCGCCGGAAGCGGTGCCGGAGACTCCGGCGCTGCGCGTGGCCGAGGCGCCTGCCGCAGCGAGTACGGACGTGGTGCGGCCGACTGTGGCGCCCGCATTGGCGCCGGCTCCCGCGCCGCCGCCGGCGCCGGATGCGGGCATGCTCGCCGCCTATGGCCGCGAATTGGCTGGCGCGGTCGCCGCGCGCCAGCGCTATCCGCGCCTGGCCCAGTTGCGCCAGTGGCAGGGCATTGCCGTCCTGCAGTTGGACCTGGCGGCCGCGGGCGGCCTGCTCGCGGTCCGCGTGCTGAGTTCAAGCGGTCATGAGATTCTCGATCAGCAGGCGCTGGAAATGGTGCGTGCGGCGCTGCCGTTGCCTGCGCTGCCGGCCGCTTTGGCCGGGCGGCGGTTGACTGTCGACGTTCCCGTCGTGTTCCGGCTTGCTTCCTAGAACTCCGTATCCGCGCGGCTCGCTGCGGCTGCGACTCAATCTGCTGGTCGCGGGCCTGAATCTGGTCTTCCTGACGGCATTGACCTGGCTTCTGGTCGACAGCCACCGCAGCTCGATCCAGGAGGAGGTCGAGGCCGCGCACCGGGTTACCGTGCAGATGCTCGGCACCGCGGTGCAGACCAGTCCGGTGTTCGGCCCGGTGCCGGCGGTGATGGTCAATTTCTTGCAAAGCCTGGGCCGCGTTCGCGCCAACGAAATCCGTCTCTACTCGGCCGATGGCGTATTGCGCTACAACTCGCCACCGAGCACCTACAAGGCCGGGCGCCGCGCCCCGCAGTGGTTCGCACGCCTGATGCAGCCGCGGCTTGCGGCCACCGTGATCGGCCTGCAGGGCGCCCGCATCGAGATCGTTCCCGATGCCTCGCGCGCCGAGCTGGATGCCTGGGACAGCGTCAGCGCGATTTTCCTGCTGGGACTGGCTTTCGTCGCGGTGCTGCACATGGCGTTGCTGTGGTTCCTGCGGCGGCTGCTGCGCCCGACCGAGGCCGACGCGCGGCGACTGGTGGCGACCACCCAGGAACTGGCCGAAAACCGCGAGGTGACGCGACTGATCCAGGCCGGCATCGAGGACGAGCGCAAGCGCGTGGCGCGCGAACTGCACGACGAACTCGGCCAGTCGGTCACCGCGATCCGCTTGATCGCGACGTCGATCGCCCGCGGCGGCGACGATGGTCAGGCCGCCGGCGTCGCGCCGGGCGCGGCCAAGATCAACGAGATTGCGGCGGGCCTGTACGACAGCGTGCATCGCATCGTGCGCGAACTGCGCCCGGCAGTGCTGGAACAGCCCGATCTTGCCGCGGCACTGGCCGACCTCGGTCGCGAATGGCGCGTGCGCCATCAGGACATCGAGCTGCTGCTCGAACTCGAAGGCGATCTCGGCGATCTCGGCGAGGCCTTGACGCTGGCGGCTTTCCGCAGCGTGCAGGAGGCCCTGACCAATGTCCTTAAGCACGCTGCCGCACGCCGCGTCAGGCTTGCAGTAGGGCGGCACGGCGGACGCCTGGAGGCCGTCGTCGAGGACGACGGCAGCGGCTCGGCGGCAGACCTGGGCGGTTCAGGCCATGGCCTGGTCGGCATGCGCGAACGGGTGGCGGCCCTCGGCGGCAGCCTGGAGGCCGCGCCGCGCGCGGAAGGTGGTTTCCGCGTTAGGATCGTGCTTCCCCTGCCAGGAGATTCCGAGTGAATCCGACCTTACGCATTATGCTGGTCGACGACCATGCGGTAGTCCGCATGGGCTTTCGCCTGCTGCTCGACACCACCAGCGATCTGCGCGTGGTGGCCGAATGCGGCAGCGGCGAGGAGGCGCTCAAGGCTTATGCCGAGGTTAATCCCGACGTCATGGTGCTGGACCTGTCGATGGGCGGCATGGGCGGTCTGGAGACGCTTTCCCGTCTGCTCGCGAAATGGCCGGCGGCGCGCGTCCTGGTGCTTTCCGCGCACGAGGACACGGCGCATCCGCGCCGCGCCCTGGCGGCCGGTGCGCTCGGCTACCTGACCAAGCGCAGCGCGGCCGACGCCATGATCGACGCCATCCGCCAGGTCGCGGCGCGCAAGCTGTTTCTCGAACCGGCGCTGGCGCAGGAAATCGTCGTCGAACAGGTAGGGAGTCCGGGTAACCCGCTGGAGGCGCTTTCGGCACGCGAATTCGAAGTCTTCGTGATGCTGGCGCGCGGCAAGTCGGTCGCCGACATAGCCACCGTGCTGTTCCTCAGTCCGCGCACGGTGGGCACCCACCTCTACAACATCAAGCAAAAGCTCGGCGCCGGCAACGCCGCCGAGCTGACCCTGATCGCTCTGCGCAACGGTCTGATCGATGCCTGAGGGCGGCAAGGTCTCATGATTTTCATGAGCTGACGACGGGCGGTTTGACGCAGGCGCCGCGGCGGCATGCCTGCAACAATGCAGGTTCCTTTGATCGCCTGTGGAACTGCCATGCCAAACCCGATGTCCTGCCGCCTGTTGTTGCCCGCTTTGATCGGGAACCTCTGGGTCGCCCCTTTGTTCGCCGCCGAGGCCGCCTTGACCACCGGCCCGGTGGTCGTTACGGCGACTCGCGTCGAGCAGTCCGGCTTCGATCTGCCGGTGTCGATCGACGTCGTCGGTGCGGAAACGCTGGCCGAGGGCCGGCCGCAGATCAACCTGACCGAAACCGCAGTGCGGATTCCGGGCGTGGTGGTGAACAACCGCTTCAACGCCGCCCAGGATCTGGCCGTGTCGAGCCGGGGCTTCGGCGCGCGGGCATCGTTCGGCGTGCGCGGCGTCCGCATCTACGCCGATGGCATTCCGGTGACGATGCCCGACGGCCAGGGCCAGACCGGCACCTTCAATCTGGATACGGCGAAGTCGGTCGAGTTCATGCGCGGCCCGTTTTCCGCGCTCTACGGCAACTCCTCGGGCGGCGTGGTGCAGATCCTGACCCGCGACGGCGCCAAGACGCCGACCTTGGGCGCCGCCCTCGCCGCCGGCAGCTACGACACCCAGCGCCTGAGCCTGATCGCCGAGGGCCAGGCCGGCGCGCTCAACTACATCGTCAATGCCACCGACCTCGATTCGGCCGGCTACCGCGATCACAGCCGCTCCTCGCGCGAATCCCAGCATGCCAAGCTGGGCTATGCCCTGAGCGATGCCACGCGCCTGACCCTGGTGGCGACCGCGCTCGACCAGTTTGCCGAAGACCCCCTGGGCCTGACCGAGACCCAGTACCGCCAGGATCCGCGGCAGGCCGGAACCAATGCGGTGGCGCGCAATACCCGCGTCTATCGCAAGCACACCCAAGCCGGCATGGTGCTCGACCATGCGCTGTCGGCGCAGAACAAGCTGACCGCGACGGGCTACGTCGGCAGCCGCGACAACCAGCAGTACCAGACCCTGGGCGCCACCGGGCGGGTGGCGGCGATCGAGCGGCAGTTTTCCGGGACGGAGCTGAAATGGACGCATCAGTCGACCCTGGCCGGCGCGCCCTTCAGCCTGGTGGCCGGGCTCAATTACGACAGCATGAAGGATGGACGCAAGCAGTTCAACGCCGCCGCCGGCAACCTGATCCCCGGAGCCACCCGCGATGAACAGCAGAAGGTGACCAGTTCCGACCAGTTCGTCCAGGCCACATTCGAGCCCACCGAGCGCTGGTTGCTGATCGCCGGGTTGCGCCACAGCGAGGTCCAGTTCGACATCACCGACAACATTCCGGCGCCGGTCGATGGCAGCGGCAAGCTCACGTTCTCGAACACCTCGCCGGTGCTGGGCGCGACCTTCCGCCTGTCGCCGGCGGTCAACCTGTATGCCAACTACGGCCAGGGCTTCGAGACGCCGACCTTCATCGAACTGACCTACATCGGCAATCCGATCACCAATGGCGGTGCCGGGCCGAATCTCACCTTGCAGCCGAGCAAGAGCAAGAATTACGAAGTCGGCGCCAAGGCCCTGATCGCCGACAACACCCGCGCCAACCTGGCCCTGTTCCGCGTCGATACCAATAATGAAATCGTCACCGACCTCGGCAACGGCGCCACGGCCTCGTTCAAGAACGTCGGCAAGACCCGCCGCACCGGGCTGGAGCTGTCGCTGGACAGCGCCTTGCCGCACAACTTCAATCTGTATGGGGCGTTGAGCTGGATGCGCGCCGAGTTCATGGACAGTTTCTGCACCGGTTCGCCGCCCTGCGTCACGGTCCCGGCGGGCAACCGGATTCCCGGCACCTACGCCGCCACCGCCTACGGCGAGCTCTCCTGGAAGCATCCCGCCAGCGGCTTCTTCTCGGCCCTCGAAGCGCTGCGTTTCGGCGACACCTATACCAACGACAGCAATGCGCAGCGTGCCGACGGCTACAGTCTGTTCAACCTGCGCGCCGGCTTCGCGCAGACACTGGGCGGCTGGAAACTGCGCGAATTCATTCGCCTCGAAAACCTGGCCGACAAGGTCTATGTCAGCTCGGTGCGGGTCAATGCCTCGCAGGCCACCACCGGCGCCGCCTTCGAACCGGGAGCCGGCCGCAACTACCAGCTCGGCCTGAGCGCCAGCTACGGCTTCTGAGTCTTGCCAGCGGCGCTTCCAGTCGGGACAGGCGCCTGTCTCGTTCTGGAACACTTGACCGCTTTTGGAACAGGAGTGTTTTCGGAAAATTCGAATACTCGTCCGAAAAGAGGAAGTTTCAAGGATTTCATGAGCCCGGTCAGCATGGCATCTTGATTGCTATTAAGACCGGGACGGATATGCGAGCGCATCTCCGATGAACCATAACTTCCCAGGAGGAGATTTGATGAAACGTACCCTGAGCTCGGTGCTGATTGCCAGCGCCCTGATGACCCTGGCTGCGGTGCCAGCAACGGCAGCGGTCACCGACAAGGATATCGAAAGCGATGCCAAGACCACCGGCGACGTGCTGTCGTGGGGCCTTGGCACCCAGGGGCAGCGCTACAGTCCCCTGGCCAAGATCAATACCAAGACGGTGAAGGATCTGGTGCCGGTGTGGTCGTTCTCCTTCGGCGGCGAAAAGCAGCGCGGCCAGGAATCGCAGCCGGTGATACACAACGGCAAGATGTTCGTCACCGGTTCCTATTCCCGCCTGTTCGCGCTCGACGCCAGGACCGGCAAGAAGCTGTGGCAATACGAACATCGCCTGCCGGACGGCATCATGCCCTGCTGCGACGTGGTCAACCGCGGCGCTGCGCTGTATGACAACCTGGTGATCTTCGCCACGCTGGATGCGCAACTGGTCGCCCTGAACCAGGACACCGGCAAGGTGGTATGGAAAGAAAAGATCGACGAATATTCGGCCGGCTACTCTGCCACCGCGGCGCCGATCATTGCCAAGGGCATGGTGCTGACCGGCGTCTCCGGCGGCGAGTTTGGCGTGCTGGGCCGGGTGGAAGCGCGCGATGCCAAGACCGGCAAGCTGGTCTGGGTGCGGCCGACGGTCGAAGGCCACATGGGGATGAAGGACGGCAAGGACAATGGCATCAGCGGCACCGCCAACGCGACCTGGCCGGGCGACCTGTGGAAGACCGGCGGCGCCGCGACCTGGCTCGGCGGCACCTATGATCCGGAAACCGGCCTGGCCTACTTCGGTACCGGCAATCCGGCTCCCTGGAACAGCGCCCTGCGCCCCGGCGACAATCTCTTCTCCTGTTCCACCGTTGCCATCGATGTCGCCACCGGAAAAATCGTCTGGCATTTCCAGGGCACGCCGAACGACGGCTGGGACTACGACGGCGTGAACGAGTTCGTTACCTTCAAAGGCAAGGACGGCAAGCGTCTGGGCGGCAAGGCCGACCGCAATGGCTTCTTCTACGTGCTGGATGCCAAGACCGGAAAGTTCCAGAAGGGCTTCCCCTTCGTCAAGAAGATCACCTGGGCCACCGGCCTGGATGAGAACGGGCGGCCGCAGTTCGATCCGGGCAATCGCCCCGGCGATCCTGCGAAGAGCGCCGACGGCAAGAAGGGTAGCTCGGTGTTTGCGGTGCCGTCCTTCCTCGGCGGCAAGAACCAGATGCCGATGGCCTACAACCCCAACACCGGCTATTTCTACGTGCCGGCCAACGAGTGGGGCATGGAGATCTGGAACGAACCGGTCAGCTACAAGAAGGGCGCGGCCTACCTCGGCGCCGGCTTCACGATCAAGACCATCGATGACAGTTACATCGGCGCGATGCGCGCGGTCGATCCGGCGACGGGCAAGATCGTCTGGGAAGTCAAGAACAACGCTCCGCTTTGGGGCGGCGTGCTGACCACCAAGGGCGGCTTGGTTTTCTGGGGTACCCCGGAAGGCTTCCTCAAGGCGGCCGACGCCAAGACCGGCAAGGAAGTCTGGTCGTTCCAGACCGGCTCCGGCGTGGTGGCGCCTCCGGTCACCTGGGACCAGGACGGCGAGCAGTACGTCGCGGTAGCCTCCGGCTGGGGCGGCGCGGTGCCGCTGTGGGGCGGGGATGTGGCGAAGAAGGTCAACTTCCTCAACCAGGGCGGCTCGATGTGGGTCTTCAAGCTGCACAAGAGCGGTACGTAAGCAACAAGTTCTTCTCCTCCGCGGCGATCCGTCCGACAGTACGGATCGCACTTTTGAAGGCCGGCGCAACCGACATTGCCGCCGGTTTTTTTATCGCCGGCGCGCGAAGCGCTATCCCCGGCGGGCAAGGCCCCGAGTCCCAAAGGGCGGGGACGGTATCCCCTTGTGGGATATCGCCCAGAGAGCGGGAAAGGCAGGCACACAATGCAGTTCTGCCGGCGATCTGCTGCCCCTGGAGTACGCGCTGCTGTTCATCCGCACGCCGCCGCAATCGCTGCATATCGATCCGTTCAACGGCATCTACTACAAGATGGCGTGGACTGCGCGCGGCATCGCCGGCCAGTTGCATGATGTCGACATGGATCCGTTCATCGCCCCGGACAGTGTGCCGCCGCAGCGGCGCCAGCGGCCGATAGGCGGTGCCGATCTGGCGCCGGGCGATCCGCGCAGCCATTGGCTGCCGCTGCTGACGATCGAGTGACGGGCGCCACGCCGTAGCGCCAGCGCCGACTCTCGGGCTCCGGCCCGGTCTGGCTCAGGAATCCTTCAGCGCCTCGACCGCGATGACTATCCTGACGTCTTCGCCGATGCCCGGAATCCCGTAGTTCATGCCGAACTCGGAGCGCTTCAGCGTGGTTTGCAAATCGGCGCCGCACAGTTGCCGCGGCAGGATCGGATGCTTGGCGCAGCGCCACTGGCTGACCTGGAGGACCACCGGTCGGGTCACCCCGAGCAGCGTCAGTTCGCCGCTGACCGGCGCCGGCGCAGCCAGATCGATGGCGAAGTTGCGGGCGACGAAGCGCGCCTGCGGGTGCTTGTCGGTCTGGAAAAAACGCTCGCCGCGCATGTGCTTGTTCCAGTCCTCGAAGCCCATGTCCACCGAGGCGGTGTCGATCGCGATGTCAACCGAGGCCTGCTTGTTGGCCAAGTCGAGGTCGAGCTTGCCGCTGACTTTGCTGAAGCGTCCGCGTTGAATCGAGAAGCCATAGTGGCTGACCTCGAACACCGGAAAGGTATGGCGGCTGTCGATGCTGTAGCTCTCGGCCCAGGCGGGCCCGCCCAGCCATCCTGCCAGCAGGCAGGGGATCATGCGCAATGTTCGCTTCATGCGTGTCGCTCCTGGAAAGTGTCAATCGAGTGTAATACGGGCGCTGACAAACAGACTCCGCGGCGCGCCCGGCGCGAAGAAGCTCTCGCGCCTCCAGTTGTCCGAATTGGCCTGGAACACGCTGCCGCTGAACGGATTCTCCGCCAGCGCGCCAGCGGTCGCATAGCGCTTGTCGAAGACGTTGTTGAGGCGTGCCGTAAGCTGCCAGCGGCGGTCGAGCTTGATCTGGGCGCCGAGATTGAGCACTGCATAGCCGGGCGCCGTGCCTGCACCGAGGAAGCTCCGGGGGCCGCCGCCGAGCAGGTCGGAATAGCTGCCGCTGCGGTGCGCATTGTTGTCATTGCCGCGCAAGTACTGGCTGGAGAACGCCATCAGGTCGACGTTCAGCGTCCATTGCGCGCCGGCGCGCCAGGCGGCGCCGAGTTTCAGGCTGTGCAACGGAATGCCGGGAATGCGGTTGCCGGCCTGGATCAGGATCTCGTCGTTCTGGCCCGCCGCGGTGCATGCGGCGGTTTGTCCGCGCGTGCTGTTGTTTTCCGCCCGAACGCAGGCCGCCGACTGGTAGGTGGCCGCGACCAGGCCATAGTCGGCCCGCAGTTCGAGCTTGCCGAGTTCCACGGCGGTGCCGAGTTCAAGTCCGGCGCGGCGCGTGCGGCCGAAGTTGGTGAAGTAGCCGGCGCTGGTCGAGGTGCCGACAAACAGGATGTCGTCGCGATTGTCGGCGCGGAAAGCCGTGGCATTCCAGCGCCATCGGCCGGCTTGGCCGCGCGCGCCGGCCTCCAGGGTCTGCGTCACGACCTGCTTGAGGAAGGGGTCGGCCTGCATCGCGTTGGGCAGCGAACAGGGGTTGGCGCGGTCGGCGCAGCCGAGTTCGATCGGGCTCGGCGCGCGGTTGCCCTGCGCCGCATTGGCGAACAGCGTGAGGCTGGGCGCGAGCGACCAGCTTGCGCCCAGGGCGGGGTTCAGCTGGGTATAGACATAATCGCCATCGAGATTGGGGGCGACCGCGGTGAGTTCGTCCTTGGTCTTTACATGGGTCCGGTTGTAGCGCAGCGAGGCGGTGATCGCCAGTTCCGGTAGCGGCTTGTAGTTGTCGCTGGCGAACAGGCTCCAGCTGCTGGTTTGTCCGCTCAGGCGGTTATTCAGGACCTCGCCGGCGCCGCCGCTGATCACCCCGCGCTGGCGATCGAAAACGCCCAGTTCGGTGGTCTGCTGAAAGCTGGATTGACTGTAATCGAAGCTCGTGCCGAAGGCCACATGATTATCGTCGTCGATGCGCGACCACTGCAACGCGCCGCCCCAGCCTTGCTGTGCGGTTGCGGTCCGGTTGTTGGCGGCGGTGCCGGTATTGAAGCCGGCGCCGCCGTTCGCGCCGCCCGAGCCGTCGTTCGCGCCGCCTTCGAAATCGTCGTTGGCGTCGGCGTTGAGGGTGCGCGCCCGGCTGTCGCGCCGATACGCCGTGGCGCCGACGCGCGCCTTGTCGTCGAGCCAGTAGCTCGCGCCCAGGTTGAGCATGTCCAGCCGGTGGCGGGTGTTGTCCGGCTGGGTGAAGATGCTGGCGCGCCGCGCCTGCAGCATCGAGTCGGGCAACAAGCCGTTGCCGGTCAGATCGGTGTCGGCATGCGTGTAGCTGAGATCCCACTCCAGGGCGCCGCGCCGCTGCGACAGCTTGGCGAACACCTGTGCGACCCGGGATGGCGAGAAATCGCGCCAGCCATCCTCGCCGAATACCGCTGCCGCCGCGTACAGACCGACCTCGCCCGGCTTGCCGCCAATCTCCGCGGCCACTTCGCGCCGGCCGAAACTGCCGGCGCTGGCCTCGACCGCGGCGCCGGGGTGGCTGAGGCCGTTCTTGGTGCCGATCGACAAGGCGCCGCCCAGCGTGTTGAGTCCGAACAAGGGATTCGAGCCGGGAATCAGGTCGATCGAAACCACCGCGGCCCGCGGCACCAGATCCCAGTTCACCGTATCGCCGAAGGGTTCGTTGATGCGTACGCCATCCTGATATACCGACAGCCCTTGCGGCGTACCGAGCAAGGGGCTGGCCGTGAAGCCGCGGAAATTGACATCGGCCTGGTAGGGATTGCCCTGGATCTCATTGACATTGATACCCGATAGCCGGTTGCCCAGCAGTTCCGGCAGGGGCATCTGCGAGTCGCGGGCCAGTGCCTTGGCGTCAAGCGACTGAACATGGCTGGGGATCTCGTTGCGCGGCTGCTCCAGACCTTTGACGGGGGATATTCCGACGACCTCGACGGCGGGCGTTTCGACGTCGGCGGCGAGTGCGGGCGCCGCCAGTTGCGCGCCCAGGGATGCCAGGATCAGGGTCAGGCGTTGCGCAGGGGGTGCAATCAATTGGCTTTTGTCGCGCAGCGGACGCGGATCAGGAGTGAGCGGACCCCATTTCTAGCAAATCGCAAGCCCAGCGCGGCGCCGCGGTCTGGCGCGCCATCCGAATCATGAAAATCATGAGGCCCGTCATCCGGCTCGTCGGAGGCGATGCCGGAATTCTTGACGAACGCTCAGTGCAGCTTGCGATAGAGGGTGTTGCGGCTGATGCCGAGTTCGCGGGCCGCGGCAGAAATATTGCCGCCGTGGCGCGCGATCGCATCACGGATCGCTTGCAGCGCGAGATCCTGCAGTCGTCCGGCCTGTACTTCGGCGGCCTCCGCCGCCGGCAGTCCAGAAGTCGGCGCTGGCGGCACGCCGCCAGCGCCCGTTTGCGTCGATGGCGCGGCGGCTTCGGCCGGCGCCATCGAGACGAAACCCTGCGCGATGTCTTCGATGAAGTCGTCGGGCAGGTGTTCGCGGCGGATGGTTCCCTCGCCCTCGGCCATGACCACCGCGGTGCGCAACAGGTTCGACAGCTGGCGCAGGTTGCCCGGCCAGGCATGACGGCGGAACAGTTCGAGCACCTCGGGATCGAGGGTCGGCGGATGGGCGCCGCCCAGTTCCTTGAGCAAGGACGCGACCAGCGCGTTGAGGTCGGTGCGTGCGCGCAGCGGCGGCAGCATCAAGGTCAGGCCGTTGAGCCGGAAATAGAGGTCCTCGCGGAACTGGCCGGTACTCACCAGTTCGCGTATCCGCCGGTGGGTGGCGCAGATCACCGCGATGTTCACCGGGTAGGACTTGCTGCTGCCCAGCGGCACCACGACGCGCTCTTGCAGTACTCGCAGCAGCCTGGCCTGCAGCGAGAGCGGCATGTCGCCGATCTCGTCGAGGAACAGGGAGCCGCCGTTGGCCTGCAGGATGCGGCCGACGCTGCCCTTGCGCCGGGCGCCGGTAAATGCGCCTTCCTCGTAGCCGAACAATTCCGATTCGATCAGCCCCTCGGGAATGGCGGCACAATTGACCGCGACGAAGGGCTTTGCGGTGCGCGGGCCGACGCAGTGGATTGCGTTCGCCAGCAGTTCCTTGCCGGTGCCGGTCTCGCCCTGGATCAGGATCGGAATGTCGCGGCCGATGACCTTCCTGACCTTGGCGACCACGGCATCGATCTGCGGGTCGCCGGTTTGCAGCCATTCCAGCGGGCAGGGAGCGATGGCCTTGCTCTGGACCGGACTGCGTTGCCCGCCGCCATCGCATTTCGTCGCAGGGGCCGGGTCGAGTATCGCGACGGAGGGATCGCCCTGGGTTACCAGGCGCGAATGCCGGCGCAGATTCGCCGGCCGGAAATCGGCGCGCGCCTGGACCCGGACGCCGTTGTTCATGGTCAGGGTAATCGGATCGTGCGGGCGCACCAGCAGGTGATCCAGCAGGCGGGTGATGGCCTGCCCGAACAGCGAGGCGAAGTTGGAGCCGCGCAACTGTTCGAGGCTCTGGCCGAACTGGAAGCAGGCATTGCGGTTGGCCGAAAGCAGCACGCCGTCCTCGCCGAAGGACGCCATGCCTTCGCACAGCGTGCCGACGAACTCGGGCCGGGCATGGAAGCGCAGCGTCAGCACGTCGCTGAAGGCCGCGGCGAACATCTGGTTTTCGATCATTTGTACCGACATCCGCACCAGCGCCATGGTGTGCCGGTTGAAGCTGCGATGATCCCCGGTCACATCGAGCACGCCCGTCGGGCGCCCGTAAGGATCGAAAATCGGCGAGGCGGAACAGGTCAGGAAATGATTCGCGGAAAGAAAATGCTGGTCGCCATGCACCACCACCGGCGCGCCGATTGCCAGCGCGGTACCCACCGCATTGGTGCCGCGGCTGTGTTCGGACCATTCGGCGCCCGGCGCCAGCGCAACCTTCTCGGCGCGTGTGAGAAACTCCGGATCGCCGCAACTGTGGAGAATGTAACCCTCGTCGTTGGCCAGCACGACCACGTTCTGGGTATCGACGATCTGGTCGAAGAGAACTTCCATGACCGGCTGCGCGTGGATCAGCAGGTGGTGATTCTTTTCCAGCTGGTCCGCCAGCAGGTTGCGCTCCAGCAGGTTGAATTCGCTGCCTTGGTCGCTATCCAATCCATAGTTGAGACAACGCTGCCAGGACATTTCTATGGTCGAAGGCAGCACTCCGACGGGGACGGACCCGGAGTCGCGCATCGCAGCGCGTGCCCGCATGGTCGCCGCCGGGTCGGTTTGTTCGCCATACGCGATATGTTTCATCGATCGTCTCCTCGTTCAGCTTTGCTGCGCTCGACTTGCGCATAAGCCTGCAGGTGCCGTTTTCGTTGAACGCACCCTATATTTTTGCTCGGTAATGATACATCCGGTGTGCCAACTTGAAACAGTCGGCCATCAAGACAGAGAGTGAATGGTGCAGGTTTCGTGCCTGCCGATTCTTCGGCGGCATTTGCGTCGGCTCTCTACCGAGCAATACCGAGTTTTGGCACGGTAAGTGCTAATTCGAAGCGATTCAGTGCGGGCAAGGTACCTGCACAAGGGACATTGATTACTTCTTGGAGGAAACCATAGATGCACGCAGCAATTCGATTGCTTGTTCTACCAGCACTGTTGATGGGCTCGTTCGCCGCGCCGATAGTGCACGCCCATGGCGATGTTACGCCGCAGGCGGTCGACGTCAGTACGCTGAAGCCCTTGGGCGAGCAAAAGTACGACGAAAATCCCTACCGCGGCGACAAGGAAGCGATCCGCATCGGCACCTCCGCCTATAACCAGAACTGCGCCCGTTGCCACGGCCTCGAAGCGATCAGTGGCGGCATTGCGCCGGATTTGCGCAAACTCGATATCGACAAGGAAACCGATATCTACTTCCTGCAGTCCGTGCTGCGCGGCAAGGTTCGCAACGGCGCGGTGTATATGCCGCCATTCCAGGGCATCATGTCGCAAGAGGCGATCTGGGCCATCCGCTCCTATCTCGATACGCGGCATGAAGAAGAGGAGGCGCCGGTGAATCCGATGGAGGCACTGGCGAAGAAGGCGACTTGCTTGTCATGTCATGCGGTTGACACCCGAGGCGTCGGCCCAGCCTACCGGGAGGTCGCCAAGAAATATGCAAAAGACAAGAATGCGGAAGCCAAACTGCTGGCGAAAGTCAAGAAAGGCGGGGCGGGAAGCTGGGGCAAGGTGCCGATGCCGCCGATGGCCGCCGTTCCCGAGGAAGATCTCAAGAGCCTGATCAAATGGATTGTGGCCGGTGCCCAGTGAGGCGCCGCCACTTGCCCGCACGCAGCGGGTCGAAATCGTCCACGCCCAACAACAATAATTTCAGGAGAGTGTCGCCATGACCCGATGGAGTGTTGCTTCCGCCGCCTGGCGCAGTTCCGGGACCGGCGTTCGTGTTTTTGCCGTTTGCGCTGCGCTGGTCCTTGGTTTCCAGATCGTGCCGACAGCCCAGGCCCAGGACTCCTCGGTCCTGGCCAAGATTCGCCACAGCGGCGTGCTCAAGGTTGCGTTGTACAAGAACTTTCCCCCGTTTTCGCATGACGGTCAGGGTGCCGACGTCGAGTTGGCGGAAGCCCTCGCTGCGAAGCTCGGGGTCAAGATGGCGCCGCTGTGGTTCGAGGCGGACGAGAACATGGAAGACGACCTGCGCAACATGGTCTGGAAGGGGCATTACCTCGGCTACGGACCGGCCGATGTGATGATGCATGCCCCGGTCGATCGCGAATACATGGCCAAGGTGGATCGGGTCAAGTTCTTCGCCCCTTACCACCGGGAACGTTATGCGGTGGGTCGGCAGCTCGCCAAGCTGCCGACCCTGGATGGCTTCGAACCCCTGGAGAAACTGCCTTTCGCCGTGGAGGGCGATACCCTGGCGGCGACCATACTGCTGTCCGCCGATGGCGGGCGCTACCGGAATTCCCTGAAGTCGTTCCGGACTGCGGATCAAGCCGTCGCTGCCCTGAAATCCGGCGCCGTCGCCGCGACCTTGGCGCAACAGGGCGAACTGGAAGGCGGCCTCAAGGGCGATGCCCGCTTTGCCATCGATTTGCCGCCGCATCCGGTCCTGCAGAAGCGGCAATGGGTAGTCGGCCTTGCGGTCAAGGCGCAAAGCGAGGATCTCGTCTTGGCCTTGCAGACGGCGGTCAACGAACTGATGGCGGACGGGACGGTGAAACGCATCATGCAGCGTCACGGCGTGCAGCACAGACAGCCATGAGATCGCATCTGTTCTGGAAATGCGTGCTACCGGCGCTGGCCTTGGCCGGCGTGCTCGGCAGCGCCGGCGCTGCCCCTTATGCGTATGTTCCCAACGAGAAATCCGGCACCATTTCGGTGATCGATATCGCGACGCGCCGGGTCGAAACGAGCATCGCAACCGGCGGCGCACCGCGCGGCATCGCCGCATCGGCTGACGGCAAGCGGCTCTATGTCAGCGACAAGGCCGCCCATGGCCTCGTCGTCATCGACCTCGATGCACGCCAGGTCGTGGCGCGGATACCGCTCGGCGAATCGCCCGAGGGGGTCAGCCTGTCGCCGGACGGGCGCTGGGTGGTTGCCGCGGTGGAGTTGTCGAACAGCGTGGTGTTCGTCGATACGGTGACGCGCGAGATCGCGTTCTCGATCAAGACCAGCGGCAAGAATCCCGAACATGCGGTGTTCAGTCCCGACGGCCGCTGGCTCTACGTCAGCGCCGAAGAGGCCGACAGTGTGGATGTGATCGAGGTCGGCACACGGCGCGAAGTCGTTTCGATCAAGGTCGGCCAGCGGCCGCGCGGCATAGGATTCCTGCCTGACGGCAGCCGCGCCTATGTCGCCTGCGAACTGGCCAGTACCGTATATGCGATCGATGTTGCCGGGCAGGCGGTGGTGGCTGCGATCAAGGCGGGACAGTTTGCCAATGGCATTGCGGTGGCACCCGATGGCAAACGCGTGTATGTGTCCAATGGGCGTGACGCTTCGGTGTCGGTGATCGATGCGGCGAAGAACGAGGCTTTCGCCACCGTAGCCGTCGGCAAACGGCCCTGGGGGCTGGCGGCGACGGCCGACGGCCGGGCCGTATTCGTCGCCAACGGGCGCTCCAATTCCGTATCGGTGATCGATGGCGCGAGTTTGAAAGTGAGCGAGACGATCGAGGTCGGCGAACTGCCGTGGGGTGTCACGATTCGTTGAATGCGAACAAGAAAATGTCCCGAATTGACACACCTGTACCGTTTTGTCGCATCGCATATGAAATGAATTGCCTAAGGCCAAAGCCCCTATCGATAAATGGATGGCATGCGACTTGCAGTTGATCTTTGCTTGTCACTCAAGTGACAAGCAAAGCGATTGAACCGAAGAACAACTGAGTCATAGGAGGTCGGAAATGCAGAAATCGTTGCACATGGACGCGAACAAATGCACAGGCTGTCTGCAATGCGAGATGGCGTGTTCCTACGAGAACTACGGCGTATTCAACATCAGCAAGTCGCGCATCAAGGTGTTCA
>MHZX01000123.1 GCA_001828935.1 Rhodocyclales bacterium RIFCSPLOWO2_02_FULL_63_24
CACCCGAGGCAGGAGCCTTGTGCGGTAGTTCCGCTCGCAGGGATCTGTGCGGGGGGCAGGGGGTAACCTCTGTCCCTACCGCGACCCCGCGGGTTGTCTCGGGTTTGCGATAGATGATGTGACGAGCTATAATTTAAAGGTTTGCCGGACGCTATGTGAATCAAGCGGTGTCCGGTTCCGATTGCCGAATTGCCTTGTTCCGGGAGATCCATCGTGTCTCACTTTCCGCCCGCCCTTCTTGCCTTGGCCGACGGAACGGTGTTTAGAGGCAAAGGCGTTGGCGCCAGCGGCAGCAGCGTGGGCGAAGTCGTATTCAATACCGCGTTGACCGGCTACCAGGAAATCCTGACCGATCCGTCCTACGCCCGCCAGATCGTCACGCTGACCTATCCGCATATCGGCAACTACGGAGTCAATAGCGAAGACTGCGAGGCGGGGCGCATTCATGCGGCCGGGCTGGTGATTCGCGATCTGCCATTGCTGGCCTCGAACTTCCGCAGCGAACAATCCATCGATGCCTATCTGCGTGCCGAGAAGGTGCTTGGATTGGCCGACATCGATACGCGCAAACTGACCCGCATCCTGCGTGAAAAGGGCGCGCAGGCCGGATGCCTGATGGCGGGTGAGCAACTCGATGCCGATACTGCCGTGGCCCAAGCGCGCGCTTTCCCTGGATTGGCCGGGATGGACCTGGCGCAGGTGGTCAGTGCGCGGGAGCCCTACTCCTGGAGCGAAGGTGAATGGAAGCTTGGTGACGGCTTTGCGCGTCCGGACAGTTTCCGTTTCAATGTCGTTGCCTATGATTTCGGCGTCAAGCGCAACATTCTGCGCATGCTGGCTTCGCGCGGCTGCAAGCTCACCGTGGTGCCGGCCAGGACATCGGCTGCGGAGGTGCTGGCGCTGAATCCCGATGGCATCTTCCTGTCCAACGGACCTGGCGATCCCGAGCCTTGCGACTATGCCGTGGCGGCGATCCGCGAGTTTCTTGAACGGCGCCTGCCAACTTTCGGCATCTGCCTTGGCCATCAGTTGATGGGCCTGGCGGCCGGCGGCAAGACAATGAAAATGAAATTCGGCCACCACGGCGCCAATCATCCAGTCAAGGATCTCGATTCGGGACAGGTGCTGATCACCAGCCAGAATCATGGCTTTGCGGTAAATCCGGGCAGCCTGCCACAGAACGTGAAAGTAACCCACGTTTCGCTGTTCGACGGCAGCTTGCAGGGTATGGCGTGGACCGATCGGCCGGCGTTCTGTTTTCAGGGGCATCCCGAAGCCAGTCCAGGCCCGCACGATGTGGCCTATCTGTTCGACCGCTTTATTCAGTCGATGGCTGCGCAGCGGCCGGCGCACTGAGGCCATCGCGAACCCGCCCATGTTCTACGGCATCACCGATCTCGCCACCTATGTGCTGGGGACGATTTTCATCGTCCTGCTGCCGGGGCCGAATTCGCTCTATGTTCTGTCGGTGGCGTCGCAGCGCGGCGTTCGCGCCGGCTATTTCGGGGCCTGCGGGATTTTTGTCGGCGACGCGATTCTGATGGTGCTCTCGGCGACCGGCGTGACGTCTCTGCTGCAGGCCAGTCCGGCACTGTTCATGGTACTCAAGACGATCGGCGCGGCCTATCTGGCGTGGCTGGGTATCGGTCTCCTGAGGGCGGCGTGGGAGCTGTGGCAGGTTCGGGCGCTGGTGCCGCCGACGCAGCCGAGAGTGGACGCGACGCGACCCTTCCGCACCGCACTGGTCATCAGCCTGATGAACCCCAAGGCGATCATGTTTTTTGTTTCCTTCTTCATCCAGTTCGTCGATCCGGGTTATGCCTATCCGGCGCTCTCCTTTGCCATTCTCGGACTGATCTGCCAGATCATCAGCGGGGTATACCTGTCCGCGTTGATTCTGGGGGGCGCCCATCTGGCGCAACAGTTCCGCAGTCGGCGCCGGCTTGCCGCCGGGGCAACGGGCGGGGTGGGCGCAATGTTTATCGTTTTCGGCGTCAGGCTCGCCGATTCGACCCTGAATTGACAGGCACACCAGGCACAACAAGTCATGCCCAAGCGTAGCGACATACACAGCATTCTCATCATCGGCGCAGGCCCGATCATCATCGGCCAGGCCTGTGAGTTCGATTATTCAGGTGCCCAGGCTTGCAAGGCCTTGCGCGAAGAGGGCTATCGCGTGGTCCTGGTCAACTCCAATCCGGCGACGATCATGACCGATCCCGGCATGGCGGACGTGACCTACATCGAGCCGATCACCTGGCAGGTGTTGGAAAACATCATCGCCAAGGAGCGGCCGGATGCCGTGCTGCCGACCATGGGCGGACAGACCGCGCTGAATTGCGCGCTCGACCTGGCCAAGCACGGCGTGCTGGAAAAATACGGCGTCGAGATGATCGGCGCTTCGCGCGAGGCCATCGACATGGCCGAGGACCGCGAGAAGTTCAAGCAGGCCATGACCCGCATCGGCCTCAGCTCGGCGCGTTCGGGCATCGCGCACAGCATGGAAGAAGCGCAGCAGGTTCAGGGCGCCATGGGCTTTCCGACAATCATCCGGCCTTCCTTTACCATGGGTGGCTCGGGCGGCGGCATCGCCTACAACCAGGAAGAGTTCGTCGAGATCTGCAAGCGTGGCCTGGAGGCCTCGCCGACCAAGGAACTGCTGATCGAGGAGTCGCTGCTCGGCTGGAAAGAGTACGAGATGGAGGTGGTGCGCGATCGCAAGGACAACTGCATCATCATCTGTTCGATCGAGAATCTCGATCCGATGGGCGTCCATACCGGCGATTCGATCACCGTCGCGCCGGCGCAGACGCTGACTGACCGCGAATACCAGATCATGCGCAATGCCAGCATTGCGGTGCTGCGCGAGATTGGCGTCGATACCGGCGGCTCCAACGTGCAGTTCGCCATCAACCCGAAGAATGGCGCGATGGTGGTGATCGAGATGAACCCGCGCGTCTCGCGTTCCTCGGCGCTGGCCTCGAAGGCCACGGGTTTCCCGATTGCCAAGGTTGCGGCCAAACTGGCGGTCGGCTACACCCTCGACGAACTCAAGAACGACATTACCGGCGGCGCCACGCCGGCCTCTTTCGAGCCTTCGATCGACTACGTGGTGACCAAGGTGCCACGCTTCGCCTTCGAGAAATTTCCTCAGGCCAACGATCGCCTGACGACCCAGATGAAGTCGGTCGGCGAGGTCATGGCGATTGGTCGCAGCTTTCAGGAATCCATGCAGAAGGCCCTGCGCGGCCTCGAAGTCAGCGTTTATGGTTTCGACGAAATTGAAGCCGATCGCGAGGAGATCAATCGTGAATTGGCCAGCCCAGGCCCCCAGCGTCTGTGGTACCTGGCCCAGGCTCTGCGCGAGGGCTACACGCTGCAGCAGGTGTTCGAACTGACCCGCATCGATCCGTGGTTCCTGGTGCAGATCGAGGACATCATCGCGATCGAAGGCTGGATGCGTTCGCAGAACCTGGACGATCTCGATGCCCCGACCCTGCGCAATCTCAAGCGCAAGGGCTTTTCGGATCGCCGTATCGGCACCCTGGTCAGCGCCAGCGCAGATCCGGCGGCGGGCGCCAGCGGTGAGACCGCGGTACGCGAGCGCCGCCACGCGCTCGGCGTGCGTCCTGTGTACAAGCGCGTCGATACCTGTGCCGGGGAGTTCTCCACGGCGACCGCCTACATGTATTCGACCTACGAGGAAGAGTGTGAAGCGCGGCCGAGCGATCGCAAGAAGATCATGGTGCTCGGCGGCGGCCCCAACCGCATCGGCCAAGGCATCGAGTTCGACTACTGCTGCGTGCACGCGGCGCTCGCGATGCGCGAGGACGGCTATGAAACTATCATGGTCAATTGCAATCCAGAGACCGTCTCGACCGACTACGACACCTCGGATCGCTTGTATTTCGAGCCGGTGACGCTGGAAGACCTGCTGGAAATCGTCCACGTCGAGCAGCCCACCGGCGTCATCGTGCAGTTCGGCGGCCAGACCCCGCTCAAGCGGGCGCGCGAACTCGAAGCCAACGGCGTGCCCATCATCGGCACCAGCCCGGACATGATCGACGCCGCCGAGGATCGCGAGCGCTTCCAGAAGCTGCTGCACGATCTCGGCCTCAAGCAGCCGCCGAACCGCACGGCGCGCACGGAACCCGATGCGATTCGCCTCGCCGCCGAGATCGGCTATCCGCTGGTGGTGCGGCCGAGCTATGTGCTGGGCGGTCGCGCCATGGAAATCGTTCATGAGCAGAAGGACCTCGAACGCTATATGCGCGACGCGATCAAGGTCTCCTTCGATTCGCCGGTGCTGCTCGATCGTTTCCTCAACGACGCCACCGAGGTCGATGTCGATGCCTTGTGCGACGGGACGCAGGTGCTGATCGGCGGCATCATGGAACACATCGAGCAGGCCGGCGTGCATTCGGGTGATTCGGCCTGCTCGCTGCCGCCGTTTTCCCTGTGTCCCGAAATCCAGGACGAACTGCGGCGCCAGACCGAGATGATGGCCAAGGGACTCAACGTCGTTGGCCTGATGAACGTGCAGTTCGCGATCCAGGGGCGCGGCGACGAGGCGGTGGTTTATGTGCTGGAAGTCAATCCACGCGCCTCGCGCACCGTGCCTTTCGTCTCCAAGGCAACCAGCCTGCCCCTGGCCAAGATCGCAGCACGCTGCATGGCCGGTCGCAGCCTGGCCGATCAGGGGGTGGTCCGTGAAGTCATCCCGCCCTATTATTCGGTCAAGGAAGCAGTGTTTCCCTTCATCAAGTTCCCCGGAGTGGATACCATCCTGGGTCCGGAGATGAAATCCACCGGCGAGGTGATGGGCGTCGGCCGCTCGTTCGGCGAGGCCTTTGTCAAATCCCAACTCGCGGCCGGCACGCGGCTGCCGAAATCGGGCAAGGTCTTTATCAGCGTCAAGCCGGCCGACAGGCCGAAGGCCGTCGATGTCGCGCGTGAGTTGCATGAGCTTGGCTTCTCCCTGGTCGCCACTCGCGGCACCGGCGGTGCGATCGAGGCCGCCGGCATTCCGGTGGGCATTGTGAACAAGGTCACCGAAGGGCGGCCGCACATAGTCGATATGATCAAAAATGGCGAGATTGTCTTGATCGTCAATACCGTCGAGGAAAAACGTACGGCGATTGCCGATTCGCGCTCGATCCGGACTTCCGCGCTGGGTGCCAAGGTGACGCTGTTTACCACTGTCGAAGGCGCCCGCGCCGCCTGCGCCGGCATGCGTCACGCCGGTCTCGAAACCTATTCCCTGCAGGCCTTGCACGCCGAGTTGACCGTATGAGTGGAAAATACCCCATTACCCTGCGTGGTGCCGAACTGCTGCGAAAAGAGTTGCAGCGCCTGAAGACGGTCGATCGTCCGTCCGTGATAGCCGCCATCGCCGAGGCCCGTTCGCACGGCGATCTCTCGGAGAACGCCGAGTACGATGCCGCCAAGGAGCGGCAAGGCTTCATCGAAGGCCGCATCAAGGAGGTCGAAGGCAAGCTCGGCAATGCGCAGATCATCGATCCGGCATCGCTTGATGCCGATGGCCGCGTCGTGTTCGGTTCCACCGTCGAGCTGGAGGACATGGACAGCGGCAACATCGTGACGTATCAGATCGTTGGCGATGACGAGGCCGACATCAAGGCCGCCATGATTTCCCTGAACTCCCCGGTGGCGCGTGCGCTGATCGGCAAGTTTGCCGGCGACGTCGCCGAGGTGCAGACGCCGGGCGGGCAGCGCGAGTACGAAATACTCGACGTCAAATATATTTAGATGAAGGCTTTGGCGTCCGCGCTCTACAGCATCGCCGTTGCGGTCTGGGTCGGCGGGCTGCTGGCGATCGGCTTGATCGCCGCCCCCGTGTTATTCACTCAACTCGCGGATCGCGCCGTGGCAGGCAATCTGGCTGGCGCGATGTTCTCGATCACCGCCTGGGTCGGCCTCGCCTGCGGTGGCTACCTGATATTGTTCGTGATAGGCGCCAAGGGTTGGCGGGCGATCAAATCCAGCGTGTTCTGGATCGTGCTGTTGATGCTCGCCCTGACCATCGCCGGCCACTTTGGTGTGCAACCGATATTGATGCAACTGAAGGCGGATGCCTTGCCGCGCCAAGTAATGGAAAGCGCATTGCGCGATCGCTTTCAGACCTGGCACGGCGTGTCGAGTGCGCTTTATCTGGTGCAGTCCCTGCTCGGGATTGCGCTGACGATCCTGCAGGATCGGGGCAGGGGGCGCTAGCGCTTGCGGTTGCGGGCTTCGGTGCGCGCGGCGGCCTGCTTCTTGGTGGCCGGCGCAGCCTTGCGCCGTGATGCCAGCGCCGACTCCTGTGCGGCAACATCCTTTGGGTTCTCGCGCCAGAGCACCAGCAGGTTGCCGATGTGTTGTACTGCGGCGCAGTTGAGTGCGCCGCAGATTTCCGCGAACAATGCCTCGCGATCCTCGCGTTCGATGCCGTAAAGTCGCAGCTTGATCAGTTCGTGGGCCTTGAGGCAGCGGTCGATTTCCGCCAGGACGGAAGGCGTCAGGCCTTTCTGGCTGATGGAAACGACGGGATTCAGGTGGTGCGCGGCGGCTCTCAGGGCGCGGCGCTGGGCGGGAGCAAGTTCAGTCATGGCGGGATTGTAACGTGAGCGGCAAAGTCGAGAGCAACAAGAAGAACAAGACCAACAAGGCTTGGATCACCGAGCACGTCAATGATGCCTATGTGCAGCGCGCCAGGGCCGAGGGTTGGCGTTCCCGTGCCGCCTTCAAATTGATCGAGATAGACGACAAGGACAAGTTGCTCAGGCCAGGCATGACTGTGGTCGACCTGGGTTCCGCTCCTGGCAGCTGGTCGCAGGTTGCCGCCAGGCGCGTGATGCCCGGCGGGCGGTTGATCGCGCTCGATCTGCTGCCGATGGATCCTGTACATGGCGTCGAGTTCATTCAGGGGGATTTCCGCGACGACGCGGTGCTGCAAGCGCTGACCGCAGCGCTCGATGGCCGCCAGGTTGACCTTGTATTGTCGGACATGGCCCCCAATATGTCGGGTATTGCCGTGGTCGATCAGGCGCGGGTAATGCATTTGGCGGAACTCACACTGGAATTTTGCGCACTGCACCTGAAACCCGGAGGTGCCATGCTGACCAAGGTTTTTCAGGGAGACGGCTTCATGGAGTTGCGCAACGCCTTGCAGACGCAGTTTCAGATATTGCAGATGAGAAAGCCGGCCGCTTCGCGCAATCGCAGCGCCGAGATTTACCTGTTGGCGCGGGGCAAGCGGGGTTGATGGGTGACGGATGCGGTTTGCAGGGTATTGGAATCAGCATTAGAATGAACTGATATGTAATCCCGACCGAGGGAAAGAGAGGCTCCACCTTGAATAATATGTTCAAAAATATGGCGATCTGGCTGGTGATAGGCATCGTCCTGATGACCGTGTTCAACCAGTTCAACACGCGCCAGACCGTCCTCGGTTCGCTGGAGTATTCCCAGTTCCTCGAAGAGGTGAAGCAGGGGCGCATCACCAAGGTGGTGATTCAGGGGCGCACCCTGGAAGCCACCACGACCGACGGCAAGCGGATTACCACCTACGCGCCGCCGGACTTGTGGATGGTGTCAGATTTGCTGAAGAACAATGTCAAGGTGGTTGCCAAGCCCGAGGAAGAGCAATCCTTCCTGACCAGCATTTTCGTTTCGTGGTTCCCGATGCTGCTGCTGATCGGCGTCTGGGTTTTCTTCATGCGCCAGATGCAGGGCGGCGGCAAGGGCGGCGCCTTTTCCTTCGGCAAGAGCCGCGCGCGGATGATGGATGAATCGTCCAACACCATCACCTTTGCCGACGTGGCGGGTTGCGATGAAGCGAAGGAAGAAGTCTACGAAATGGTGGACTTCCTGCGCGATCCCTCGAAATTCCAGAAACTCGGCGGTCGCATTCCGCGTGGCGTGCTGCTGGTCGGCTCGCCCGGCACCGGCAAGACCCTGCTGGCCAAGGCCATTGCCGGCGAGGCCAAGGTGCCTTTCTTCTCGATTTCTGGTTCCGACTTCGTCGAGATGTTCGTCGGCGTTGGCGCCGCGCGCGTGCGCGACATGTTCGACCAGGCCAAGAAAGCGGCACCCTGCATCATCTTCATCGACGAGCTCGATGCCGTCGGCCGCCAGCGTGGTGCCGGCCTTGGCGGTGGCAATGACGAGCGAGAACAGACCCTGAACCAGATGCTGGTCGAGATGGACGGCTTCGAGCCGTCGGTGGGCGTCATCGTGGTGGCCGCCACCAACCGTCCCGACGTACTCGACCCGGCGTTGCTGCGCCCGGGCCGTTTCGACCGCCAGGTCGTGGTGCCGCTGCCCGACATTCGCGGCCGCGAGCAGATTCTAAAAGTGCATATGCGCAAGGTGCCGGTGGCCCCGGATATCGACGCATCGATTCTGGCCCGTGGCTGCCCCGGATTCTCCGGCGCCGATCTGGCCAACCTGGTCAATGAAGCCGCGTTGTTTGCCGCGCGCGGTAACAAGCGCCTGGTGGACATGGAAGACTTCGAGCGCGCCAAGGACAAGATCATGATGGGCGCCGAGCGCCGCTCGATGGTCATGCCCGAAGAGGAGCGCAAGAACACCGCCTACCACGAGTCGGGTCACGCCGTGGTGGCCAAGCTGCTGCCGAAGACCGATCCTGTGCACAAGGTCACCATCATCCCGCGTGGCCGCGCGCTCGGCCTGACCATGCAGTTGCCCGACCAGGAGCGCTACAGCCAGGATCGCGAACGCCTGCTCAGCACCATTACCGTGCTGTTCGGCGGTCGCATCGCAGAAGAGTTGTTCATGCAGCAGATGACCACCGGCGCCTCCAACGATTTCCAGCGCGCGACTGATCTGGCGCGGCGCATGGTGACGCAGTGGGGCATGTCCGACAGCCTGGGGCCGATGGTGTATGGCGAAGAGGAAGGCGAGATTTTCCTCGGCCGTTCCGTCACCACGCACAAGAACGTCTCCGAATCCACCATGCAGAAGGTGGATACCGAGATTCGCCGCATCCTCGACGAGCAGTACGCGCGTGCGCGCCGGCTGCTGGAAGACAACCGCGACAAGGTCGAGGCGATGACCGCGGCCCTGCTGGAACTGGAAACCATCGACGCCGACCAGATCAACGACATCATGGCCGGCCTGCCGCCGCGTCCGCCCAAGCCGTCCAGCGCACCGCCGGCGCCGAGAGGCGGCGACAGCGCGCCGGGACCCGAGCCGACCGCCCCGGCACCGGCCTGATCCTTATCACAGCTCTTATGGGCCGCCGAAGCAGAACCGATTCGGCGGCCTCCGTTTTTTCATGACCGAGACTTTTCACTGCGGCCGCTTTGTGCTCAATGCCGAGCGTCCGCTCATCATGGGCATCGTCAACCTGTCCGACGATTCCTTTTCAGGCGATGGCCTGCGCGGCGATATCGACGGCGCCATCGCGCAAGGTCGGCGCTTGGTCGATGAAGGGGCGCATATTCTTGACCTTGGCGCCGAATCCTCGCGGCCGGGCGCGGCGCCGGTGCCTGTGCAGCAGGAGATCGATCGCCTGCTGCCGGTGATCGAAGCCCTGCACGATTGTGGCGTGCCGCTCTCGGTCGACAGCGCCAAGCCGGAAGTAATGCGCGTCGCGCTGGCAGCCGGTGCCGACATGATCAACGACATTGCGGCGCTGCGCGCTCCGGGCGCGCTGGACATCGTCGCCGCCAGCACCGCGGGGATTTGCCTGATGCACATGCAGGGCGAACCCGGCACCATGCAGGAGGATCCGCACTACGTTGATGTCGTCGCCGAGGTCGCCGATTTTCTCGCCGAGCGGGTGGCCGCAGCCGAAGCGGCCGGCATTGCCCTGAGCCGGATCGCGGTCGATCCCGGTTTCGGCTTCGGCAAGACCCTGGAGCACAATATTGCCTTGCTGCGCCGCCTGGACGAACTGGTGGTGCCCGGCCTGCCCCTGCTGGTGGGGTTCTCGCGCAAATCGATGCTGGGCCTGCTGACCGGGCGTCCGGCAACCGAGCGAATCTACGCCGGTGTGGCGGCGCATGTGCTGGCGGTCATGCGTGGCGCACGTATCGTGCGCGTGCATGACGTCGCGGCGACGCGCGACGCGCTGGCGGTTCTGCAAGCCGTGGAGGATTACTGATGGGACGCAAGTATTTCGGCACCGACGGCGTGCGCGGACGTGTCGGCCAGGCGCCGATCACACCGGAGTTCGTCATGCGCCTCGGTTTTGCGGCAGGCTCCGCGCTGGTGGCGCGCGACGGTTTGCCGGCCAACGAACATCCCGCGGTGCTGGTCGGCAAGGACACGCGGATTTCCGGTTACATGCTGGAAGCCGCGCTGGAGGCGGGGTTTTCTGCCGCCGGCGTCGACGTGATGTTGTGCGGGCCGATGCCGACGCCGGCGGTGGCCTACCTGACGCGTGCGCTGCGTCTGCAGGCCGGCGTGGTGATTTCCGCCTCGCACAATCCCTATGACGACAACGGCATCAAGTTCTTCTCGGCCCAGGGCACCAAGCTGCCGGATGCGGTGGAACTCGACATCGAAGCACGGCTCGACCAGCCGATGACCTGCATGGAGTCGGCCAAGCTCGGCAAGGCGCGTCGCGTCGACGACGCCGCCGGGCGCTACATCGAATTCTGTAAGAGCACCTTCCCCAACGATCTTGATCTGCGCGGCCTCAAGATCGTGGTGGACAGTGCTCACGGCGCCGCCTATCACGTCGCGCCCAGCGTGTTCCATGAACTCGGCGCCGAGATAGTCGGCGTTGGCGACACGCCGAACGGATTGAACATCAACCACGAAGTGGGCGCCACGGCGCCCGCCGCCTTGCGCCGTGCCGTGCTGGAACACCGTGCCGACTGCGGCATCGCGCTCGACGGCGACGGTGACCGGTTGGTGATGGTCGATGCCGCCGGCGCACTCTACGACGGCGATCAACTGCTCTACGTGATTGCCCGCCAGCGTGCGCGCAATCAGTCGGTGCCCGGCGTGGCCGGTACCCTGATGAGCAACCTCGGTTTCGAACACGCACTGGGGCGGCTGGGCATCGCCTGCGGCCGCGCCAAGGTCGGCGACCGCTATGTGCTGGAGATGATGAAGGAGAAGGGCTGGCTGCTCGGTGGCGAGAACTCGGGACACATCATCTGTCTCGATCGCCACACCACCGGCGACGGCATCATTGCCGCGCTGCAAGTGCTGGCCGCGTTGCGCGCGAGCGGCGAAACCCTGGCGCAGGCCTGTGCCGACCTGACGCTGTATCCGCAGAAGCTGGTCAACGTGCGGATGCCGGCGGGCTTCGACTGGAAATCCGACGCCGGCATCGCCGCCGCCGCGCAAGCGGCCGAAACCCGCCTGGATGGCGCCGGCCGCGTACTGCTGCGTCCGTCAGGGACCGAGCCGCTGTTGCGGGTGATGGTCGAGGGCCAGGACCGCGTTCTGGTGACGGAACAGGCGGAAGCCATCGCCGGAGCTGTGCGACAGGCTTTCGGCGAGTAGCCGTTCAGTCGAAGTCGATAAACAGCGCCGAGCACCACACCTTGGCGTCGTCGACCTGGCGGCCGAACAGGTACACCGGTCGATGGCCATGCGGGCCGTTCTGCGCGCCGATCTCCAATTGTCCGGAGACGTCGCGCGGCGCCGGCCATTCGCTCATGCGTTCGAAGGCGAGGAACATCTCGACGCCCGGCAGTTCATTGCGCAGGCGCGACTGGGCCAGCAACTCGCGGCCGGTGATTTCCCATTCAAAGGTGGGGCAGTGCACGAAGGGATTGCCCTTGAGCGGGTCGCCCACCTTGACGTAGCCGTCGATCGTGCCCTCGACCCGGATCACCGCCGTATCGAGGTGCGAGACATCGATCTCGATCGCATCGACGTCGCCGTAGGTATCGCTGCGAAAGCCGATCTGGGTTGCGCTTTCGCGCCAGCAGGTTTCCTCCGTGTGTTCGAAGCCGCGGCCGTTGAAGTCATTGATCACCGCGTTGCGGATCGTGATCTTGCCCTTCCACGCCGCCCAGCGGTAGCGGTCCTTGATCCGTGCGCCGCCCCAGCGAAAGCGGATCTTGCGCGCCGAATAGCCCAGTTCCTGCTGCAAGTCGCGACGCCAGATCGGGCCGCTGTGGTCGAAGGCGACGATTTCGTCCCAGCCGGTGTCACCGAGGAAGCGATACTCCAGCGTCGCCGGTCCCTTGTGCTTGAAGTCGTCGCCCATGATGTGGGGACCGCAGCGCACCAGGCCGAAAGTCCGCTCGCCGGTCGAGGCGAAGGTATGGCGCGCGCGCAACGCCTCGGCGATCGCCTTGCGCGTCAGCGCCGGGGCAATCACGCCCGACATGCCGCCCTTGGTGCCGAATACCGCTGTGCCCGGCACGCCGCCGCCGCAGCGGCCGCGATGTTCGTCGCCGGCCATCGAGGCGCCGATCTTGTAGCCGCGTTCGATGGCTTCCTGGTACAGCCAGCCGAAGTGACCCCACGAGGAACCGATCTCGATCAGGCGTTCCAGTTGCGGGTGATGCCAGTCGAGGATGCAGCGTCGGCCGCCGACGTGCGGGATCAGCAGATGGCCTTCCGGGTCCTTGGCGTAGGCGGCCCAGAGTTCCTCCAGCGGCCAGGCACCGGGCTCAATGGTGGCGGCACCTTTCATCTCCTCGTTCCATTCGAAGGAGCGCACATGCTCGCCGCTCTTCAGGTAGGGAAACTCGGGTTCGTGATCGTGCAGGAACACGACATTGTGATCGCCGCCGGCGCAGGAACTGCCGCACCATTCGGTGCCCGGATAGGCGACGAACTGGCCCTCCTCGTGGATTTCGCGCATCAGCTCGACGGTCTTGTCCCACTTCGCCTTGGTGATGTTGAAGTCGTTGTGGGCGAAGGCGAGTACGTCAAGGCCGGAGACATCGCGGCCGTAGGTCAGGTTGTAGGTCGTGCTGTTGGTGCCGATGGTGTCCTCGGAGTGCACATGCAAGTCGGCATAGAAGACGCGCGGCGCCTCCAGCGACCGATCGATCGTGACGTAGAAGGTTTGCGGCTTGACGGCGGGGTGGTCGGGCAGCTGCGCGGTCACTGCCAGTTCCCCCGGCGCGCCGCTCGGCAGGTCGTCGAGTTTGAGGATGGCCCAGCCCTGTGCGGCCAGGCGTGCCTCCCTTGAATACACCGGCTTGCCGTCCAGGGTGGCGCCGATGACGACGCGCTCCGGCAGGTTCCAGCAGGTATTGCCCCACTCGTCCTCGGCGCGCAGGCGCAGCGCGAAGGGCTCGCCGGCGCGCACGATGCGCGAGGCCACCAGCACCAGTTGCGCCGGGGCGCCGGGCACGATGTTGATTACGATATCCTTGCCGGCCTCGGCAAAGCGCGAGGTGCCGAGCGGATCGGTGTAGCAGCGGATGCGGAAGTTCTCCTCGACGAAGGTCTGCGCCCGCGTCCCGGCCCCGCCGAAGCGGCGGTCGCCGAGGCGGATCACGATGTGGTCGCCGCCCTTGAGGTAGCCGTCCACGGTATCGACGATCACCGCCTTCTGGAACGGACGCTCGTGCCCCTTCTGGTCGAAGCGCACCTTGAGCGCCTGCACCGTGGCCGTACTCTGGCCCGGAACCAGCGGCCCGGCGTGGTATTCGGCAGAGACGTAATTCGCTGCGCCGGGGTCGGTGGTCTGGAACAATGCCCAGTCCGAATAGAAACGGAAGGTGGCCTTGAACCAGGAACCGTCGGCCATGCCGGCTGCGCCGAGTTCATAGTCGAGGATGATCTCCTGCCATGAGCCGGCGACCATACGTTCGACGTTGCAGCTCACCTTGCCGACGAAGGACATCGCCTTGGTCTTTTGATACAGGCCCTGCGGAGCGTGGTAATGCCCGAGTTTGTCCTTGAGTTCCTGCTCGGTCATGGTTTTCATTGATGTTCTCCGTTGCTGTTGATTCAATAAGTCGCGGTCACTTGCCGGGTACCGTGCCGAATGGCCATGGTGCGGCGGGATCCCACACCGGGATGCCCATGAACGCGTACCAGGGGGCCATGATGCAGATGCCGTAGGCGATGGCGATCAGCACCGACAGCCAGCCGACCTTGGCGTAGTCGCCCATGCTGAAAGTGCCGCTGCTGTAGGCGATGACGGCGGCGGTGATCTGCGTCGGCAGGATGTAGGCGAAGGTGTCGGTGTCGGAGACCAGCATGGTGAAGGCCACCGGATGCAGGCCGAGTTTCGGCGCCAATGCCAGGAGCACCGGCGCCAGCATGGTGATGGCGGCGACGTTCGACAACATGCCGAGGCGGATGACGTGGGTGCCGAGCATCAGGATCAGCAGCACCATCCACCAGGGGTGGCCGACCGCCAGCGGATGGATCAGATCCGACAGCCATTGCGCGAGGCCGGTCTTGCCCATTGCATCGGACATCGAAAGCGCGCCGGCCAGCAGCAGCATGGTGCCCCAGATGGTGCGGTCCTGGATTTCCTTCCATTTGTAGGGGAACAGGCCCGGCACGAACAGCAATGCCATCGCCATCAGCGCCGCGTTGTGCGAGGCGATCTTGTGCCAGGATTCGGTCACCCAGAGCCCCGCCAGCAACGCCAGCACCGCCAGGATCAGCCACTCGGTGCGGCTGGTCCGCGGCAACTCGTCATACTGCCGCTGCACCGCTTCGAAGCCACCGTGAACGCCGACATTGCGGGTTTTGAAGAAATACTGCACCCACCACTGGGTCAGGACGAACATGCCGAGATAGGGCCATTGCAGCAGGAACCAGTCGAAGTAGGAAAGCTTCAGGCCCTGCTTTTCGAACAGTCCGACCAGCACGAAGTTCGGCAGGTGCGCGGTCATGATGCACATGCCGCTGATCATCGAACCGTAGACCAGCGTCTGGATCACGATCGCCTTCTTCGCCGCACGTTCGGCCTCGGTGTCGCCGAAAAACCGGGTGATGCCATTGACCACCGGCAACAGCGTGGCGGCGCGCGCATTGGCGGCCGGGATGATGAGGGACAGTACCAGGTTCGCCGCGAACATCGACCAGATCACGCCATTGACGGTACTGGCTCGCAGCCGGTGCAGCAATGACAGCGCGATGCGCCGGTCGACGCCCGCCGCCTGCATGATTGCGGCAAAAATAAACGCCGACAGGCAGAGAAACACGACCGGCGTGGTAAAGCCGCTGGCCGAGGCCGGAAAGGGTTTCACGGCATTGGTCATCACCAGCAGCATCGGGATCAACAGCCCGGAGACGCCGACCGGCACCGCCTCGGTGATCCACATCAGGCAGGCCCACACCATTACCGCCAGCGTTGCCTGGCCGGCCTTGTTGAGGCCGGCCGGAGCCGGCAGCAGATAAAGGATGAAGAAAAAGGCGGCCCATGCGGCGGCGAAACCCAGCAGCGTCTTCGTCGGACTTCGCCCGGAGTTGACGACATTCAGTTTCCAACTCGCCATCCAGCCGTCGGTCGAGGCGGGTTCCATTGCAGGACTTGCAATTCCCTGTTGGGCCATGTCATTCCTCCTTTGATTGGCGTTGTTCGCCCGCTGCCTGCGCTTGCCAGCCCGGCCGACACCGCGTAGCATTTTTTTGTATTCCGATTTCCGCCAATCTAATCTTGCACGGGGAGCGCGTCTGTCGGCCAGCCGACATCCGCGAAAATAATGCGCGACGGCAGACCGATCGATGACAGGCAAACGGATGGCGGCGAGGCGTTCCGTTCGGTGGAAGCACAGCATACGCCGTCCAAATTCCTGACCCGCCTCACCGGCCCCGACCGTGCCGCGCTGGCCGCGCTGGCCGCTTCGCGCCGGGTTCCTCGCGGCGAGGCGGTGTTCAGTGCCGGCGGTCCCGGCAAACACGTCTATTTCCTGGAGTCCGGCAAGATCAAAATCTGCCAGCCATCGCCCGCCGGCAACGAGATCATCCTGTGGTTCTGTCTGCCAGGCGAAATTTTTGGCCTGGCCGAGGTGTCCCACGGTGGCGGGCGCGTCGTCAGTGCCTTCGCCTGCGAGGAATCGCTGGTCCTGTCGCTAAGTCAGAAGGATTTCCGCGAATTTCTCGCAACGCATCCCGACACGGTCATGCTATCCATGCAGGCCCTCTCGTCGAGGCTGAGGGTGCTCGGCGAAATGGTCGTCAATCTGGTTTCTGACGATGCCAACACGCGTATCGCCAAGCTGCTGCTGCGTCTGGCGGCACGCTATGGCAAGCGCGAAGGTGGCATCGTGCACCTCGACCTGCCGCTTACCCACGAGGAAATCGCCAACATGGTTGGAACCACGCGGCAAACCGTCACCACCGTCATCGGCCAGTTTCGCCGCCAGGGCGTGCTGAGCATCGAGAACCGCCGCATTCAAATCGAGAGCGAAGACCTTCTGACGGAGATTTCGCAGGCTGCGGCGCCGCCGGCAAAGCACCGTCCGGGGTCTTGATGCAGGAGTGCCTCAGGGGTTGCGCACCGCGCGCAGCACGGTTTGCGTCTCGTCATGGCGCACCCGGTTGGTGAACCACCAGACGCCGCCTTTCTTGATGCTCCAGTCGGCCTCGCTGCCGGCCAGCAGCAGCGCCGCCAAGCGCCCCAGCGCCGGCTGATGGCTGACCAGGATGATCGCGCCGGGGCGCTCCGGCCAGTCGGCGGCGGCGATCAGGTCCGGTGTACTGGCGCCGACCCCGAGTTGCGTCTTGACCTTGACCGGCAGACCGAGTGCCTGCGCGGTCTGGATCGCGCGCCGGGTTGGGCTTGAAAGCACCATGGCGTCGCGCAGGCGCTGGCGCCGCAGCCAGTCGGCCATCTGCTCGGCCTGGCGCAGACCCTGCGTCGTGAGTTCCCGATCGGCATCGGCGATCGCGCCGGCTTCCCTGGCCTCGGCATGACGCCACAGTATCAGGTCCATGTTGTCTCCTGTACAAGTGAGGCCGGCAGGTTAGATCATGTGAGTGACAAGGGCATGACAGGAAGGATAGGGCTGGCCGTGCAGCAAGTAAGTCGCAGAGCGAAAGTCGGCGCTCGCGACACGCTGGCACGCCGCAACATGCTTCTCAGTTGTCGGCTATTGTCCGATGAAAAAAAAGGCCACCTTGGAAGGTGGCCAAAATCTATGCAACTCATTCGGCGCCTGGCCGACGCCTGTTCAGAAGCTGTGCTTCAGACCAAATGCAGTGCGGTTGAACTTGCCGCCGGCGGAACCCGTGACGGCAGACTTGTCGTTGTCGCCACCCTCCCAGCGCGCGTAGGCCGTGGTGCGCTTGCTCATGGCATAGTCGAGGCCGAGCGCGTTCAGGCTGCGATCCTGGTCGGCGACCAGCTTGTCATCCGAGCGCAGCACGTTGGCGGCAATTGCGAGACTCGGGGTGGCCTGCCATTTCAAGGCGACGTTCCAGGAGCGGGCATCGACGGACGAGGTGGCAAGGCCAGCTGCTGCGCCGTTGACACCGGTGGACTTCGAAGAGGTCCAGCCGCCGTACAGGGTCACAGTGCCGAATTTGTAGTTGGCGCCGAGCAGATTGTGCGTGGTAACTCCCTTGTTCAGGCTGGCGACGTTGCTCAGGATGTTGGAGTGCGCGTAGGCGATGTTGAGCGGGCCGTTGTTGTAGGCGAGGCCAACCTGGGTCTGACCGTCGGCATCTGCCGCGGCGTTGCCGGAACCGGAGTTCGGCGAGCGATAGATCAGGCCGGCGGTGAAGCCGGAGAAGCTCGGACTGTCCCACTTGATCGAGTTGTTGGCGCGGATGTCGCGGGCACCGGCAAAGGCGCCGGCGGTAACGGCAGTCGCCACTGCAACGTTGGCAGGCGCGCCGATGACGCTTACGCCATTCAGACGGCCAAAGGCGCTGGTGTAGCCACCGCCCATGGCCGTGCCGAACGGTTGTGCCGTTGTTGCGGCGGTGTTGGCGAAGTTGTTCATGTAGCCGAGCGAGACCTTGCCGAAGCCACCGGACAGGTAGAGATAGTTCTGGCTGTTCCACATGCTGGCGGCGGCGTTGGCCGTGCCGGCCGTCGGATCGGTTTCAAGAAACAGGCCTGCCTTCATGTTGTCGCCTAAGGCCTCGTCAACCAAGAAGGTGAGGTTGGTGGTGCCGGTATTGCTGGAAGACCCCCAGCGGTTGGTCTTGGTCGTGACGCCGGCGCTTTCCGTCTTGAACATCTGCACGCCGGTATCGAACAGGCCCGTGATGGTGACGGTGCTCTGGGCAAGGGCTGTTCCGGACAGGCCAGCGACGGCTATTGCCAACAGTTTCTGCTTCATGAACTTCTCCAAAAAATTAGTTGAATGGAAACCACGTGGGCCCCTAGCGATTTGTTGCAGTGCTGGAGCCCTTTGGGCGTAGCACCTGCCGAATTATTCGGGGCTTCGGTTACCTGCCCGTTACAGAAATCTTACGAATGCCGTTTGTTGTCCTTGTGTCACGGAGACAATGCTGCTGCTGTCCTGTCGAAAGGATAAGTATTGGAATTTGCGAGTGGCACCGGCTACATCGCGTAGCAGGCCTGCAGCGGAGTGGAAGTTCCCTCAGGGACGCAGCGCGCTGGTACTGGCGCGACGCCGTCGATATCCGGCGCGGAGACTGGTGCGCCGGCGCTGCCGTGGTATTGGCGGCGTTCGACGAACAGCGCGCTGCCGGGGATGCGCTTGGCCTCCTTTTTTGCGTCACCGAGGGCGGCGGAGACATCGTAGTGGCCGGCAAAGGCGCCCGGTCGCACCATGACGCAGCCGATCGAGAGCGCCGGCAGCGGATGGAACACGGCCTGGCCGCGCCGGTCCTCGCCGCAATAGCCGCCAGCGGCAAGGTGCTCGGCGCTGACATGCTGCGCCAGCGCGGCGTCGAATTCGACGATGACGCGGCGCAGCCGCGCTTCCCAGTCGCGGCTTTGCATCAGCACGATGAAATCGTCGCCGCCGACATGGCCGATGAAATCCTCGTGATCGGCGACCGCCTCGCTCAGGAGGGTGCCGACTTGCTGGATCATCTGGTCGCCGCGGCGATAGCCGTAGGCGTCGTTGTAGGGCTTGAAGTGGTCGAGATCGCAGTAGGCGGCAACGAAGCCGTGCTCGGCCTCGATCAGGCGGTCCATCTGCTCGTTGATCGGCACGTTGCCGGGCAACTGGGTCAGCGGGTTGGCATAGCGCGCGGCGCGAATCTGCATGTCGGTGATGATCGCCATCAGTTCGCGCAGGAAGCCGATGCCGCGATAGCGGCCTTGTCGCGTGATGACGAAGGCATCGGATATCTCCGTGCCGCGCTGGCTGCCGATGATCTGCGCGACTTCCTGCACCGACTGGGCCTCGTCGACCAGCAGCGGAGGATCCATCAGCATCTTGCACGGACGCTTGCCATACAGCTCGCGGCGAAACGGGCGGGCGAAGCGGTCGATCAACGCGCTGCGCGTGATCACTCCCAGCGGCAGGCCGTTGGCCACCACCGGCACGATGTTGAGCGCCGGCTGATGCTCGAAAATCCGGTACACGGCGTCGTTGTCGGTGTCCGGCGTTACCGGCAGCAACTCGTGCAGGAGCTGCTCGATGCGCGGCACGCGACGTCCGGCGCGCGGGCGCGAGGGCAGCACCAGGATGCCGCTGTCCGTCGCCGCGGCCTGGACGCTGTGCGGCACGGCGGCAATGACGCGGTGCGGGCGGGCGATGCCGAAGCCCTGCACATAGGGAATCCCGAGATTGCGCAGCACCGCCAGTTGCTCGACGGTTTCCACGCCTTCGGCGATCAGGGCGCTGCCGCAGGCGTCGGCGATTTCGTGCATGGCGCGCACGAAATGCAGCTTGAGGGGATCGCTGTCGATGCCGGAGACGAAATGGCGGTCGATCTTGACGAACTCCGGCCGTACTTCGGACCACATGCGCAGATTGGAGAAGCCCTCTCCCATGTCGTCCATGGCGATCTGGATGCCGATCCTGCGGAAGTCCTGCAGGGTCTCCTGCAGATCGGAAAAATCGTTCACCGACTCGTTTTCGGTCAACTCGATGACGATTCGCGACGGCGGTACGCCGAGGCGCAGCAGGACCTGGCGCACGGCGGCCAGACGCTTGCGGCTGGCGTGCAGGCAACTGATGCTCATGTTCACGAACAGCCGCAGTGCGCAAGGCTGCTCGGCGAACTGCAGGATGGCGGTTTCCACCGCCAGCCATTCCAGTTCGTGCGTGCATTGCGCGGTGGCGGCGGCCGCGAACAGGGCGTCGGGCGCGTGCAAGGCGGAATCTTCCGGGCCGCGGATCAGCGCTTCGCAGGCGAAATAGCTGCCCTGGCGCAGGTCGAGAATGGGCTGGTAAACGGCATGCAGGCCGCGATCCTGCATCAAGCTGCGCAGCATGTCGCCGTGAGGGCTTGCGCTTGCGGCGATCTGGTCGCCTTGGTGCTGGATGTCCATGGTGTCCTGGTCCTTCTTCTGGATGCACGCGTGTGCCGCATCGCCGTCGGGCGCTGCCGCCGATGTCAGGCGGCTTCGGCGACGACGGTGTTGAACTTCAGCGAGCGGTGCTCTTCCTTCAGGTCGGTGCCGAATTCCAGCATCATGTCGTCGTCCTCGTCGTGCAGCCAGTCGACTGAAATCGACGGGCCGTTGCTGGCCTTCTCGTCGAGCATGCCGATCAGGGCGCGAATCAGCTTGGTGCTGGAACTGTTGAAATAGCGCAGGCCGATGTTGACCTCGACCCTGCCGTCGGCGGGCAGTTTTTCCAGGTAGTTTTGCAGGCTGGAGCGGATCGGGCCGTAGAAACTCATCGCGTTCTCCGGGTAGGACTCGCCGTGCATGCTGAGGCAGTGGCGGGAAAACTCGAAGCGGACTTCCGGCGTTTCGTTGCTGGCGGGGATGTGCAGGTCTTCCATGATGGCTTGCTCCTGTAGTGCGGGGGGGTCAGATGGTGGCGCGCAGGTAGAGGTCGGCGCGTCCGCCGCTTGCCTCGCTGGCGAAGGCGATGCTGTATTCGATCGGTTCCGTGGCGTCGCGCGCCATGGTCAGGAAACCCAGGCCGGCGCCCTTGCTGACGCTGTCGCTGGCGTGGTCCTCGTTGCGCAGTTGTTCGCGGTAGGCTGCCTTGATCTCGGCGATGCTCATCTGGCGCAGGGGTTCCAGCTTTTCGTGCAGGCGCGAGATGTCCTCCATGCGCACCGGATTGCCGCAGACGACAAAGAACTTCTCCTCGTCGTTGCGCCCGACGGCGAGCGCGCCGCACTTGGCCGGCGGTCCTGCGCCGTCGTCCTCGGTCAGCTCCGGGGCGTAGTGCAGGATGTTCTGCGCCATTTCGATGAAGGTGGAGAACACCTTGCGCCGCGCCGCGCTGCTGGCGTTGACGCTGTCCAGGCGCTGCTTGAGCGAGTCGCCGATGGCGGCGATGACGTTCTGCGAAAACACGCCGGTGTAGTAGAAGATGACGCCGTTTTCGTGCGCGGTGTCGCGGAAGGTATTGAACAGGTCGAGTTTCATGGTGAATGTCCCGGTCACAGGCGAAAGCCGATCAGGCCGACATCGTCGCGCCGCGCATCCTTGCCCTGGTAGTCCTCCAGCGCCTGCAGGATGACGCCGCGCAGCGGTGCCAGGGTGGTAGCGTGGCGGTGTTCGGCAAGCAGTGCGCACAGCCGCTTCTTGCCGAAGGCGATGCGCTTCGGCCCGCCCGGCTGGTCGATCAGGCCGTCTGTGGTGAGGTATGCGGCCGTGCCCGGCGGTAGCGGGAAGCTGTGGTTCTGCCAGGTCTGGTCCATTGGCGTCGAGGCGTAGCCGACGCCGGCCCGGTCGCCTTCGAACAGTTCGATCTCCTGACCGGGACGCAGCAGGATCAGCGGCGAGTGGGCGCCCGCATAAATCATCTGCCGTTCGGCCGGGGCCACCCAGCAGAAGGCGGCGTCCATGCCGTCGTCGGAGCGGTGCTCGGCTTCGTCGTTGCTGGCTGCGGCCTTGTGGCGGTGGTCGATCTGGCCCAGCGCGCTCTTGACCCGCTGGTTGACCTCCGTCATCACCGCCGCCGGATCCTGCCTGTTTTCCTCGCGCAAAGCGCTGTCGATGAAGGAGGCCATGATCAATGTCATGAAGGCGCCGGGCACGCCGTGGCCGGTACAGTCGAACAGGGTCAGGAAAAAGCCGTCGTCGAAGCGGCGGCAATAGAAGTAATCGCCGCCCACCAGATCGCGCGGCTCCCACAGCAGCAGATGGTCCGGCAGCAGGCTGCGCAAGGCTTCGCGCGAAGGGCGCAGGAACGAACGCTGGATGACGCTGGCGTAGTCGATGCTCTCCATCACGATCCGGCTCTTCTCCGCCTGCATGCCGGCGATGGCGCGCACCAGATCCTGGCCGGTGCCCATACCGAGGTAGCGGCCGCCGGCGGTGATGACGAAGCCGTCGTTGAGGGTCTTGCCGCCGGCATCGACGACGCGGAAGCTCAGGTCCTGGATGCTCATGTCGCCGTCGACGATCAGCGGCTGCTTGTCCATGAAGGCGATGCAACTCTTGCGGCCGTAGACCTCGCGGTGAAACGGCCGGGCGAAGGAATCCATGAAGATGTTGCGGTTGATCAGGCCGATCGGCCGGTCGTCTTCGGCCACCGGCAGCGCCGACAGGCCCGGCGCGGCATCGAACAGGGCGAATACTTCGTCGTTGGTCTGGCTGGGCGATACGGCGGGCAGCGGTATCACCAGGCTGATGGCGAGGCCCTTTTGCTGGCCTGGCGCCGCGGCTGCCGGAGCGGCGGGCGCGGCGGGTGCGGCGGGTGCGGCGGGTGCGGCGGCGACTGAAAGAACGGGCATGGAATGCTCCGGTAAATGTTGTTGGAGCAAACCATCCTAGGGTTCGAATATTACAGATCGATAACGACTTTGTTGCAGTGCGGCGGTGTCCAGCTTATCAGGCGGGCGACTTGTCCAGGTGCGGCAGATCGAGGCCGCGGATGCGTTTCAGCTTGTTGGGGATGTCGCCGAGCAGGGCCGCATGACGCGGTCCGTGCCAGCCGCCGATCAGGGTTACGGCTTCGCGCAAGTGCGGGTCCTTGCCGGCGCAGACCATCAGCAAGGTGCCGGCACTGGCCAGATCGTTGAGCTGACCGAGTTCCTCCTGCAAGCCCGCAAGCCGCTTGATGACCGTGACGCCTGACTTGCCAGGGATCATGGGGCCGAAGAACTCGATGGCGTAACGCAGGCGCTTGATGCCGATGCGCAGTTCATGCAGCGACGGAGGATAGTCGACGCGGGCGGCGTCGGCCAGTTCGAGAATCCGCTTCAGCAGCCGGCGCAGGCGACGGTCGGCGAATTGCAGCAGGGACGGCATTCCCGCGGCGGCGTCCGCCGCTTCGACAAAGGGTGCGCGCTGCAGCAGGCTGCCGGCGGTCAGCAGCAACTGGCCGTAGCCGGGTTGGCGCAGCACATGGCGGGTGTCTGCGCGCGCGGCGTAAAGGCGGTTGGTGATGGCGCCGGCCAGGTCGGTCAGGCGCGGCTCATCGGGCAGGGCCTTGGCCACCGGGGCGACAATCTCCGCCATCAGCACGTCGAGGTCGCGGGCCTGCCCCAGCGCGCGCATCAGTTCGCGCATCGGCGGCAACAACTGCTCGGCGAAACCGGCCGGCAGCACCGGACGGAACATGCGCAGCGCGGCACGCAGGCGGCGCGTGGCGACCCGCATCTGATGCACGTATTCGGGATCGTCGCGGTGCACCGCCCCATCGTGGTTGAGTTGCAGGTGCGACAGGCAATCCAGCGCGATCAGGCGGAACGCCGCGAGCGGCGTGTCGCCGGCGTCGATCGGCACTTCGCCGGCCTTCACCGGGGCCGGCGGCGTGGCGAGGAACAGCCGGTAGCCGCGCTCCGCCTTGGACAGCAGCAGCGGCGGCAGGGCCAGGCGCTGGCCGAGCTGCAGGGCGAGGGCGTACAGACTGTCGATGCCGCCCGAGAGCAGTTGCAGTTCGAGTTCGGAGATCGTGTCGCGGCGGCCGCTGGAGGCAATCCAGCCGCGGTCGAGTTTGACCAGGATGCGGTTGTCCTTGCCCATATCGAGTTGCCAGACGGTGCGCCGGAAATTGGTTTCGAAGATCGCCGCGAGGCGGCCGGCGATCTTGTCCCGCTGCAGCCAGTCGCGCAGTTCGGCGTCCTCAACGTGGGAGAAATCGAAATGGTTGAGGTAGGGCGCCTGCCACTCGGGTCTTTGTGTCAGGCCGCCGCGCGACTCGTCCTGGCGCTTGATGGTCTGCTGCCACGTGTTGCCGTGCTTGCGCAGACGCAGCAGGATGCCGGCGCGGCGCAGCGCCATGCGTCGGGTGTCGTAATAGATGCTGACCAGATGGTGCTGCTCGCGCGCGGACTCGCGGGCAAGCGACGGGTGCCGCAGCAGGGCGCCGTGACGGTCCTCGGCCAGCGCCAGCTTGAGAGCGATTTGTTGAGCCATCGGGTCGATGCCGGAAGCGGATTGAAGCCCAGTTTAGCCTTCGCTGCCGCGAGAATTATTACAGTTGTATTGCACCCGCATCGTGTTGCGGCGGAGCGGCAAGAGTCGGCGCTGGCGACACGGCGGCGGGATTGGAAAGGGCTCGTCTGGTAATCTTCGTTACGGTGTTTTCTCTTATCACAGTCCCAAGCTCATACCGACGTGCAAACCACAATTCTGATCGTCGATGACGAACCGAGCATTGCCGACACCCTGGATTACGCGCTGCGTACCGAGGGCTTCCAAACCCTTTGCGTCGGGCTAGGCCGGCAGGCTTTGGCGGCCTTGCACGACAATGACGTCGCTCTGGTCATTCTCGATGTCGGCCTGCCAGACATGAATGGCTTTGATGTGTGTCGCGAACTGCGGCGCGAATCGGATGTGCCGGTGATTTTCCTCACGGCGCGCGCAGACGAGGTCGATCGGATTGTGGGTCTGGAACTCGGCGCCGACGACTATGTGGCGAAGCCCTTCAGTCCGCGCGAAGTGGCCTCGCGGGTGCGCGCCATCCTGCGCCGGGCCCGTCAACCGGGGCCCGTCGTGAGGGCGGAGCGGCCGCGCTTTCAGATCGATATCGAAGCTGCGCGCATCGCCTGGGACGGTACCTGGCTGGCGCTGACGCGCTATGAATACGGGCTGCTTTGTGCCTTGTTGGAGCGTCCCGGGCGGGTGCTGAGCCGCGCCCGTCTGATGGAACTGGTCTGGAGCGATGCCGAGGAAAGCCTGGAGCGCACGGTGGACGCGCACGTCAAGACCCTGCGTGCCAAGCTGCGCGCGATCCGCGGCGATGACCCGATCGAGACGCACCGCGGACTCGGTTACAGCATACGCGGCAGCGCATCGTGAACATCGCGATCCGCCTGTTCCTCGGATATTTCCTGATCGTCGGCGTGGCGGCCTGGTTTGTGGTCAATATTTTCGCCCGCGAAGTCGAGCCCGGCGTACGCCAGGCCACCGAGGACACGCTGGTCGATACTGCCAACTTGCTGGCCGAATTGGCGGTGGACGAACTGGCCGCCGGCAAGATTGGTCAGGGCGGTTTTGCCGCCGCCGTGCGCAACGCGCAACTGCGCGAACCGCAGGCGTCGATTTGGGGCGTCAGCAAGGAGTCGGTCGATTTCCGGGTCTATCTGACCGATGCCCGCGGCATTGTCGTGTATGACTCCGAGGGCGTCGCGGTGAATGCCGATTACAGCCAGTGGCGCGACGTGGCCCGCGTCCTGCACGGCGAATACGGCGCTCGCAGCACGCGCGAAGACCCTGCCGATCCGGAGAGTTCGGTGATGTATGTGGCGGCGCCAGTGCTGCGTCAGGGCGCGCTGATCGGCGTGCTCACTGTGGCCAAGCCAATGACGGCACTGACACCTTATGTCGAGCGCGCCCGCGACCGGGTCAGGCGCGCGGGCTTCGTCCTGCTCGGGGTCTCGGCCGTGATCGGCTTGTTGTTTACGCTTTGGCTGACCTGGTCGCTGAACCGGCTGCGCGACTATGCGCGGTCGGTCGCCAACGGCGACAAGGTGCTGCCGCCGACCGTCGGCGGGCGCCAGTTGTCCGAGTTGGCGCGGGCGCTGGCCCTGATGCGGGAACGCCTGGATGGCAAGCAGTATGTCGAAAACTACGTGCAAAGCCTCGCCCACGAAATGAAAAGCCCCTTGACGGCCGTGCGCGGCGCCGCCGAGTTGCTGCAGGAAGACCCCTCCGTCGCGGACCGGCAGCGCTTCGCCCGCAGCATCGTCGAGCAGGCCGAGCGCATGCAGTTGATCATCGAGCGTCTGCTGGCGCTGGCGCGCATCGAACAATTGCAGGCACCCGAGGAGATTCGCGACATCGCGCTGGGCGATCTGGCGCGCGAGGCGCTGGCCGGTCGGGCGGAACAACTGGCGGCGCGCGGCATCACGGCGCGCATCGGCGGCGAACTGGCGGCCCAGGTGCGCGGCGATCCTTTCCTGCTGCAACAGGCCGTCGGCAACCTGTTGGACAACGCCATCGAATTTTCTTCGGATGGCGCGGGGATCGAAATCGACATCGGCGGCGATGGCGCCCACCACGTTGTTTCGGTACGCGACCACGGTCCCGGCGCGCCGGATTTCGCCTTGCCGCATTTGTTTGAGCGCTTCTATTCGCTGCCGCGCCCGGCCACCGGTCGGAAGAGCACCGGTCTGGGCCTCGCCTTCGTGCGCGAAGTGGCCAAGCTTCACGGCGGTCGCGTCGAGTTCGCCAATGCGGTTGACGGCGGCGCCGTGGCCCGGCTTGCGCTTTCCCTCTGACGGGCGCCTGCCGGCTCCCCCTCCCCAGCACCTCCCCCCGCGAGGGGTATGGGAGCGTCGTGAGTGGCTGTGTGGCTTTCACGCGACTTCATACTCGCTTCATTTTCGCTTCTCCGCTACTTCACCGCGGGCTCTTAGCCTCACTCCACCGAATTCATCCGAGGGGAGTGCCATGCAGAAGAAACTGTTCCAGAAGCTCGCGGCGATTGCCGTCCTGTCATTGCTGCTGCTGATTCCGCTGTCCCTCATCGAGGGCCAGATTGCCGGCCGCAGTGCGCGTCAGGCCGAGGTCATGCGTAATATCGCCGAATCGGCGGCCGGCGCCCAAACCCTGATCGGGCCCGTGCTCGCGGTCCGCTACCACGAGCGCGTCGAGCGGCGGGGAAAAGACGAGACGATGCATCACGAGATCGTCACGCGCACCGAGGTCTTGCCGCCGCAGCGACTGGATATCGGCGGCGAGGCGCGGGTCGAAACCCGCAGTCGCGGTCTCTACCGGGCGCGCCTGTATCACTTGGCGCTTCAGATCGCGGGCAAGGCGGTCGTGCCACCCGGCTTGGGCCTGACTTCGTTGCGCAACATCGTCGATGCCCAGGCGATTCTGGTGCTCGGCGTTGCCGATCCGCGAGGCGTCGACAACGACCCGGAAGTCAGCGTCAACGGACGTGCGCATCGCTTTGCCACCGGCACCTTCGGCGTTGTCGCCGGGCAGGGCGTGCATGTGCCGCTGGGTCCGGTCGACCTCGCCACGGGCGGCAGTTTCGAGTTTGCATTGCCGCTCAACCTCACCGGTTCCGAACGCCTGGCAATCGCCCCGGCGGGCAATGCGACCACGGTGACGCTGAAATCCGACTGGCCGCATCCGAGTTTCCAGGGGCGCTTCCTGCCGACGACACGCACGGTTGGCGCGGCCGGATTCGATGCGCGCTGGCAGGTGTCGCACCTTGCGCGCAGCTTCGATCGCGTGCTCAAGAGCAGTGAGGCCAATCCGTCGGGCGAGACGCTGGACATCAGCTTCATGGAGCCGGTGAATGTCTATCTGAAATCCGAGCGCGCGGTGAAGTACGGGCTGCTCTTCGTCGTCCTCACCTTTGCCGCCTTCTTCCTGACCGAGGTACTGCGCCGCCTGGCGATCCATCCGCTGCAATACCTGCTGGTCGGCCTGGCCCTGGCGATCTTCTTCCTGCTGCTCATCGCGCTGTCGGAACATCTCAGCTTTGCCCTTGCCTACGGCATATCGGCGACGGCTTGCGTGACCCTGATCGGCACCTACCTGTCCGGCGCGCTGGGCAGCCGCTGGCGCGGTGCGGCCTTCGGCGCGGGCATAGCAGCCTTGTACGGCGTGCTCTATGGTGTGCTGCTGTCCGAGGACAATGCCTTGCTGATGGGCGCGCTGCTGCTGTTCGCCGCACTCGGCGCCAGCATGCTCGCCACGCGGCGCATCGACTGGTATGGGATCGGCGGCGGCGCGGCCGAAGGAGGGCTGTGAGGTGTGGCGCCTACATGCGGCACGGGCGCTGCGCCCGCTGTCGCGCTGGGTGCCGGCGCTGCTGCTGCTGTATGTGGCGCTGCATCCGAGAAGTCCCTATCTCCTCGTCCTGCGCAGCGTTGAAACGCCGCTGCTGGTGCTGCTCGGCGGCCTCGTCTGGTGGCGCGCGAGAGGCTGCTGCGGGCGCCGGGAAGGCGCCCTGCTCGGCGCCGTGTTGCTCGTCGTGGCGATCCTCGCCGTCGGCAACGAAGCGATTTTCCGCTGCCAGCGCGCCGAGGTGCTGGCGGCCGACGCGGCGACGCGGACCCTCGGCCAGCATTTCATCGTCGGCTATACGCGCTTCGATGAAGTCGCGATGCTGGCCGAACGCGGCCTGATCGGCGGCATCTACCTTGGGCGCGGCAATGTCCGCGGCCGCACGTTGTCGGCCATCCGCGCCGAGATCGACGCCCTGCAAGGTTTGCGCCGCCGCGCCGGCCTGCCGCCATTGATCGTTGCCGCCGATCAGGAAGGCGGCAGCGTGGCGCACCTGACGCCGCCCCTGGCGGCATTGCCGTCACTGGCGAGCGTGGTCGAAGCGGGCAGCGACGCAAGGCTCGAAGCCCGTGTCCAGGACTATGGCGAAACGCAAGGGCGCGGTCTGGCCGCGCTCGGCGTCAATCTGAACCTGGGGCCGGTGGCGGACCTGCGTCCGCTGCACGGCGGGCCGGCTTTCGATACCCACACGCTGATTGGGCGCCGTGTATCGGCTCGGTATCGGCAATGCGGCGGTGGCGGCGCTCGCTGCCGGTGTCGATATGCTGCTGATTTCCTGCGATCCGGATCAGTACTATCGTGCCATGCATGACGCAGCGGAAGCTTGGCGGCGCGGGGCTTTCGATCCGGCGCGGCTTGCCGCGAGCCGGCGCCGCATTGCCGCGGCGGTGGACGTGGCGGTGGGTGCGGCGCGCATGGCCGCACGCATGGCCGCACGCATGGCCGAGCCGCGGCAGCTATAGCCGCACGGTTTCCGCGCCGCAGGCGATGCCGGCCTGCGGCAGGTCGTCAAGAGTCGGCGCTGGCGACACGGCGGCGATCCCATGTTTGATCGAAAGGTCGACTTCGATGAGACGTTTGGGATACGCCGTCATGCAGTCTGTGCCATGCTTATTCGCTCCAATACATTTTTCGCCAGCTTCTGGAAATCCTTGTAAGCATCCTGGACCGCATACGAGTGGGCGCCGATGGCACCGTCCGCCGAGCGCAGCAGGAACAGGGGCTTTCTTGCCTCCATCGCCATTGGCGCAAGGCTGTGGTAATGCTTCAACAAGGCAAGACACTCCGGGTCTGCTGCGACCGCGGGTGCCTTCGAGACTTTCTTGCCCAGGACGCTTTGGCGGTACTCCAGGGGCATTCGATTGAGCCAGCGGTCGTAGGCTTTAACCGGCCTTGACAGACGAACACCATGTTGCTGGGCCAGATAGCCGATCGGCGTCATCAGGCCCTTGGGCAAGGCGATAGTCGGCGTCGTCCAGTTGTCGACCCGCTTTTTCCAGAGCGTGCGCCAGCTACGCAGCATCGGGCCGAGGTTTCGCAGGCCCTGCAAGGAGAACAGGTCGACTCCCAAGGGAATCACGACAAAATCGGAGGCGATGAGGGCGGACCGGTTTATCGCGCCAAGATTCGGGCCTACGTCCACCAATATCAAGTCTGCATCGTGCGCCTCCGCTGCTTGTTGCATGACTTGCCAAAATGCAGTTAGCACTTTGAATGGGCGCACCAGATTCTGGTCGCCCATGCTGGCCGGCCATTGGTTGGACAGCTCATCCTCGAATCCGGAGAGCGCCAAGTCGCCCGCAATCAAGGAAATCTCCCGCGTGATCTTGATGCGTTCGGCGATCTGGATGTCGCCCACTTCAAGCAAGGGCTGAATACAACGAAAGATCGTGTTGGGCTGGTCGGGATTGTCTTCCCAGAGGTCCTCGAGCCGGTCTTCGTCGAGAAACGCTGCAGTCAGGTTCGCTTGCGGATCGAGGTCAATGGCAAGAATCCGCTTCCCCTGTTCGCCAAACATCCAGGCCAAATGATAGGCGAGCGAGGTTTTGCCGACTCCGCCCTTGTTGTTGAAGAAGCTCAGTACCGGAATGCTCATGTCTTCCTCCGCACCGTGACGAACACGAGGGTGTCCTCGGGATCAAAGACCGCGGGCGGATTGCCGTTGGCTGCCAGTTCGCGCTGTGCGGTTTGAATGCCGACCCCGAATCGCTGCACGAACCCCAGCACACGCATGGCCTCGGCGAGGTTCGGGTTGCGGTAGTCGGTATAGCCGGGTTTGCCGAAATTCTGGCGGGTGACGATGCCGTAAGGGCCGCCAGGGTTGGTGATTTCTATTCGGTCGTTGAACCAGGTGACGCGCACCGGTGCATTGGTCGCTTCATAGGTGCGATGCATCAAGGCATTGCGCGCAAGCTGCTGCAAGGCCGCCAAAGGGTAGTCGGGAGAGCGCTGCTCCACCGAGCCTTTGATATCCACCGCCGTCTGGATATGCGCTTCGAGTTTGTCGTCGAGGCGGCGGAGCATCTGCGCCAGCGGGCCGTCGATCACTTCCTCGTCCTTGATGGGATCGGCAAGGTTGGTTCCGTCGATGCGCAGGAACTGAACGTAGTCGCATGACACGAGGTCACGCGCCCGTGCGCTCAAAACGATGCACCCCAGAACCGTGGGTGTGGCGTTGTCGGTGGACTCGACCATGCGGCTGGCGGCCAAGCGCTCTTCGTAGGTTCTTTGGTTGGCGGCCAATACGTCAGCCGCCACGGCGGCCGGGAGATATTCGCTTTCGAAGGTCGCTCGGTTGAGGTCAGCCAGATTCGCAAACGAAACCGGTTGAAGATCGAACGGCAAATCCCGATGCCGCCTTTTCTTGTTCAGGATGCGTTCGTCCTGCGCGCTCGCGATGTCGCGGCGAGGGCCGGTGCGTATCCAGACACGGCCCTTGTATCTCACCGGTGGCGAGTCCGCCGGCAGCACCGTGATAACCGCCATTTCCGCCCCCTTGAACTGCCGCTTTTCGACGGTCATTGTCGGGATGGGAAGAATGCTTCCTTCGGAGCGGATGCTGGCCAGGGTCAGCAGCAACTCATCGCTTACGACAAGGCCCTTGGGGGAACCGTCGTCCCGCGCGCCGATGAAGACGACACCGGGTTCGGCGTGATTCGGCAGATCGTTGGCGAAGGCGCAGATCGCCTGCCGGACCTTTTCCTGTGCGTCGCCGTTGAATGTCTCCTTGCGCTCTGCCCGGTCCGATTCGAGATCGTTCAGCAGCGCTTCCAGTTCGTTGTCATTCAGTTTCAACTTGTGCTCCGTACTTGGCGCGTTCCTCTTGGAGTTCAACGGGGTGCCGGATTGAGTTCACCTTTAGCCGGCAATGCTCGACCTCGACAACAGGCTGTCATTCCGGAGTTGCAGGATTACGCAGGATGTTAATCGATGGATTGGCCGACGCACAGTGAAACACGACGTAGAGCCGGTAGTCGTCTCGCCGACGTGGGAGCGCAATATCGGCAAGGGCCATGGTTTAGGAAGCTTTGATTCCAGTCTACCACCGCATCAACGGGCGTCAGGCGACACTCCGCTGAAATGCGGGCGTACTCAACTCGCCTCTATTGCGAATTCAGTTGCGCCAGTCCACCTTGCAAATGATCGGTTGGCTCAAGAGTCGGCGCTGGCGACACGGCGCTGGGGCGCGTCGCGGTCACCGCGGCGGCGACCGGCTGCCATGCGCGGACCAGTTCCAGCCGGCCGTCGTGGTGCTCGACGATGGCGCTGCAACTATCGACCCAGTCGCCGCAATTGACGTAGACCACGTCGCCCAGCGGGCGGATCGCGGCGCTGTGGATGTGGCCGCAGATCACGCCATCGAGCCCGCGCTCGCGCACGGCGCGGATCACCGAATCCTCGAAGTCGAAGATGAAGGAAACGGCACGCTTGACGCGGCTTTTGGCGTAGCCGGCCAGCGACCAGTAGCCGGGGCGACGCAGCAGTCGGCGCAGTCGCGAGAGCGAGGCGTTTACGCGCACCAGCAGGTTGTAGCCGAGATCGCCAAGCACCGCCAGCCAGCGATGGTAGCGTGTCACCTGGTCGAATTCGTCGCCATGCAGCAGCAGATAGCGGCGACCGTCGGCGGCTACATGGATATGTTCGCGGCAGACCACGATGTCGCCGAATGAAATGCCGTCGTATTCCCGCAGCGCCTCGTCGTGGTTGCCGGGAATCAGCATCACGTGCTGGCCGTGGCGGGCGCGGCGCAGGATCTTCTGCACCACGGTGTTCTGTGCCGCGGTCCAGTGGATGCCGCGGTTCATGGCCCAGAAGTCGATGATGTCGCCGATCAGGAACAGGTTCTCGCTGTCGTAGTCGCGCAGGAAGTCGAGCAGGCGTTCGGCCTGGCAGCCGCGGGTGCCGAGATGGACGTCGGAGATGAAGATCGAGCGGACCTGCATCAGTCGGCCTGGAAGCCCAGGCGCGATTCGTCCGCCGCCGGGATGTCGGGGCGGGCGATGGCATCGCGCAGGGTCTCCACCAGTAATTCATGGATGCGCTCCCAGTCGAGCGCGGCGACGCTGTGCGGGGCGGCTGTGGCGGCCTGGCGCAGGGCGCCGGGGCGGGTGACGAGATCGAGCGCGGCGCGTACGAACTGGGCGCTGGCGCCGGGTTCGGCCAGCATGCCGTTGTCGCCGTGGCGGATCAGCTCGGCCGCCGCCGCCATGCGGTAGGCCACCACCGGCAGGCCGCTGGCCAGCGCTTCGAGCGTGACGTTGCCATAGGTCTCGGTCATGCTCGGGAACAGGAACAGGTCGGCCGAGGCGTAGTGGGTGGCGAGGTCCTCGCCGTGGCGCATGCCGGCGAAGATATGCTGCGGATGCGATCGCTCCAGCCGCTGCCGCGCGGGGCCGTCGCCGACCAGCAGGAGCCGCGCCTCGGGGACGTGGGCGCGGATTGCGTCGAAGGTGGCGAGTACCAGCGGCAGGTTCTTCTCCGCCGCCAGGCGGCCGACGTGGGCCACCACCAGGTCCTCGTCGCGCACTCGCCAGGCGGCGCGCAAGACCGCGCTGCGGCGTGTCGGAGTGAACAGCGCGGTATCGACGCCACGGGCCACCACGCGGATGCGGCGGTAGCCCCGGCGCTGGAGTTCGGCGCCGAGTTCGCGGCTGGGCACCAGGGTCATCCGGCTGCGGTTGTGCAGGCGCCGCAGGTGGGCGGCGACCAGTCTTTCCAGCCAGGCGACGCCGTAATGCCGGCTGTAGGCGTGGAAATTGGTGTGGAACTCGGAGACCACCGGGATATCCAGCGCGCGCGCCACGGCGATGGCCGAGGCGCCCAGCGGCCCTTCGGTGACCACCTGCACCACGTCGGGCCGTTCGGCGCGCCACTGGCGGCGCAGCAGGCGCGATGCCGGCAGGCCGAACTTGAGGCCGGCATAGCCGGGGATCGGCAGGCCGCGCACCAGCGTGGTTGCATAGCGCGCTGTAGCCGGCGGCGCGTCCTGCGCATGCTGGCGCGGCCGCGTCAGGCTGACGCGATGACCGCGCGCCAGCAGGCCCTGCACCATGCGCTCCAGCGTCATGGCGACGCCATTGACTTCCGGCGGGTAGGTCTCGGTGACGATGGCGACGTGCAAGGGCGCCGTCATGTCGCGCTCACGGGACTACCATCCCCCCCAGCCCCCTGCCCAAGGCAGGGGGTGACGGTAGTTCGCCGCTGCGCGGCTCCGTGGTTTGGCTGCGCCGCCCTTGGGACGGCCCGGCGAGCGGCGCTCAGAACCACAGCACCAGCGACCAGGTCGCCAGCACGTTGAGCAGGGCGATCAGCACCGCGGCGCTGCCGATGTCCTTGGCGCGCTTCGAGAGCCGGTGCCGGTCCAGCGAAATGCGGTCGATCGCGGCTTCGATCGCCGAGTTGAGCAGTTCGACGATCAGCACCAGCAGGATGCTGGCGATCATCAGCGCCTTGGCCGTGCCCGGCAGAGGCAGCACCAGGGCGATCGGGATCAGCAGCGCGGCCAGCAGGCTTTCCTGGCGGAAGGCGTCTTCGTTGAGGTAGGCGGCGTGCAGGCCGGACAGCGAATAGTTGAAGGCGTTCCAGATGCGGCGCAGGCCGGTCTGGCCCTTGAAGGGGCTTTCTTCGGCGATGGGATCGGTATTCATGGGTTCGCAGGGATGGCTTGGGGTTGGGGCAGATCGCGCGGTGCGGTGGCTGGCGCGCGCGCCAGTTCCTGGTACAAGGCCGCCAGCCGGGCGCCCTGGGTCGCGGCATCCCACTCGCGGGCGAACGCTACTGCCTCCGTCGCCATGGCGGCGAGGGTGGCGGGCCGGTCGAGCAACTCCACGAGTTGCGCGGCAAAGCCGGCCGGCGTGCCGGCGGCGGCGATGGCGCCGCGTTGCGGGGCGACGATCTCGGCCGCGCCGAGGGCCGCAATGGCCAGCACCGGCAGGCCGATCGCCATGGCTTCGAGCAGCACCAGGCCCTGGGTTTCGGTACGCGAGGCGAAGGTGAATACGTCGGCGGCGGCGTAGCAGTCGCGCAAGCTGCCCTGGCGCGGCAGGTAGCCGACGAAGCGGACATGATCATCGAGTCGCAACGCCGCGGCCTGGCGGCGAAGCGCCGGCAGCGCAGGCCCTTCGCCGGCGATCACCAGCATCAGCTCGGGCACCTGCCGGCGCGCCAGCGCGACCATGTCGAGCAGGAAGCCGATGTTCTTTTCGAAGGCGGCGCGGCCGACGAAGAGCGCGAGCTTGCGCTCCGGGGCGATGTCCCAGGCGCGGCGGAATCGATCGCCGTCGCCGCGCAGGAACTGGCTTTCGGGCAGGCCGGTGGCGATTACCTGCAGCGGCATGGTGACGCCGTAGTCGCGCAAGGTGGCAGCCATCGGCTGCGAGGGCACGACGACGGCATCGAGCGCATTGCACTGGTGCCGGGCCAGCCGGCGCGCGGCGGCGCGCAACACGCGCTTGGGCAGGACGCGGATGTAGTGGAACAGGTATTCCTCGAAATGCGTGTGGTAGGTCGCAATGCAGGGTATGCCCCAGGCCCGCGCCAGGTGCAGGCCCGCGTAGTGCGCGGCGAAAGGGGTCTGCACATGCACCAGATCAAAGCCGCAAGAGTCGGCGCTTGCCGGCCCGCGAAGCGGAATCCCCGGCAGACAGAGTCCGAGACGGCGATCGAGGGCGGCCAGGGCGCGCCATTGCATCAGCCGGTCTTCCGGGTCCAGCGGCACGGCACGCGACGGCAGGCGCGTTATGTTCGCCGCGGCGTCGGCGGCGGGATCGGTGCCCGGATAGTCGGGCGCCACCACCGTGGTATGCACGCCAAGGCCGGCGAGCGTGGCGCGAAAGGTCTGGATCGAGGTGGAAACGCCGTTGATGCGCGGAAAATAGACGTCGCTGAGCATCAGCACCTTCAGCGCATGGCTATCCCTTACTGCTGCGTCGATTCCGCTCAAACTCATGCCGCGAGCGGCTCCGCCGGCTTGACGAAGTGCCGCATGTAGCGCGGGTTCATGCGCGACATCGGCAGCAGCAAGAGCAGGTCGGCGGTATTGAAATCCGGATCCCAGGCCGGTTCGCCGCAGACCCAGGCGCCGACCCGCAGATAGCCCTTGATCAGCGGCGGGATCAGCGCCGGCTGGCCGTTGGCGAGGCGTTCGAAGGGCAGGCCGTTTTGCGGGAAGACGCGGTATTCGGCCGGCGCCATGTGCGCCGGGTCCATCTGGCTGAACAGATTGGCGGCGTTGTGTCCGCCGTCGGCCATGCCGATCGAGGCGCAGCCCATCAGGTATTCGTAGTTGTTGCTCACCATGTACTCGGCGAGCCCGGCCCAGAGCAGGGTGATCACCGCGCCGCTGCGATAGTCGGGATGGATGCAGGAGCGGCCGACTTCCACCATGCGATTGCGCAGGTTTTGCAGGCGGTTGATGTAGAACTCGTTCTCCGAGTAGTAGTTGCCGACGCGGCGCGAAGCTTCGGGCGACAGGATGCGGTAGGTGCCGACGATGCGGTCGCCCTGGCTTTCGCGCACGATCAGGTGATCGCAGAAGGCATCGTAGAGATCGATGTCGTGATTCGGCGTACGGGTCGGGATGCGGGCGCCGAGTTCCTCGACAAACACCTTGTAGCGCAGGCGCTGCGCTTCGCGCACTTCCTCTTCGCTGCGCGCCAGCGCAACGCTGTAACCGACTTTCTGGCTGGTGACCGCGGCTTCTATCAGATTCTTATGCATGGCGCTCTCCTGTTCTCTTGGGGTTCGCCGCCATTCTCGAAAGCCGGGGTTACCGCCTGATTGCCGCCGCGTTACGGATAGGTTGCGGCTTCCCGATGGCGGCGCCGGTCACGTTTCCGACCGAACCTCAAACATTGAAAATTGATCTTCCGGCGGGCGATTTCACGGCTCTGTAACATTCGCTGCCTAGACTTCGGTTTTTCACACCGCACTGCATAAAGGAGTTTGCTGATGAAATCCATGAAGATTGCTGCTGTTGTCGCCGGCGTTTTCGCTTCGGCGACGGTCTACGCCCAGGCCCTGGTGAAGATCGACGGCTCCTCGACCGTCTATCCGATTACCGAGGCTGTGGCCGAAGAGTTCCAGAAGTCGAAAAAGAACGCCATCAAGGTCACGGTCGGCATTTCCGGTACCGGCGGCGGCTTCAAGAAGTTCTGCCGCGGCGAGACCGACATTTCCGACGCCTCGCGGCCGATCGTCAAGAAGGAAATGGACGCCTGTGCCGCCGCCGGCATCAAGTACGTCGAACTGCCGGTGGCCTTCGACGCGTTGACCGTTGTGGTGCACCCGAGCAACACCTGGGCCGCCAACATGAAGCCGGAGCAGCTCAAGGTCATGTGGGAGCCTGCTGCGCAAGGCAAGATCACCAACTGGAAGCAGGTCGATCCGAGCTTCCCCGACCTGCCGCTCAAGCTCTATGGTCCGGGTGCCGATTCGGGCACCTTCGAGTACTTCACCGAGGCCATCGTCGGCAAGGCAAAGTCTTCGCGCGGCGACTACACCGCGTCGGAAGACGACAACGTGCTGGTGCAGGGCGTGTCCCGCGACAAGGGCGGCATCGGCTATTTCGGCTTCGCCTACTACATCGAGAATGCCGGCAAGCTGAAGGCCGCTGCGATCTGGAACGGCAAGAAATTCGTGGCACCGTCCGCCGCCGTGGTCGAGGATGGTTCCTACCAGCCCCTGGCGCGGCCGATTTTCATCTACGTCAATGCCAAGTCTTTGGAGAAGCCGGAAGTCAAGGAGTTCGTGCACTTCTACATGAAGCACGGCGCCAAGCTGACCCAGGAAGTGAAGTACGTTCAGCTACCTGCCAAGATTTATGAGATCAACTCCGGGCATGTGAACAAGATGAAGCTCGGCACCGTGTTCGGCGGCGTGCCCGAGGTCGGCGTCAAGATCGACGAACTGGTCAAGCGCGAAGCCAAGTAAGCAGCCGTGATACGCCCCGGGACCGATGTTCCGGGGCTTTTTGCTGTACATTTTCATCCGCCCCGTTTCCGATGAGTGCAACCCTGCCCGTCCAAGTACCCCTTATGACCGAGTTTGTCAGCGACCGGCTGAGCAAGAAGGCATCGCGTCATGTCAAGGAACGCATCATCGAGTTCCTGCTGTTCAGTGCCGCGGCGTTTTCCGTGTTCGTCACCGTCACCATCGTCTATGTGCTGGTCAAGGAATCCTGGGTTTTCTTCCAGACGGTGCCGCTTTCCGATTTCCTGTTCGATACCCAATGGACGCCGCTGTTCGACGATGCCCACTACGGCATCATGGTGCTGCTCTCGGGCACGCTCACCAGTTCGGCCGTGGCCTTGCTGGTGGCGATTCCGCTGGGCACCATCATCGCCATCTATCTTTCCGAATTTGCCGGCTTCAAGCTGCGCGAGATCGCCAAGCCCTTTCTTGAACTGCTGGGCGGCGTGCCGACCATCGTCTATGGCTACTTCGCCCTGACTTTCCTGACGCCGCTGCTGCAAAAAATCTACCCCGACCTGCCCGGTTTCAACCTGCTCTCGGCCGGTCTGGTGATGGGCGTCATGATCGTTCCCTACGTCGCTTCGCTCTCGGAAGACGCCATGCGCGCAGTGCCCATGGCGCTGCGCGAGGGTTCCTACGCGATGGGCGCGACGCGTTTGCAGACAGCGCTCTGGGTGGTGACGCCGGCAGCCACCTCAGGCATTGCCTCGGCCTATATCCTCGGCATCTCCCGCGCGGTCGGCGAGACCATGATTCTCGCCGTGGCGGCCGGCATGCAGCCGAACCTGACCTTCAATCCCGCCGAGCCGGGCGCGACGATCACCTCCTATATCGTGCAGGTGGCGCTGGGCGATCTGCCGCATGGCTCGATCGGCTACCAGACCATTTTCGCCGCCGGCCTCACCCTGTTGCTGATGACCCTGGCCTTCAACCTGCTCGGCTACTGGCTGCGCAAGCATTACCGGGAGGTGTACTGAGATGGACATCGAGCAGAAGCTTGAGAATATCCGCGGCATCATTGTCCGCGCCAAGCGCTGGGACCTGTTCTTCACCTTGCTCGGCATTCTTTCCCTGATGGTGGGCGTGCTGACTTTCACCATCCTGTTCGTGGACATGGCGATCGAGGGCGTGCCGCGACTGAGCATGGACTTCTTCACCTCCTTCCCATCACGCCGCGCCGCCAACGCCGGCATTCTGTCGGCCTGGGTCGGCACCGTGCTGGTGATGCTGCTGACGGCGCTGGCGGCGGTGCCGCTGGGCGTCGCCGCCGGCGTCTATCTTGAGGAATACGCGCCGAAGAACTGGATCACGGACATCATCGAGATCAACATCAGCAACCTGGCCGGCATTCCGTCCATCGTCTATGGCCTGCTGGCGCTCGGCCTGTTCGTGTATTACTTCGGCTTCGGCCAGAGCATCCTTTCCGCCGGCCTGACGCTGGCGCTGCTGATCCTGCCGGTGATCATCGTCGCTACGCGGGAAGCCATCCGCTCCATTCCGCAAGCGATCCACGAGGGCTCCTATGCCTGCGGCGCGACCACCTGGCAGACGGTGCGCGACCACATCCTGCCGTATTCCTCGGCCGGCATCCTGACCGGCGTGATTCTCGGCATGGCGCGCGCCATCGGCGAGACGGCGCCGATCATCACCATCGGCGCGCTGACCTTCATCGCCTTCCTGCCGCCAGCTCCCTTCACCGGCGAGCCGCCGGCGGGGCTGTTCGATTGGATCTTCGCGCCCTTCACGGTGATGCCGATCCAGATGTTCAACTGGACCTCGCGGCCCGAGGCGGCCTTTACCGTCAATGCCGCGGCGGCCGGCTTCGTTCTCGTCTTCATGACCCTGGCCATGAACGGCCTGGCAATCTATCTGCGCTATCGTTTGCGCAAAAACATCAAGTGGTGAGCACCATGCAGATTCCAACCAGGTACGAAGCGGGCGTCGAGGGCAACGTCCTCAAGGCCAATGTCAGCGACCTTGATTTCTACTATGGCGCCTTCCACGCGCTGAAGCGGGTTTCGATGCCGATCCACGACCGCAAGGTGACGGCGCTGATCGGCCCCTCGGGTTGCGGCAAGTCCACGCTGCTGCGCTGCTTCAACCGCATGCACGACCTGTATCCCGGCAATCGCTATGCCGGCGGCGGCATCGTGCTCTACCCGGACAATACCAACCTGCTCGCGCCCGGCGTCGATCCGATCGAAGTGCGGATGCGCATCAGCATGGTGTTCCAGAAGCCGAACCCCTTCCCCAAGTCGATCTACGAGAACGTCGCCTACAGCCTGCGGGTGCGCGGCATGCGCAACAAAAGCGAACTCGACGACCGCGTCGAATCGGCGCTGAAGGGCGCCGCGCTGTGGAACGAAGTCAGCAACCGGCTCAAGGAACTCGGCGCCAATCTCTCCGGCGGCCAGCAGCAGCGCCTGTGCATCGCCCGCGCCCTGGCTTCCGACCCGGAGATCATCCTGTTCGACGAGCCGACTTCGGCCCTCGATCCGATCGCCACCGCCAGCATCGAGGAACTGATCATCGAGCTGAAGGAAAAGGTCACCATCCTCATCGTCACCCACAACATGCAGCAGGCCGCGCGCATCTCCGATTACACGGCCTACATGTATCTGGGCGAGATGATCGAGTTCGGTGTCACCGACCAGATCTTCATCAAGCCGCAGAAGAAGGCGACGGAAGATTACATCACCGGCAGGTTCGGCTAGCGCAACGGTGGCGAAATGACCGTTCCCTTGTGGGGCGAACTGGACGGACTGTAGGGCGGACTTCAGTCCGCCAACCACGTCGACCACGTCGACTGGCTGAAGCCAGGCTCACAGTATTGCGAAGCAGATCGTCAGGAGTCGGCGCTGACGGTACGGCGGTTGTTCGACCGGACGAATGGACCAAAATCTGACTCAGCTGCTAATGATCGGCAACCAGACATTCGCTGTTAATTGCCAATACGAGTGTTCGCTTCACTCAAACTGACGGGGGGCACTCAACCCGAAGCGGAAGTGGCGTGATTGTTTCAACAAACAATATCAAGTATCCAGGGCGACGATACTAACAACCACTCCATCAGACACCTTGACAGATTGCGCCTGGACTTTGAGGTTGTACGCCCCGCGACCGGTGAGCCAACGGGCTCCCGGTTCTTGGCGAACAGAAGTTTTGCCCTGAGCTTGAGGCGAGTAGAGCAGCTCAAAAGCGTCGGTGTCGCTGTGCAACTCCATTGCCGGCCATAGTTCATGAGGAAAGAGCGGTCCGCGGACGAACCACTCGCGCTTGCTTTGGGAGTGGCACATGACAGCTGCGGGCTTTTCGCCACACCTAGCAGCCTGTCGGACTTGAGTTCGTCGGACGGCCCGATTTCACGATCCGGGATGAATTCGTGCGTTGCTGGCTGAAATCA
>MHZX01000124.1 GCA_001828935.1 Rhodocyclales bacterium RIFCSPLOWO2_02_FULL_63_24
AGACGATCGCTGGCATCGGCCCTCCAAAATCCCTCCGCTTGCTCGGAATAATGCAAACGGAATCCGGCAACTGCGGTTTTTAGGATGAACATGAGCGCCCCGCACGGCCGCCCGAAGGGGCGCCAGTCATTGCCCGGAGCCGCGCAGCGGCGAACCGCAGTCACCCCCTCGCTTGGCGAGGGGGCTGGGGGGAGAGCAGTCCAGTGACCCGGCACCCCTTCGACGCCGCCCTCGCGCTGACCGCGGAGCCGCCCAGCCGCTGGCACGGCCGCACCAGCGAAGACTACTGGAACATGGTCAGCCCCTACGGCGGCATCACGGCGGCGGCGATGATGCAGGCCATGCTCGACCAGCCCGAGCGTCGCGGCAGCCCACTGTCATTCACCATCAACTACATCGCGCCGATCGAAGTCGGCCACTATGTCATCGAGACCGAACTGGTGCGCGCCAATCGCAGCAGCCAGCACTGGCAGATCCGCCTCTCGCAGGGGCCGCGCGTGCTGGCCCTGGCGATCGCCATCTGCGCCCTGCGCCGCGACACGTGGAGCCATGTCGAAGCCGCGCGCCCCGCGGTGCCGCCCCCCGACCAATGTCCGCCGGCGCCACCACGCAAGGCCACCGGCTTCCTCCAGCGTTATGAATTCCGCATCGTGCGCGGCACGCCCTTCGCGGAAAATCCAGACAGCCTGAGCTACGTCTGGGTCTCCGACGTCCCCCCGCGACCGCTCGACTTCGCTTCGCTGACGGCCTTCTGCGACAGCTTCCTGCCGCGCATTTTCCTGCGCCGGCCGGAGTTCGTGCCGATCGGCACCGTATCGATCAATATCTATTTCCATGCCGGCGAGGAAGTCCTCGCCGGCCATGGTGCGGCGCCGCTGCTGACCGTGGCCCAGGCCCAGGCCTTCAGCGACGGCCACTTCGACCATCAGGGCCAGGTCTGGGGCGGCGCCGGCGGCGACACGCTGCTGGCGACCACCCAGCAACTGGTCTGGTACAAGGAATGACGCCTACTCAAGGAGCAGCGCAATGACCCAGCAAGCCCGCGCAGTAATCTGCCGTGAAATCGGCAAACCCGTCGTCGTCGAAACCCTCAGCGTCGATGCGCCGCAGCGCGGCGAGGTAATGATCAAGCTGGCCGCCTGCGGCGTCTGCCACAGCGATCTCTCCGCCACCAACGGCACCATCCCCTTCCCGCCGCCCGTGGTGCTCGGCCATGAAGGCGCCGGCAGCATCGTCGCCGTGGGCGAAGGTGTCACGGGTTTTTCGCTCGGCGACCACGTCGTCAGTTCCTTCGTCAGCATGTGCGGCAAATGCCGCTACTGCCAGACCGGCCGCCCGCAACTCTGCGACCAGGCGGCCAAGGCCGGCTATACGCTGCCCGACGGCAGCACGCGCTTCAAGGATGCCGCCGACCAGCCGGTCAATATCTTTTCCGGCTGCGGCGTGATGGCCGAATACGCCACGCTGCATGTCGACAACCTGGTCAAGATCGATGCCGCCGTGCCGCTCGACAAGGCCGCGCTGATCGGCTGCGGCGTGATGACCGGGGTCGGCGCCGCAGTCAACACGGCGAAGGTGGAACCGGGCTCGGCCGCGGTGGTCTTCGGCTGCGGCGGCGTCGGCCTCAACGCGATCCAGGGCTGTGCGATTGCCGGCGCGCGCATCATCGTCGCAGTCGACACCGCCGATGCCAAGCTCGACATGGCGCAGCAGTTCGGCGCCACCCACACGGTGAACCCGAAGAACGAGGAGAACATCGTCAAGACGCTGAAGAAACTCACTGAAGGCGGCGCCGACTATGCCTTCGAATGCGTCGGCCTCGGTGAGATCGTGGCCCAGGCCTACGGCTGCCTGCGCAAGGGCGGCACGGCGGTGGTGGTGGGCGTCGCCGGGCCGAAGGACACCACGACGATCCGCACCTCCAGCCTGACCTTCGAGGAGAAGACCCTGAAGGGCAGCTATTTCGGCTCAGCCCGTCCGCAGCAGGACTTCCCGCGCCTGATCGGTCTGTATCGCAGCGGCCGGCTCAAGCTCGATCAGCTGATCACCCGCACCTACCGCATCGACGAGGCGCCGCAGGCCTTCGCCGATCTCGCCGAAGGGCGCAATGCGCGCGGCGTAATCCTGTTCTGACGCCAGCCCCCAAAGGGGAATCCCCGGCGCGCAAAGCGAGAAGCACATTCCGCAAATTTTTCGTTTTCGGGAATTCCGGGAACAGGAATTCCCGAAAATGGCGCGTCGCCCCAGCTTGCGGCCTGGTCCCGGCCGCACATGAAAACCATATCCAGATTATGGAGTTAAGGCCCCCACCCTAACTACGACTCAAGTCCCACCCCACTGGCACCCGACTTGCTGAAGGGAAGTCGTGTTGCATTCCGTCCAAAAAAAGGGGAGAGACAATGAGCGACCGTAGCGACTCCAGCCAACTCGGCGAATCCTTCGAAAAATACATGGAGAGCGTTTCGCGCCTGCATCAGTCGAATGAACGCGTGATCAAGGGTTACAACGACCTCGGCGAGTCCTGGGAGCGTCTTGCCAACGCGCTGCACAGCCTGTCGGGACGGGACCGCGGGAAAAATCGCTAAACGGCGGACGAAGACGCTTTCGATACCAAGCCTCACCCAATCGCCGGCTTTCCAGCGGTGTGAATGGGCAATGCCCGAAAGGGCAGTGCAACAGTTTTTTTGTAAAAGTGCGCAGGCGATTCCATTGGGATGATGAACCTAAAAATCTCAGTTCAATCCGCAGATGACGCAGATTACGCAGATAAAACAACGAAGTGGCCGATACCCACGGCGCACCCGGCAGGTGGTACGACCTGACCGGGTAATGCGCTGATCCATCTGCGTTAATCGGCGAAACCTGCGGATCAAATGCTTTTTGTAGGATGAAATCAGTCTTTCAAGCTGTTCTTAGACGAACCTTCCGCCACCACCACCGGCCGATAAACAAATCGCCATTCCGCCATCGACCGCTTGCCCTCGAACTCCCCAAACCGAGGCGGGAAATTTCCCTGCTTGATCGGAGTCACTGTTGAAAGACTGTGCACTCCCATGATCCCACCCTCCGGTGCCGCGATTGCGCCCCAGTCCGCTGTTCCCGTCATCGGGTCTCGATACACCTGCCGCAGATGCCGTTGCACGGTGATGAAACGATTGTCCTTGGTCAAGTCGTCCAGCTTTGCCGGATAGCGCTTTACCGTGCCTGGCGATCGCTCGTAGTATGTGCCGATGGCACGGCGAAACTCCTCGCCGACAGCCAGCAGTTCCCGCTCCTTTTCTCGCTGCCGCTCGGTCGACCACAGCACGCCTGTGGCGGCCAGGACGATGCCCGCCAGGGCGACTGCGAACAGCAGCCCCAGGTAGGTGAAGCCGCCCTCCCCGCTGCAGCTAGAAATCCCGGAAGGCCGTGCCATCGCGAGCCTTGCCTGACGCACCGCTCTTGACGTCAAAAATCGCCCCTTTCTTCCCTTCACCGGGCGCGACGGAGATCCAGGACGTGGCGCTGTCCGTCACCGGATCCAGCGGCACCCGCCGCAAATAGCGTTTGCTCACCAGATCGTCGAGCGAGCCCGGATACGAACCGGTATCGCCGTAGTGCTTGTCGATGGCCTCGCGCAAGGTGGCGAGATTCTCTTTCAGAACGGCTTCCTTGGCGCGGTCGGTGGAACCTGAGTAGCGCGGTGCGGCGATAGACAGCAGGGTGCCGATGATGGCCAGCACCACGAGCAGTTCCACCAGCGTGAAGCCGTGCAATCGCCTCACGCTCACCATTCCCGGTAGGGCACGCCGTTGAGCCCTGCGCCAGACGCGCGCGAATAGACATCGAAGACGTCGGCGCCGTCTTTCGGGTCATCCCGGCTGGAGGCATAGCTGCGCAATCCCCAGGCCCCAGCACCGGTCTTGTCGGTAGCTTCGGCAAATGGGTCGGCCGGAATCCTGCGCAGGAAATACAGCTTGCCACTCTTGATGTCCTTGGCGTCGGTCACGCCACTTACCAGTTCGTCGAGACTGCGTGGATAGCCGGATTCTGTCGGCTGGCGAGCTATCCGGCCGTCGTCGCCGGCCTGTTTGTAGGCGTCGATTGCATTGCGCATTTCGCGCAGAGCCTGTCGCAAGTCCTGTTCCTTGCCACGCTGGACCGCCAGCTCGGCCATCGGGATCGCAGCACTGGCGAGGATGCCGACGATGGCCAGGGTCACCAGCAGCTCAACCAGTGTGAAGCCGCGTATTTTCACGGGACAATGGTCACGGCATGCGGTGCCGGCAGCGCGATCGACGGCGGCTTGTCGCCGTGAATGATGGGCGAAGCGAGCAGCACCCGCAACTCGCCCGTCGGAGCACCGGGCAGAGCGCGCAGCACCAGCGTCAAGGCGGCATCATCACCCTGCGCGCCATCGGACTCGGAGCGTGAAACGCTGACAAACACCTTGCCCGCCGCGGCATCAACGGTCTTGCTGAAACTGGTGGCGCCGCCGTTCTGGCGGAAGAAGCCGCCTTCGACCACGTCCACCACTTGCACGGCCTTGGCGTCAAAGCCCAGTTGCAGGGGCAAGCCGCGCAACGCGCCGTCGGACTTGAGACGCAGTATCAGCTTGAACTCCTCACCGGCCTTGACCTGGGTCGGCCCTTGCCAGGCCAGACTGGCTGACTTCGCCGCCGACTGGGGCTCGGCCCGTAAAGCAGAGAGCAGGCCCCCCGCAGGCGCGCTGGCGCCCGCTGCACTTGCCTTCGCGGAGTCGGGCGCCACGCTGTTTTGCAGGGCCAGCGGTTTGGTGCGCAGATAGGCCTCGGTACCAGACCAGAACTCGCCGTTGCTCGCATCCGGCAGGGCCAGGTTGCGGATCAGTCGCGGCGTGATCGACAGCACGATCTCGGACTTGGATTTGTCGTCCTGCTGGCTACCGAAGAGACGACCCAGGACAGGAATGTCGCCGAACAGCGGAACGCGCGCCGCGCTGGAACGTTCCTGATCGCTGATCAGACCGCCGAGGATCTGGGTTTCACCATCCTTCAAGCGCAACACCGTCGCCGCGTTGCGCGTGCCGACCTGGTAGGCCAGGGAGCCGCTGGGGGTGCGCACTTCCTTGGCGATCGAGCTCACTTCAAGGCCGACCTTGATGACAACCTCATCCTTCAAGCGTACATCGGGCTCGACATCGAGCTTGATGCCGACGTCGAGATACTGGATGCTGTCCGACACCAAGCCCGTGGCCGTGGTGGTGGTGGTCACCACCGGCAGCTTGTCGCCGATCATGATCTTGGCCTTCTCGCGATTGCGCGCACGGATGCGCGGGTTGGCCAGGATGTTGGCGTCCGACAGGTCGCGCCGCAGGTTCAGCGTTATCGGCGAAATGGCCGCGCCCAATCGGGAGGAATTCACCTCCTTGAGGCTGTCCAGGGTCAGCGTGCCCCCGCCTGACAGCGGGGTCAGCGTCAACTGGTTCGGCCACTGGATGCCGAGGTTCAGCAAACGCGAGCGCTGCACTTCAAGCACTTCCACTTCCAGCATGACCTCGGGTTCGGAGAGGTCGTGCATCGCGATCAGCTTCTCGGCCAGGCGAATGGCTTCCGGGGTGTCCCTCACCACGATCAGGTTGAGCTTCTCGTCGATCACGATGTCCTTGGTCTTGAGCAGGGACTTGAGGCTGGTCTGTACCAGCTTGACGTCGCCGTTTTGCAGGTAGAAGCCCTTCATCACCAGTTCCTGGTAGTCCTTGGCCTTCTCCACCGTGTTCGGATAAACCAGCACCGTGTTGCTGTTCAAAACCTTGCGCTTCAACTGGCTGGTCTGCACGATCAGGTCGATGGCGTCCTCGATTGCGGCGTTCCTGAGGAATACCGTGGTGCGCAGATCGGGACGCACGTCCTTGTCGAGGATGAAGTTGATACCCGTGCTGCGCGCCAACGATTCGAAGATCATCTTGACGTTGGCGTCACGGATCTCAAGGTTGATCGGCTTGGTGTAGGTCGATTTCAGGGTTGGTTCGGACGCCTGCTTCTTAGCCTCCTGTTCCGCGAGTTCGCGGCGTAATGCCAGGGCGTCGGCATGTTCGGGGTTTTCCAGCAGCACGGTGCGAGTCAGGCGCTGGGCCTGGTCGGTATCTCCCGCCTTCATCGCTTCACGGCCGAGTGTCATCGCTTCGGCGTGGCGGCGATCGCGCGCCAAGGCTTCCAGCCCGGCCTGGGCGCGGGCGTTGCCCGGCTCCAGGCCCAGCATGCGCTTGAACAGGGTCTCGGCCTCCGTAGCTCTGCCGACCTGGCGGGCTTGTATCGCAGCCGTACCCAGCTTCTCCAGCGCAACGGCACGCTGGGCCAGAAGATTCTTGCGGAAGTCGGCGCTGGTCGGCGCTTCGGCGAGCGCCTCGCCGAGCTTGGCGAGCCCTTCTTCGTAGCGTCCGGCGGACATCAGATCCAGACCTTCGTCGCGCAGCCGCTCACCGGCACAGCCGAACAAGCTGGCGGCCAGCAGGACAAGAATCAGCAGTTTGTGGGAGTAGAGGCTCATTCGGTCCAACCTGTCGACAAGGTTTGCAGGATTGACAGCGGCAGGTAGCGGATCACCAACTGCCCACGTTCGATTTTTTCCAATTGATAGGCGTCGGCGAACTTGTCGCCGACAGCCACTTGAAACGAGTCATTGCCCTTGGCCAGATACACTAGGGTCTTGCCGCCCTGGCTGGTATCTTCCAGCGCGCCCATGTATTTGAAGGGCATCGGCGGCGCCGTCGGCTTGGGTGGTGGCGGCGGTGGCGGCGCCGGCGGCGCGACATACCAGGTCTTGGCACGGAAGGGATCGGCATCGCTTTCCGCCCAGGGACTGCGGGTGAGTCGATGCAGGGCCAGTCCAGGTAGCTTGGGGGCAGCCGCGTCTGGCGCAGCGTCCGTCTGTACTGCAGGCGACGGCGCGCTTGCCGCAACGACGACGCCGGCGGAATTATCCGCAGGGGATTCCGTCACGGCAATGCTGGCCGTCACGGCGAGCGCCAGTCCGCTCCACAACATGATGCGTTTGATGCGGGCTCGCTTCATCATTCAGCCGCCAGAAAAATGGTCAGTTGCAACTGCGCATCGACGCCGATGTCGCTCGCGGTCTGGCGCGAGAAGCTGATCGCCGTGAGGGCCAGGTTGGGATTGTCCTCAAGGACCTGAGCCACAAAGCGGCGGATGGCGCCATAGCGGCCCTTGACCGGCAGCACGACGTCATAGCGCTGCAAGCGCGCCTCGGTATCGGGCGCTAGACGATAGTCGCCGTGTTCGAGCATGAGATTTTGCTGGGCGGCGGCGGCATAGATCCGCTCCAGCGTCTCGGGCACACTGGCCTCGGCCGGAAAGAAGCCGTAAAACTCGCCAAGTTGCGCCGCCGGATCGCTGCCGGCCTCGGCCTGATGACGGCGGGCGGCCTGGCTGCGCAGGGTCTGGGTCTCGTGCCGAATATCGGTCACGGTCGCCGCCAACGGCGCCAGCACCCGGCGCTCGCCGATGACGGCACCCGCCAGCAAGACAAGGCCGAGCAGCGTCGCCAGCGCAACCGGTAGCGGCGTGCGCCGCAGTTGCCAGTGCGTACGTTTGAGCAGCTCGCGATTCATCGCGCGGCCTCCGCAGGCGCCGCGTCGGCCTCTGCCTGCGAGCTTGCTGCGGTCTCGGGCGGCACATCGAACCAATGTGCCGTAACGACAAAACGCACCGGCCGCTGGGAATCCTTGGCATTGATCTGGTGGCTGACGAGCGTCGCGTCCATCAGCACCGGCGACTGGCGCAGGGCTTTGAGATACTCAAGCATCGCGGGCAGATCCTTGGCTTCAGCCGTCAAGCGCACTTCGCGGCGCTCGGTGTCGGGCTCGATGCCCATCAGGATCGCCTTTTCGCTGTAGGCCGACTCGGTCGCCGTAATGAGATCCGCCCAAGGCGTGGATAAGGCCTCGATCACTCGGTTGGCGCGCTGCAGTTCGGCTTTCAGGCGCGCAGCACTTTCCGCCGGCTGGCGCCGGGCCTCGCCCGCCCGACGCCGGTCGATGCGCTGCAGGGTGTCGCGCCATTCGGCCAGTTCATGCCGCAGTTCGAGATAACGCAGACCCCACAGCCCGCCGGCCGCCAGCCCCACTACCAGCACGGTCACCGCGACACGCCGGCCGATACGAACACCGATGGGCGGGCGCGCCGAAAAATCGAGGGCGATATGTCTCATTGGCCGACAGCGCTCAGAGCCATAACGATGACCGCAGGCAGGCCGGGCGACGTCGACAGGACGTGAATATTGCCGCCCGCCGTTGCGGTGGCATCCGATTGCGGGCTGTGCACCCAGGTCGCCGGCCGCTCCGGCAGACTCAACAGCACCGCCTCGCGGGCCAGCACCGCCGGCAATTCGCTGCTTGCGGCGCGCAAACTGCGCAGCGAACGCCAACCGCCGCCCGCCGCATCGAGTGTACCGATGATCGTGGTCCCGGCCTCAGTCACCGCAAACATTGCATCCACCTTGCCATTGGCCTTGGCGATATCGCGCCGCCAGCGATTCCAGCAGGCGACAAAATACGGGCTCACGGCGCGACAGGCAAGGCGATGCGCTTGCAGCACGCGGTGTAAGCCCGCCATCAGCATACTCGGCACGGCGGCGGCCAGTTGCCCGTCTCCGTAGCGGCCGGTTTCGCTACGCACAGTCCAGGCGCTCATGTCGCCGTAGCGTTCCTCGAAGCACGCCAGGATCAGCGCGTCTTCCTCGTTTCGGGAGAGCGCGCCGCCTGCCCAGGGAATGCGGGCATAGCGCACCAGGCGATCGGACAGCACCACATTGGCCGGAGCCGGAAACCAGCGGCGCAAGCCCGCCGGCGTTCGCCGATTCTGTTGCAGCCAGTGTTCAAGCGTGGTCAGCGCCGCCATGCCATCGGCACTTGGCTCGGCCACTTCGAGCAGTTCTTGCCCATCCACCCGCGCGTGACGCCAGCCGCCCAGGCGCACGATGCCGACCGCCTCGGGGCACAGTCCGATTGCCAGCCCTGAGCCGGCGCGGCTAGTCGGCGAAAGTGACACGGTTAAGTTCCTCCAGCGTGGTGTCGCCCGCGGCAAGCATGGCCAGCGCGGAATCGCGCAGGTAGCGCGTGCCGCTGGCGCGCGCGGCCTCCTTGATGCGGCGGATCGGGGCGCGGTCGACAATCATTTCGCGCAGTTCGTCGGACAAACGCAACACTTCGCCGATCGCGCGCCGGCCCTTGTAGCCGGTACCGCGGCAATGGCCGCAGCCGCGACCGCGGCGGAACTGCATCTGTCGCGCCGCCTCGGCGGCAATGCCGGCATCGGCCAGTTCCTCAAAGGTCGGCGCGCAAGCCGCGGCGCACTCGGGGCAGACCACGCGCATCAGGCGCTGGGCCAGGACGCCGTTCAAGGCCGAGACGAAGCTGTAGGTGTCCACGCCCATGTGCAGAAATCGCCCCAGTACGTCGAACACATTGTTGGCATGCACGCTGGTGAACACCAGGTGGCCCGTCAATGCCGACTGGATGGCAATCTGCGCGGTCTCGGGATCGCGGATTTCGCCGACCAGGATCTTGTCCGGGTCGTGGCGCAGGATGGAACGCAGGCCGCGGGCGAAGGTAAGGCCCTTCTTTTCGTTTACGGGGATTTGCAGGATGCCGGGCAACTGGTATTCGATCGGGTCCTCGATGGTGACGATCTTGTCCTGGCCGCTGTTGATCTCGGTCAGCGCGCCGTACAGCGTGGTGGTCTTGCCGCTGCCGGTGGGTCCGGTCACCAGCAGCATGCCATAGGGTTCGCGGGCGAGTTTGCGGATGCGCCCCAGGGTTTCGGCGTCGAAGCCCAGGCCGTCGAGGCGCAGGCCCTGCCCCGCTTCGCTCAGGCTGCGCTTGTCGAGCAGACGGATCACCACGTCCTCGCCGAACAGGCTGGGCATTACCGACACGCGGAAGTCGATCTCGCGGCCCTGGATCGAGCGCTTGAAGCGGCCATCCTGCGGGATGCGCCGTTCGGCGATGTCGAGTTCCGCCATCACCTTGATGCGCGACACGGCCTGCTCCGCCGTCTCGCGTCCGGCGACCTGGGCCACCTGGGTCAATACGCCATCAATGCGGTACTTGACGACCAAGCCGCCCGCCGCGGTTTCGAGATGGATGTCGCTGGCGCCGGCGCGCAGCGCGTCGAACACCGTCGAATTCACCAGTCTCACCACCGGGCTTGCGTCGTCGGCAATCGAGCTCAGCGAGAGATCGGTGCCGCTCTCTGCGGGCTCCGCATCCTCGGCCACGGTATCGAGCGCGCCATCGATGGCGCGCAGTTGTTCCTCGGCTACGGCAAACCAGGCCGCAAGATCGGCGGGGTGCGCCAGGCGCCAACTCAGTACGCCGCCGATGCGGGTTTCCAGCCAGCTCTGCAGGGCCAGATCGAAGGGATCGCTCAAGACGCCGACCACGGTGTCGCCTTCGCGGGCAATCAGGCAGTGGCGGCGCGCGGCTTCGGTGTGCGGCAGCAGGCTCATGTCGGGTTGCAGGCGATGCAGGCCGTCCATGTCCAGGGTCGCCAGGTCCAGCGTGGCGCCCAGCCGCAACAACGCCTGGCCGTGGGTGGCGGGCAAGCGTTCTTCGAGTACGTCCCACAGCGGCCGACGGCTCACCGCCGCCTCGCGCCGCAGTTCGGCGAGTTTGACGGCAGGAATGGGCGGCAGCGCGTCCCGGTTCATTGGATGCTGCTCGCCAGCTCGAAGATCGGCATATACATCAGGATCACGATGCCACCGATCAGCAAGCCGATGCCCATCATCAGGGCCGGCTCGAAGAGACGCGAAAACCATTCGACGCTGCGCGCGATCTCGTCGTCGTAGAAGCCGGCGATGCGCTCCAGGGCTTCGCCCAGTTCGCCGCTGCGCTCGCCCACCACCAGCAGACGCGTACCGACCTCGGTGGCGAGATTCTGCGCGGCGAAGGCGTCGGATACGGCACGGCCTTCGCTGATCGCCTGTCGGGCGCGTACCAACCCGGCTTGCAGGCCCGGCTGGCGCAGCAGTTCATCGACCATGCCCAGCGCCGCGACCAGCGGAATGCCGCCGCGCAAGAGCATGGCCAGGGTGCGCGTGAAACGTGCCAATTGATAGATGCGCAATTGTTCGCCAACGGCCGGCACGCGCCACAGCCAGCGTTCGATCGCGGCACGGGTGGCGGGACGACGCAGCAGCGAGACCACGCCGCCGGCCAGCACTAGCGCGAGGATGCCCAACGCCAGCGCATGGTCGCCGGCAACCTGCCCCCAATGCATCAGCCAGCGCGAGAGCAGCGGCAAGTGGGCGCGGCCGACGTCTTCGTAAATGCGCGAGAAGCGCGGCACCACGTAGGCCAGGAGGAACAGCACCACCAGCCCGCCGACGCCGACCAAAAGCAGCGGATACACCGAAGCGGCGAGCACCTTGTCGCGCAGGGCATTGAGCTGGCGTTGATAGGCGAGATAGCGGCGCAAGGCATCGGCCAGATGGCCGCTGCGTTCGCTGGCGCGCACCGTGGCGACGAACAGTGGCGGAAAAGCCGGGATTGCCTCCAGCGCCTGCGAAAAGCTGCGGCCCTCGCCGACGCGACGTTGCAGATCCTGAAGAATGTTTTGCGCGTCCGGGTGGCGTGCCTTGTGCGCCAGCAGGGCCACGGTTTCGACCAGGCCCAGCCCGGCTTCGAGCAGGGCCAGCAGTTCCTGGGCGAAGAGCGGCACCGAAAAGCCGCCGCCTGCAAACAGGCGCGGCCTGCCCGAAGCTTCTGCGCTGTTGGTCGAGAGCACGCGGTAGCCCTGCGCTTCGGCCTGGCGTCGCGCCGCGCCCGCGTCCACCGCGTCGAGCGCAAGCTCGATCACACCCTCCGTATCGCGGTAGGCTTTCAGCGTGAAACGCATGGAATAAACCGGGTGTCTTGCGAAAAGGACGAAAGCCTACCAGTTGACGATGTCCGCGTCATCCCCCTGGCCGCCGGGTTTGCCATCGCGGCCGAGCGACACGATGTCGAAGTCGCCATGCTCGCCGGGCTGCTTGTACTGGTAGGCCTTGCCCCATGGATCGGGGGGCACGGATTTCTTGAGATACGGCCCGCGCCATTTGGCGACGCCGGAGGGTTGGGTCATCAGGGCGTCAAGGCCTTGCTCACTGGTGGGCAGGCGGCCGACGTCGAGACGGTAGGATTCGAGGGCTTTTTCGAAAGCGTCGATCTGGGCGCGGGCAACCTTGACTTCCGACTTGCCGACTTCGGCGAAGTAGCGGGGGGCGACATAGCCGGCCAAGAGGCCGATGATGACCATCACCACGAGAAGTTCGAGGAGGGTGAAGCCGTCAGCGCGTTGCTGGTTGAGAATCAATTTGCGGTGGCGCCTTTCTGCTGGCCGTGACGGGGCCTTGGATACCCGGCATTCATGCGCGACAAATAGAAGCCGGCCCCGTGTCGCTTCATTCTGAATCAATTGCCGCTTGCAATTTGGCAAGCGCTTCCTCGATAACGGCTTGCGGCACGGCTTCAATCCGTTTCGCCGCCCGCGCCTCCAGATCGATCATCCGGCACTGACTCAGGACGACTGCTCCTTGCGTCTTTGTTCCCGCGCCCATCAGCGTTACGGCCCAGCCTCTGATTCGATCCAGATTGCCGCCCTGCGTAATAGCCGCCACCAGCGCCCGGCCATCTCTATTGAACTCCGCATTCGATAGCACAAGTACCGGGCGCCTTCCCTGGATTTCACTTCCCAGCACCGGATCAAGCGTCACCTGCACAATGTCGCCCTGCCTGAACTTCTGCCTCACAGGGCTTCACTACCGACAGATGGCGCGCGGTCCCACGCCACCAAATCCTCCGGCATCGGCGTCCGTCGATTGCATTGGGCATTCAACTCTGCCGCGGTGTAGCGCTTGCGCCTCGTCGGCGTCACCACCAGACGGCCATCCTCAACCTCGATCTCGATGATTTGCCCAACCTCGCACTTGAGCGAGCGCAACAAAGCGGCCGGCAAGATAATGCCAGCGCTGTTACCCAGTTTGCGAATGGCGGTTTCCATGGTCTTCTCCTTACTGTCCAAGGCAGAATACTGACTCCGATTGGCCATGATGTCAAACATTGTTTTACAACGCCCCCGGACAATTTCTGGTGTTGGAGCGAGCGCGCAACGGCCAGGGCACCCAGACCTCATCCACCTCTGAGACATTTTTCGCCCGGCACCGCCAGTGGTGGGAGGAACAGTCGCCATGAATGAGACATCG